>VXRG01000169.1:0-33843 GCA_009838625.1 Caldilineaceae bacterium SB0664_bin_27
ACCCTCTTGCTCTCTTTGGCCTTACCTGATCCAGCAAACAATCTGGGATGCACCCGTCCAAAAAGACAGGTTGACACGGTTCCATGTATATAGTATTATTCGTCCACCTCTCACATCGTTGCGGTGGTTTGCACCATTTGGCAAGTTTTGTCGAACGTGACGAAGAATCTTGAATCCCGAAAAACGGAAACATCGTTCGAGACACACTCTTGGACAGATTGCAGAATAGCGGACACTAAGCCTAGTCAAGACTGACGGTGTCGTTGCCGATGCCCTAAGGTGGATGTGAAACGTCCCCCGGACAGGAAATCGAGGGAGCCAACAGATGGCAGATCGATTGACAGAACCGCTGAGAGCTGCGATGTCCTGCTCTGGTGCGGAGAGTGCCATGGCATCGATAAGCAGTTTACCCACCATGTTTCCGCGTATTGTCGGCCCGAATTGCCTCAAATACGTTCAGGAAGTCATCACCGGGGGGCTGAAGGTCAATATGGCTGAGCGCTTTGAGAAGGCGTTCGCGGAGACGCTGGGCGTGAAACACTGTGTGACGACACCCGGCTGCACTTCAGCGCTGGCTGCGCTCGCCTCTGCTCTCTCTTTCGAGCCGGGGGATGAAGTCATCGTCAGTCCTATCACCGATTTCGGCACTATTCAGGGTCTCTGCCTGGAAAATTACATTCCCGTCTTCGCCGATACGGAGCCCGGCACGGTCAATGTGAGCGCGGAGACGATTTCAGAGTGTATTACAGATCGGACGCGAGCGATCCTGGTTGTACACAAGACCGGTTTGGTCTGCGATATGGATCCGATTAACGAATTGGCGCGAAAACACAATCTCTTTGTCTATGAGGATGCATGCCAGGCAGCATTCAGCGAATACAAGGGCCGGCTGGTTGGCACACTGGCGGACGCAGCGGGGTTTTCGTTCGATCCTGAGAAGACTATGGGTTCGGACATTGGGGGCTGTGTCGTCACAAACAGCGATGAACTAGCGTCCCGAATGCGCTTCATAGCGCATGATCGTGGGGCGGAGTGGATTCCCGGGTACGGACGCTATCACCATGAAATGGGCTTCTCGTACCGCATGCCGGAGTGTACGGCTGCGATTTGCCTGGGCCAGCTCGAAGTCATCGGTGAACACGCGATGCATCGGGACCGGATTGCTCGTATATTGTGGCCTCTACTGGCTGAGATTCCCGGTATAACCCCGCTGCCTATTTCGGACAATGTGACTCTGTTTTCCTGCTGGATGGTCGGTTTTCACATGGACCCGGAGCACTTTCACTGTACGGCGGAGGAGCTCTCACAGCAACTGGCTGACGGCGGCATCCCGGGCGCCGGCACTGCAAGGTATTACCTGATGCCCGAGGCCCTTGCCTTCCTGCGGAAGCGAGCGGAGAGCAGGTCGCATCAGTTCGCAATGCCGCCGGCTTCTCGCACATACGACTACAGTGCTGACACCTGCCCCAATGCGAAAGCTTACCTAGGGAACTTTGTCCGCTGGGCGTCCATCGGCGAGAAGTACCGGCCGGAACATTGCGAATTGGTGGCGGACATTGTGCGGTCGGTTGCAGACCGCAATCGAATTTGAATGCGTATTGAGCCAAAAAGGAGGTGACGCCAAGAAAATTGCTTCGCCGATGTGCGTGAGGAGGTTTTGCAACCCTACGTTTGCTTCCAGTCAGGGACAGTAAAGGAGGAATCATGCGTCAGACGAGACAGGTCAGCCGACGAGATTTCTTGCGTCTATCTGCGGTTGCGGTGGCAGGGGCGTCGGCGGTGGCATGTGTGCCGGCCGCTCCGGCGACGGAAATGACGGACTCAGGTGAAGCCGCGCCATCCGCTGAAATGGTGGAACTGGTGTACTGGTACGACAACTCGTACCCTGAAGCGACGATGAGTCAGGCTGGGGAGGAGTTTAACGAGGCGAACACGAATATCTCGATTGAGATGGTACCCCTGCCGTATGGTGAAGCGATTCAGAAGGTTTATGTCGCGCTGGCAGGCGGTGAGGCGCCCTTTGATCTGACCTTCAACCATCCTATGCAGCGGGCAACCTATGCTGTCCGCAATGTATTGGTCCCCTTGAATGACTATATCGAATCGGACCCTCGAGTCAATGTGGATAATTTCTACCCCGGCCTGGTGGAGAACCTCTCCTGGCAGGGGCAAGTATATGCCATTGCCGACGGCGCGCATCCTATGTTTGTCATGTATAACCCGAGGCTGATGGAGGAGGCGGGTCTCCAAGATCCATGGGAGGTCTATCAGGAAGGCGGATGGACACTGGAAAAGTGGGAACGCGAGTATGCCGGCGCGCTTTCTGTGGGCGAAGGAGCCGAAAAGCAGTGGGGCCGAACACCCATGTCCCGTACTATCAGGCTTGAGAATCTGTGGATCTGGGGTTTTGGCGGCGATGTCTGGAACGAGGACAATACGGCGACCGTGATCAACGAGGCGGAGGCGATTGAGGCGTGGAACTGGATGGCCGATACGACTAAGATGGGATTCACACCGACTCCGGCAGAGGTTGAGGAGTTCCGCGGCGGCGCCGAAATGATGAACACAGAGCGCGTGGCGATGGGTTTCTTCCACCGGGAGATCCTTCCCTATTTGCGAGAAGATCTTGTCTTAGGCCAGGTGCCGCTGCCGGAGATGCCAAATGGACCGACAATTACCCGGAATCCCCCCGAGGGGCCGGGCATCTACACCGGCAGCGAGCATCCTGACGAAGCGTGGGAGTACATCGCCTTCAACACCAATAGGGGGCACGAACTGCTCATTCTGGCCCATTATGGCGACCCCACGTCACCAGAGGTAGCAGAGTCCGACCTGTGGTTGAAGCAGGGAATGAAAGACTGGGAAACGCCTGAGGTGATTGATATTGCAGCTGCACAGGTCACCCGTGTCATCCTTCACATTCCTGGCATCCGAGAAATGGACGCGCTCATCCAAGGCGCCTGGGATGAAATCCTGCTGGACCGGAAGACGGCACAGGAGGCGATGGATGAGGTAAAGCCGGACGTCGACCAACTCATTGCGGAGTATCGGGAAGAATACGGAGATTTCTAGCGCCTGCAACGATAGGGGAGGCCAGTGGTCAAGCACTGAATCCTCTCCGGAATGGTTTGCGGCGGGCTTCAGACTTGAAGTCGGGGTGACGTCAGCGAATGGGCAGAGCGCCCGGCTGATGTCACTCCGCATTCTGAATAAGTACATTCATTTGAGGAATTATCTGAAGCAGGAGCGCTTTTTCTGACATGGCAATAATACGGTCCATGTTGGGTTCACGCACACAACTGCGACGCGATTTTCTTGGGTACATGTTTATTGCGCCGTGGCTGGTCGGCTTTATCCTATTTACTGCCGGCCCAATGGTGGGCTTAGTCTATCTCGCCTTCACGCGCTATCCAGTCTTATCGCCTCCCACTTTCAACGGGCTGGACAACCTCGACAGGATGCTGGGTGACAGGTTCTTTACGATTTCCCTTTGGAACACCGCCTACTTCACCTTTCTGGGCGTACCGGCACAGGTTGTTTGGGCACTGATGCTTGCGCTATTGCTCAACATGCGAGTGCACGGTGTAAATGTCTTTCGAACTCTGTATTATCTTCCTACCATCATCCCCGGCGTAGCCAGTGTGTTCCTCTGGATGTACATATTCAATCCCGACTATGGTCTGGCCAACTACATATTGTCCTTGTTTGGAGTTCCGGGTCAGGCTTGGCTCTGGGATCCCGAACTGTCCAAGCCTTCTCTCATTATCATGGAACTGTGGCGAGTTGGCACGATGATGGTGGTGTTTCTGGCTGGGCTTCAGGGCGTGCCGCAGTCGCTATACGATGCGGCCGCGATTGACGGGGCGGGCAGGTTCGCCCAATTCAGACACGTCACAGTGCCGTTGATCACACCGCTAATTTTCTTCAATCTGGTGGTGGGTATCATCAGTTCTTTCCAGATTTTCACCGCAGCATACATCGCTACACAAGGAGGCCCGGTTCACACAACACTTTTCTACGTACTTTTTGTCTATCGACACGCGTTTGAGAACCTGCGGATGGGCTATGCCTCCCTTTTGGCGTGGGTGTTGTTCTTCATCATCTTGGTCTTTACGATCGTTCAGTTCAGGATGGCGCGGATATGGGTGTTCTACGAAGTGGAATGAGACCTCTCTCATCCTTAATTTTGTCCAACATAGTACGCTATGCTCTGTTGATCATCGGGGGCGTGATCTGCTTCGTACCACTTGGATGGATGTTGTCGACCTCGCTCAAGATGCCTGGAACAGAGTTTATCTTTCCGCCGAATTTGATTCCGAGGCCAGTCGTATGGAGCAACTACATCGATGCCGTCACGCGTCCGGGGCATCCTTTCTTCCTTTATACTCGAAATAGTGTGGTGATCACGTTCCTGGCCACTTTGGGTACAGTTTTGACGAGCTCTTTCGTCGCGTTTGGCTTTGCCCGAATACGCTTCCGGGG
Source organism: Caldilineaceae bacterium SB0664_bin_27 (assembly GCA_009838625.1). GTDB lineage: Bacteria > Chloroflexota > Anaerolineae > Caldilineales > Caldilineaceae > Bin5. The sequence goes on from VXRG01000169.1 coordinate 4,483, forward strand.
CCGTGACTTCTGGTTCATCGTCCTTCTCTCTACGCTGATGCTTCCTGATGTGGTCCGCTTGATCCCTTCGTTCATACTGTTCAAACTGCTTGGGTGGATTGATACTCTATTGCCTCTGATCGTGCCCTTTTGGTTTGGGGTCAATGCGTTCTACGTTTTTCTGATTCGCCAGTACTTCAGAACCATTCCCCTGGAGTTGGATGAAGCGGCGCTGATGGATGGGGCCGCTTACGTGCGTATCTATTGGCAGGTCATATTGCCAATTTCAGGACCGGTGCTGGGAGCCGTAACGATCTTTTCGGTCCTTAGTCACTGGAATGACTTTCTGGGACCTCTGATCTACACGAATTCGGTTGATCTGCGCACGCTGGCGCTTGGCTTGCGCTTTTTCATGAGTCGAACAGGTACGGACTGGAACCAACTGATGGCTGCATCTATCCTGATGCTTGCCCCGATACTCGTGTTGTTTTTCTCGATGCAGAGATACTTTATCCGCGGCATACACATGACAGGCTTTGGAGGTCGATAGTTCGATCCAGGCTTTCTGAGCGAGAACCAAGGGGGCAATCAGGATGGAAGGGACACCGGCACAGTTGGCAATCAACGGAGGGACTCCCGTTTTTCCAGAGTCGATCGGGCAGAATCTGGGCGTGCGCAAAGTCGGCGCGGAAGAGGCGGAGGCAGTAGCTGCTCTGATCAGCGAAGGGATTAGAGGTGATCCTATTGGCGAATTCTGCAAGGCATTCACACAGGCCCATGGCATGCGCCATGGGGTCGCCGTAGATTCAGGAACTGCGGCAGTTCACGTTGGCGTAGTCGCCGCCGGCGTCGAACCCGGTGATGAGGTTATCCTGCCTGCCATCAGCGATGTCGGCTCGGTGAAGGGAATCCTCGCCCACAATGCTATCCCGATATTTGCCGATGTGGACTTACAGACTTACAACATCGATCCTGCCGATGTCGAGTCTAAAATAACGGACAGAACGAAGGCGATTGTAGCAGTCCATCTTTACGGTCAGCCAGCGCCAATGGACGAACTGATGGATATTGGCCGTCGCCACGGTCTTCCCATCATAGAGGACTGCGCGCAGGCACACTTCGCTGAATACAAGGGGCGGAGAGTGGGTTCGATTGGAGATGTCGGCGTTTTCAGCTTCATCACCGGCAAACACATGACGACAATCACCGGCGGCATGGTGATGACGAACACGGATGAGTATGCCGAGCGAGCTTCGCTGTTCGCTGTCGGGCGCGGAGAGGAAGAAGGGACCAAGGAGGGCGTGTTCTTCCGCACACACGTAGGTCTGGGCCTGAATTACCGGATGAATCCCTTAGGCGCCGCGGTGGGAATGGTACAGCTGAACAAGCTGGATGACATTGTGGCACGGCGCAGAGAGACCGGTCAGATGCTCGACCAGCTGATCCGCGACATTCCGGGCCTAAGCCCACCGCACATAATTGACGGGGCGATGCACGCTTACTGGCTCTACGCAGTCAGAATGGAAGAAGGCGCTTTCACTGCGGACAATTACACCTTTGCCCGCGCCCTGCAAGCAGAAGGCGTGGCATGCATGCCAAAGCACTACTACCTGCTGTATGACCATCCTGCCTTTTTGAACCCGGAAACACCGAAACACCCGGAGTACGCGTATCCACGGGCCGTGTATGACGATCGGGAGCGCTATTATAAGGGAATGTGCCCCAACGCCGAACGAGGACTGGCGGCGCACCTCGTCATAACCTGGAGCGAATTCTATACCCAGAAAGATGTGCTTGGCGTCGAGAAGGCTCTGCGCAAGGTAGCTGACGCTTATCGGACGTAGTTTTCCGGGCCGGGGTCGCAGTACTGCTAACGCAGGTTTACGTCCCAACAATTGTAAGTTTGACGCGCACGAGTCATGCCAGCAGTGGCATGACTCGTGTATTTTCAGCGTTATTTTGCGGCCCGTTAACTTCTGCTTGTGCTGGAGCCCAGGTTGCTATCCTTAGCGCACGTGGATATCGGCGAAGTCCATGTAGCGTTCCCAGTCGTAGGTGGTTACGTCGTGCTTGCCGGTGCGGATGTGGTAGCCGATTATGCTCCTGACGGGCTGGTTGACGGGAGGTTGTTCTTTGACGGCGATGCCTTCGGTGCCCAGGAGCTTGTAGACGGGGTCGGCGTGCAAGGCACCTTGAAACTCGCCGTGGGGATCGGCCCAGAGGTCGGCGTCGGCGCTGACCACGTAGACTGGGCGGGGGGCGACGAGGGCGATGAGCATGTGCTGGTCGACGGGCAGCTCGTCTTCCTTGTCGTCGTAACGTTTGAAATTTTCACAGAACCAGTGAGGGTAGGTGACGTTGGCGTGGCGGGCGGTTTCGCCGAAGCGGCGGCGGAAAAGGGCCGTGCCGCCGCAGCCGGAGTTGTTGGGGATGACGAGGGCGAAGCGTTCGTCCTGCGCGCCGGCCCACAGCGCGGTTTTGCCGAGGCGGGACTGCCCCATGACGGCCACACGTGTGTGGTCGATATCATCGTCCGTTTCGAGGTAGTCGAGTGCGCGGCTCAGGCCCCAGGCCCAAGCGCCGATGGCTCCCCACTCGTTGGCGGCCGGTCGAGTCTGGTCGGCCTTGTAGTACAGGGGATGGACACCGTTTTGGAAGCCGTCATCGTAGTCGGGGTCCAGGTCGCCGTAGTAGATTGTTGTGATCGCGTAGCCGCGTTCGAGGATGCGCTCGACCGGCCAGCGCGAGAGAGCGGTTCCACGGCTGGCCTCGGTGGCGCGGTGGTTGCGTATGCCGCGGTCGATGCGGTTGCGCATCCACTGCTGTGAGAGGGTTATGCCGGGATCGCTATGGATTGAGTGGTTGCCCTGAAAGTTGGGGACGAGGAAAGAGGGCACCGGTTTCGGCCGGTCGTTGGGCTGGTAGATGAGGATGTCCATCTTGTGACCGTCGCGACGGCCGGTGAAGTAGACGGCGATCTCTTTGCGCGTCGCCTGGCCGTCGAGGGCGCTCTCTTCGACCGAGGTGACTTCGAAGGTCATGGCCTCGGGGCGGCCGGGTGCTTTACCGTAGACGTGCTCTTCGAACAGATGGAGAAGTTCGGGACGGCGTTCCTCCCTCCACGCGGCGGCATCTGTGACTTCCCGGCCATCTGCAAATCGCAGCGGATCGGGCAACTCGAACTTGGGTACGCTCGCTTCGTCGTAGTTTACGTCTTCACATTCCCGCACTTCGTTGTACCAGGCGCTGGCCTGGGAACGGGTAGGATCCAATTTCAGGGCGTACTCGAAGATTTCGGCGGCGAGCGGCTTGTTGTCCAGCAGTCCATAGGCGCGGCCGAGCACTTCGAAGGTGAACGAGTGCTCGAGGAGTTCGGGGTGGATGTCTACCAAGTGCGTCAAGCTGGAGATAACATATTCCGGTTTGTCCCAGGTTGCCATCTCTTCGAGCAGGAGGTTCAGTTGCTCAGATACCTTTGCCATTGACGTTTCCTTGACTGGATTACGTGTTGCGTTCTGGCCGGTGCAGAGGTAGAGAACAGGCTCACACTTCAAGAACGTCTCGAAGATAGTCGCGGCTCTGCCTGGCGCTCTCGACAGGCGACCAGTTCGGGTCTCGTTGTGAACGGCCAACAGAGTCCTGCTCAACGATCATCCAGCCTTGATAGCCCTGTGATCGCAGCACGTCAAAGAAGGCGGGGAAGTCGATACAGCCTTGTCCCAGTTCAGCGAATGGGTCCATCGCCCAGGCACGGCGCATATGGATTCGCTCCCGTCTTATCTGTGCGAGCTTATCGGGCCAGATGTCTTTGATGTGGAGATACCATATCCGGTCGGAGTAATTCTTCGTAGCTTCGACGACGTCGCCGCCGCCGTAGTGGTAGTGGCCGGTGTCGAGGCAGAGTCCAACCAGCGCCGGGTCGGTCATCTCCATTATCCGGGCAACCTCGTTGGGCGTCTCGACATAGGTGCCGGTGTGATGATGAAAGACGGTCCTGAGGTTGAAGCGCTCTTTGCAGCGGATGGCGATAGTCTCCAGCGCCTTGGCGGCGCGCTGCCATTCCACGTCGTTCCAGCCGTCGCTGCCATCGTCGGCGACGGATCCGGCGATCTCCAGGCGCTTGGGCGTGGAGTTGCCGGCGATGATGATTTCCGTGGAATTGAATTGGGCCAGGCGTTCGCCGACTCGATCCACATGCTCAATCATCTGCTCCAACGCCCCCTCCTCTTCCAACGTGAGGGCTACATAGGAGGAAGCCGCCTTCAGATTCCTCTTATTCAGTGCGGCGAGCAGTGACTCCGCGTCGGCGGGGAAAAAGCCGTTCACTGCGATTTCGGTTCCTTCGTACCCGGCCGTAGCAATCCCGTCGAGCATCTGGGAAAATGTGAGGCCGCTGGTCTTGCTGCCGCCAAAGGAAAGTACGTCCCAACTGATGGGAGCGCTTCCAATCTTCACTTCAAACATAATGCCTCACTTCGTGGATTGTCCGTGGGTACTCAGGAATGGGTAGGCAGATCGATTGGGGAAAAGGAAGGCGTGATGCGTCACGCAGCCATGCCTGGTGCATGACAGGATCCGCTCCCTGGTTCAGCGGATGGCTGCGCCTGTTTCATCGTCGAAGAGGTGAAAGCGATTGAAGGAGAGGCTGAGGACGTCGCCCTCTCGCACCTGCGTCGCGGCCACATCTTTGACCTTGAGGAGGAGGCCCTCTTTCTCGATGTCAAGGATCGTCTCCGAACCGAGCGGTTCAAGCAGGAAGACTCTGGCTTGATTGGTTCCTTCGTCATCCATGGAGAAACGGATCTCTTCGGGACGGACGCCAAGGGTACAGACGCCGCCGGGACAGAGTTCGGCAGCGCGGTCTGCCATTTCGGTGCTGACCGGGATGACGAACTGGTCGCTCTTGTGGACTGTTTTCCCGTTTTCCTTCTGCAGCGCGCCGGGGATGAAGTTCATCGGTGTAGAGCCGACGAAGCGGGCGACGAAGTTATTGGCCGGCATGTCGTAGATCTCGGTGGGCGTGCCGAGTTGTTGCAGGGTGCCCTGGTTCATCACCGCGATCTGGTCGGCCATCGTCATGCCCTCAACCTGATCATGGGTGACGTAGATCATGGTAGTGCCCAACTCGTGCTGCAAGCGTTTGATCTCGGCGCGCATGTAGACGCGCAGCAGGGCGTCAATGTTGGAGAGGGGTTCATCCATGAGGAAGACTACGGGTTCGCGCACGATGGCCCGGCCGAGGGCGATGCGCTGCTGCTCGCCGCCGGAACAGAGGCCTGGCGGCCGCTCCAAGGTATGCGTGATGCCCAGCATTTCGGCTACATCGCGGACTCTACGCTCGATTTCATCTTTTGGTGTTTTGCGCAGGCGCAGGGGGTAGGCGATGTTGTCGAAGGCGGTGAAGTGGGGGTAGAGGGCATAACTCTGGAAGACGAGCGCGACGTCGCGTTCACGGGGTTCGAGGTCGTTGACGCGGGTCTCGCCGATATAGATATCGCCGTAGGTGGGGCGCTCCAAACCGGCCACGCAGCGCATGGTGGTCGTCTTGCCGCAGCCGGAGGGGCCGAGGAGGACCACCAGGTCGCCATCGTTGACGACCAGGTTGAGTTGATTGACGGCGCAGGTGTCGCCGAAGTACTTAGTCAGGCCTTCTATTCTTACTTCCGCCAAAGTCTACTCTCCTTTTGCTCTCAGTAGCGAGCTTCCGCGAATTACTGGCGGTCCTGAGTCGAAAGCATCCCGCTGCAACGGACGTCTGAGGTCATTGCTCACTGGCCGCTGGCGACGCCAAAGGTCAGCCCGCGCACGAGGAATCTCTGTAGAGTGAAGGCTGCCACCAGAACCGGAAAGACAGCGATCGTTCCCGCGGCGCTGACGACGCCCCAGTCAAGCTCGTGCTGAGGAATCTGCGCCTGGATGGCGATCGGGAGGGTCATGGTTTTCATGGAATTTACGAAGTAGAGGGCGATGATGTACTCGTTCCAGTTAAAGATAAATAGCAGGATTGCGATCGAAAAGAGGCTGGGAAAGATTAGAGGCAGCAGGATGCGGCGCACGGCGCCGAAACGTGTATCTCCATCCATCAGGGCAGCTTCCTCCACGTCCATGGGGACGTCCATAAAGGTGCCGCGCAGGACCCAGACGGCGAAAGCTGTGTTGAGAACGGTGTAGAGGATGATCAGGGTATATTTTTCGTCGATAATTCCAAGATCACTGCCGAGGAGGAAAAGAGGAATTGCTGAGGCGATGGGGGGCAGGAGAGCGACTAGACCCATCAGACCGACGACGATTGCGACGAACTTGAAGGGCAGGCGCATCCTGGTGGCGGCGTAGGCGGCGGGGACTGAAATGATTAGGCAGATGATGGTTGCCAAGGTGGCAACGACGAGACTGTTGTAGACGTTTTCGAGGATACGGCGCTCAAAGATGGTCACCCAGGCGTCAAGACGGGGATCTGTCGGGAAGAAACGGGGCGGGATGTGGGCGAGGTCGCGCAAAGATTTGATGGAAGAGATGGCGACCCAGTACATGGGGACGAGGGTCCAGAAGGCGGCGAGGTAGAGGACGATTACAACGAGCAGTTTTCGCAGGTTGAAACGGCCTTCCTGTACGGCCATTTCAACAGGGAGGGGCACAGTCTCGGTTGCTGCTGTCTCTCTCGCTTCAGTTTGTGCCATCAGCGTATACTCCTTGGGAAAGGACAGTCAAGCTCATCGGCTCCTGCGTTCCACCCACAGATATCTTACGAAGATCGTGCCGGCGATATAGGTCATCAGCAGCATGACGAGCACTGCTGCAGAGGCGTAGTGGGGCTTGAGCCGCTGGAAGGACATACCGTAGATGTACCAGGAGAGGTTCCAGGTGGCGCGGCCCGGGCCGCCTTGGGTGGTGGCGGCAATGGTGCCGATGGTGCGAGTGGACCAGACAAAGACGAGGATGGTGGCGATGGCAAACATGGGCCTGATATAGGGGAGGGTCATGTCCCAGAAGGCGCGCCAGCGGGTTGCGCCGTCGACGGCGGCGGCTTCGTAGATGTCACGCGGGACCTGGTTGAGGCCGGCGTAGAGAAGTAGGAATGCAAGGGGGCTGATGCGCCAGACCTCGACGACACAGAGTGCAATGAAGGCGGTATCGGCCTTCACGAGCCAGATAATCGGTTCAAGACCGAGGGCGGTGAGCGGCACGTTTACCAGACCCAGGGTGGGGTGGTACATGATCTTCCACATCATTCCGGCGACGATTTCGGAGACCATGAGTGGAATAATAAGGATGGAGATCCAGATGGCCTTGCGGCCGGCATAGTCGCTGTGCACCAGAAGGGCCAGTCCCAGCCCCACAAGCAGGCACATGGGAACGACTACAATGCCCATTTTGAGGCTGAAGATCAGGGCGCCGTGAAAGATGGTGTCCCTGGTGAGCCGGGAGAGGTTGGCCAAGCCGATCCACTCACCTTTTTCGCTGGTGAGAATCAGCCAGAAGTTGTAAACGATGGGATAGAACTGGACCAGGATCAGTGCCAGGAGGCTGGGCACGATCAGTATCACGCCGAGGCGGTTGTCGCGAAAGCTGAATAGCTCGGACCACATGCCCTGGGGCGGAGGAGGCTGGGTGGTCACGCTATTGGCGCTACTCGCGCCCTGGCCAGGCAAGGGACTAACGGTCTGCTGTACGGTCAACGGTGCCCTCCTTGGACCTGTAAGTCAGGAAGACGACTTTGTGTTCTCATGCTCGAAGAGTGTGCAAAGGGAAAGGGGAGTGAGGAGGAATCTCGCTCCCCTTTCTTTGGAATTCACTCTAGTTGGTAACGCCTTCCATCTCGAGACGGATTTCGGCGCCAGCCTGTTCGCAGGCTTCCTGGCCGGTTATATCTCCGGCGCCGACGGCGCTGAAGGCCGGCCCAAGAATGGCGAGACTGATGCCTGTGGCCTGGGTGCTACGGGGTCGCCACTTCGGGGGCACCATCAGGGCCTCAAACTGGGCCGGGAACCACGGTTTCTCCAGGATCAGTTCTGGGTCGTTGAAGACAGACTTGCGGAAGGGGATGCCGCCGGCGTGGGCGTAGGCCAATGCGTGTTCCTGGTTGTAGTGCATCCACTCCATATAGGCCCAGGTGGCGTCCTTGTTCTCTGAATGGGCATTCATCACAAGGCCCCAGTGGCCCATCATGGAGACATGGGGAGCGCCGACTTCGGAGGCGGGAAGAGGCAGATAGAGCATCTTGCCGGCGACGTCGGAGTCGGTCTCGTCCTCGAAGGCTGCGTAGGCGTCGCCCGGCCAGCCGATGCCCATCATGGCGCGGCCGGAGACGACCTCGGCGACCATCTCTGTTGTGCCATAGGTATTGCCGCCCGGCGGCAGATACTTGCTCAGCTGCTCGTAGAGCGTGAGCGCGTCGCAGCCGGCCTCGTTGTCGAGGATGACGTTGAATTCGTCGTCGAAGATGCCGCCACCCATTGACCATAGTAGGGCGAGGGCGTCACTGCCGGCGGCGCCGCGCACGTTGTAACCGTAGAAGGGCGGGTCGCAGTCGGGACAGTGGACTTGCTCAGCGATCGCCAGTACGTCATCCCAGGTCACGGGCGGATCGAGTCCGCGTTCGTCAAGGATGTCCTGGCGGATGTAGAACATGATGACATTGCCCTGGATGGGCAGGGCGTGCAGGTCGGGACGCTCACCGGTCTGGAAGTCCAAGGGGATGGGACCATAGGGGGGAGGCCAGGAGAAGACGTCGTAGGAGACCTGGGGCACGTCGTCGTCGCGGGTTGCGCCGTAGGCTTCGGTGAGATTGACGGACAGCCCGCCGTCGACGATGTTCGGCATCCAGGGATCGTCGGCGAAGATGACGTCAAATTCGCCGGATTCGGTGCGGGCCAGCGAGATCACTTTTTCAAAGAATGTCGTCCAGGGGAAGGGTGCTACTTCGACCTTGATGCCCGGATTTTCCTCTTCAAACTGCGGGATCAAAGCGACGAGGCCATCAGCCAGAGGGCCCTGAGCGGTGATGATACTGATGGTGACTTCCTCGACCATCTCCTCTTCCATGGCCCCGGTCTCTGCCGGTGCCGCGGGCGCCGCGCAGGCCGAGACCATAATTGCCATCACCAAGGTGAAGACGGCGAACAGATAGAGCTTTTTCATGACTTTGCTTCCTCCTTACTGAAATAGGTTTGGAGAGTTCTGCACTGGAGTTTCACGGAATTGCGATACTTTCAGGCACTTTGCAAGGTCGAAGGACGGGGGAGGATCTATGCTGTTGGAAAGGTTTGGCTGGCAGGCATTCTGGAAGAGATCGCATACTTTGTCAAGTGCCTGAAATCGGGGGCATCAGTGGTAGAGCGGTAGCTGGGGAGATACCGGTTTCGGGTCATTCGGAGGGTCTCTGAAGACGGACGGACCGGGAGGAGCGACGGGAGGCTGAAGTCTGGTGAAAGGCTGTGCCTGCGAGCGCGGTCTCGTCGACTGAGACTATGTTGGAGGGGTCGTGGCAATCTTGGAGTAGTATTCCCAGTCCTGGCCCTTGTTGTCGGAACGCATGAGGTATGAGCGGACACGTTCGTGGAGGCTGTCGGTTTCCATTCAGGCGCGCGGACCGGTGTCCATGGCAACCAATGAACGGGGCGCCGTCCGGCAGCTCCAGCACGCTGTCGATGGGCTTTCCGATTTACGCTGGCGAACGATATGACGAAGGTGGATGGAGCGCTTACTTCTTCGGGGAGGAAGGGGGCGCGGGCTGCGCACGCCGCAAAAGTTGCTTGAGCGTTGCCTGGGACCTCTCGGCTTTGCTCTGTCCCTGGATCACTGCTGATGTCACCTGTGCTGCCGTTTCTTCTGTTTTGGCGCGGGCCTTGCTGCTGGCGTCCTGCAGACTTTCAAGACCGGACTGGGCTCCGCCCAGCACTTCTCTCATGCCTTGCACGGCTAGAAAAGCGAAGGCCAATGGAACAAGGCAGATAAGAAAGAAGAATATCGAAATCCAGACGACGGACAGATTGCGCCAGAATTCAAGTGACATGGCTGTGTGGAAGAGCGGTTTGCAAGTATTCGGAATTTGAAACGTGTATAGTGCCCTGTTGCGACCAATGAGCAGACTATATTGCGCCCGAATTGTAACAAAGTCGGTCGCGCCCGTCCAGATTCAACCGACCTCTTCCCCGGGGCCAATTGTTAGCGCAGCCCTACGCTTTCTGCTACACTGCCAACTGCTGCGGCCAGACGCCAGTAGCTCGCGGCCAGCAGATTCTTCACTTCTACGAAACACGGGGCACAGGACTTTGATCAACGGCCTTCTGCCCCTTTCGCATCTCCGGAGTTTTGACATGACTGCACCTAATGACTATCGACACGTATCCTATCTTTGGGACGAAGAAACTGCGGCCGGACTCGATCCGCTTGGGCGTCTTGTGTACCGCTCCAATCTGCTTGGCCAGGACCAGCGAATAACCAACACGGGCGGCGGCAACACGTCCTCCAAATATATGGAGACCGATCCGCTGACGGGCGAGTCGGTCGAGGTGCTGTGGGTCAAGGGGTCGGGTGGCGACCTGCGCACTTCAAAACGGGAGAATTTCTCCTCGCTCTACATGGACAAGATCCGGCAGCTGCGCGCCATTTACGATGCGGCCGACGAGAAGGGGCTCAAGACTCCAATTGAAGACGAGATGGTAGGGAAGTATCTCCACTGCGTCTACGACCTCAACCCGCGCGCCTCTTCCATCGACACGCCGCTGCATGCATTCATCCCCGCCCCGATTGTGGACCACACGCACCCAAACGCGGTCATAGCTATCGCCGCGGCTGAGGATGGCGAAGCGCTGACCGCGGAGATCTTCGGTGATCAGCTGGGCTGGGTGGGCTGGCAGCGGCCCGGCTTTGATCTGGGGCTGGTAATGGGGGATATGGCGGCGGCAAATCCGACGATGGAAGGCATCATGATGGGTGGCCACGGGCTGATCAACTGGGCTGACGACGACAAGGCTTGTTACGAGTTGAGCCTGGACATCATCGAGAAGGCAGCCCTTTACATCGAGAGCCGGGACAAGGGCGCAGATACCTTTGGAGGGCAGAAATACAAAGCGCTTGCCGACGACGAGCGAGATGCGCTACTGGTCGAGTTGCTGCCAGCGCTGCGGGGCATGGTCAGTCAGGAGAATGTTTTCGTCGGCACGGTGCAGGCGGACGAGGCGATTCAACGATTCGTCAACAGCAACGACGCAGCCCGTCTCGCCGAGTTGGGCACGTCCTGTCCGGACCATTTCCTTCGCACCAAGATCAAGCCTCTATATGTGGACTGGGATCCGAAGACAATGGATGTGAAGGGGTTGCTGGCGAAACTGGAGAGCGGGCTGACCAAGTATCGTCAGGACTACGCCGACTATTACGACGCCCACAAACATCCCGATTCGCCGGCGATGCGGGACCCGAACCCGACTGTGATTCTCATTCCCGGAGTTGGCATGATCGCCTGGGGCAAGAACAAGAGCGAGAGCCGGGTGACGGCGGAGTTCTACAACTGTGCGGTGGAGGTGATGCGAGGCGCGGAGACGGTCAGTCAGTACGTAGCGCTGCCCAAGCAGGAGGCCTTTGATATCGAGTACTGGTTGCTGGAGGAGGCGAAGCTGCGGCGGATGCCGCCGGAGCAGGAGCTGGCGCGCAGTGTGGTCGTGGTTGTCGGCGCGGGCAGCGGTATCGGGAGGGCGATTGCGCACCGCGTGGCAGAGGAGGGCGCGCATGTGGTGTGCGCAGACCTGAACGCGGAGGCGGCGCAGGCGACTGCTGACGAATTGACAGAGAAATACGGAGTCGGCATCGGGGTAGCGGGTACGGGAATCTCTGCGTGCGGGCCGGCGATTGGGCTGGGCGTAGATGCGGGCGACCGGGCCAGCGTGCGAGCGCTTTTCGATCAGACGCTGCTGGCATACGGAGGCATCGACCACCTAGTGATTACGGCGGGCTACTACTACCCACCGGATGCAAGCGGCCAGATTCCGGATGAGAAGTGGGACACGACGTTTGACGTGAACGTGAAGGGCGCGTATATCGTTGCGGATGAAGCGCGCAAGATCTGGGAGGCGCAGAGGCTGCCGGGCTCGCTGGTGATCGCGACCAGCGTCAACGGCGCGGTGGCTAAGAAGGGTTCGCTGGCCTATGACACGAGCAAGGCGGCGGCCAACCATCTGGTACGCGAGCTGGCGATTGAGCTGGCGCCGAATGTGCGCGTCAACGGGCTGGCCCCGGCTACGGTTGTAACCGGAAGTTCAATGTTCCCGCGCGAGCGTGTTATTTCGGGATTGCAGAAGTACGAACTCCCTTATGACGAGGCGGAGGAAACGGACGCTTTGCGAGACCGACTAGCCGGTTTCTACGCTGAACGCACGCTGACGAAGCAGGCGATTCTGCCGGAAGACCAGGCTGAGGCAGCTTACCTGCTGATCAGCGGAGCGCTCTCCAAGACGACTGGCCAGATTCTCAACGTGGATGGCGGACTGGTGGAGGCTTTCCTACGTTAGTTTACTGAATTGGCCGGCTGACCCGCTTGCAGCCGTGTATGACAACAGCAGATTGTGCTAAACCGGAGAAGAGTCGATGCCTGATAGAGGATTTCCAAGACCGGCTGCGCTGCGTAGCGGCGAGGTCAATCTGGTTGCGCACGTCCTGGAGATTTGCGACCGCATTGACGCCGAGGACTCAGTTATCCAAGCGCTTCTGCCGGAGCCGGCGCGGCGGGAGCGGCTGACGCGTGAGGCGGGAGTGCTGCTGGACCGCTTCCCCGACCCGGCGCAACGGCCACCTTTGTTCGGGCTGTTAGTGGGTGTGAAGGACTTTTTTCGCGTGGACGGATTCCCTACAAAGGCCGGTTCGAAGCTGCCGGCGGAGCTGTTCGAGGGGGTGGAATCGGATGTGGTGACGCGCCTGAAACAGAAAGGCGCGCTGGTCGCGGGCAAGACCGTCACAACTGAGTTCGCCTACTTTCAGCCGGGCCCAACTCGGAACCCGCACAACCCCGAACATACGCCCGGGGGCTCGAGCAGCGGTTCGGCCGCGGGCGTGGCAGCCGGCTTCTTTCCGCTGGCTCTGGGCACACAAACGATCGGCTCGGTCATCAGGCCTGCGGCATTCTGCGGGATCATCGGCTTCAAGCCAAGCTATGATCGAATTCATACCTCGGGGATGCTCTTCTTCTCGAAATCTGTGGATCATGCGGGACTTTTCAGCCAGAATGTAGCGACAATGCGGCTGGCTTGCTCTGCGCTGTGCGACGGATGGGACGACAGGAAAAGTGGGCCGCCCCAGGGTCTGCCGGCCCTGGCAGTTCCAGCGGGCCCCTATTTGGAGGAGGCAGAGGAGACCGGCCTGCAGCATTTTGAAGAGACGCTGGACAGGCTGGCCGCGGAGGGGTTCCGCATCGAACGAGTCCCGTTCTTCCCGGACTATGCCGAACTTAACCGGCGCCACCGCCGCCTGACTGCGGTGGAGGTGGCCGAGGTTCATAAGGACTGGTACAAGGAACATTCTGACCTCTACAGCATACATATGCACGAGATCATGCGAAACGGGGCTACCGTTTCCGATGAAGAACGGGACGACATACGAGCCGATCAGCTGCGTTTACGCCATGCGATGGAGGCGGCCCTTCTCTCTTCAGGCGCCGATCTTTGGATTGCACCTGCGGCGCCGGGCCCGGCGCCGCACGGAATCCACGCCACCGGCAACCCGATCATGAATCTGCCCTGGACGAACGCGGGCGTGCCGGCGCTGTCAATACCAACTGGCGAAGCGGAAAATGGCCTGCCCCTGGCTGTTCAATTCTGCGCGCCGTTCGGTGCGGATGAGCGTCTGCTGGCGTGGGGTGAGGCGATCGAAGCACAGGTACGGGGATAGAATTGTGATCAGATTTCCTGCTGTCGCGATGTCTTTCTTTCAGACGATCGCGGCTGTTCTTCTCCTAGCGGCCTGCGCGGCCGGTCAGTTGCCAGTCCAGCCTCCTGCCTGGAATTCTCTTACGCCGATCTCGGCTGACAGCACGGAACAAGAAAGCGGTTGGCAGAGTGGCGCGGTGATGCCCACGGCCCGCTCGGAGATGCGAGTGGCCGTCGTGGATGGGATCTTCTACGTGCCGGGCGGCTTTGGGGGGTTGACCAGTTTTGAGGCGTACGACCCGGCGAGCGACAGTTGGACGGCGCTGGCGTCCATGCCGGAGCCGGCACACCATATGATGGTGACCGCTCAAAACGGTAAAGTTTTCATTTTTGGTGGAGGGCCGGACTTGAGCTGGCAGGCAACGGCATCGATCTTGGTCTACGATCCGGCGACCGACACGTGGACGAAGGCCGGTCTGATGCCGGAGCGGCGCATGAGCGGGGAAGCAGTGTTGCTCGGGGAATTTATCTTTCTGGTGGGCGGAACGGGCGGAACGACGGCCCTGCTACGTTATGACCCTGCTTATGACTCTTGGTCCGTTTTGCCCGGACCGTCGCAGCCGCGCGAGCACGTGGCGGCTGTGGCCTTCAACGACGAATTGTGGGTTATCGGCGGACGCTGGGGCGGTACGGGCGCACTGGCGACGGTGGAGATTTTCGATCCGGCCAGTGGAGAATGGCGGGACGGCCCTTCAATGAATGAGGCACGCAGCGGGTTCGGAGCGGCGGTGGTGGGCGACCGCATTGTGGTTGCTGGCGGCGAGATTCTGGGAGCGCGACCGTGGACGGCTCTGGCCAGCGCGGAGGTGTATGACACGGAATCGGGCGCGTGGACGCTCTTACCGGAACTGCCGGTGGGCATTCATGGGATGCCTGTGGTCGGTTACGGGGGGACGGCGTTTGTCCTTGGCGGGTCGGACCGGGCTGGCGGGATCGACAACCGGGGGCGTGTGTTGAAACTCAGCCCGTAATGACGCAGCCGGAATTATGAGAAACGCCTCGCGCCTTTTGAGGGGTCTCCTGCGCAGTTGTCGCGGCCTCAGCCCTCTGCAAGGAAATTGGTGAATCTGAGAAAGGCAGCATTCGCTGGCGACGCTCGGCAGGCGAATGTCATACCTCCTTCAGCCGTGTGCTTCACGGCATGGCCCGCCCATTAATTGGTTCTCTCTTTTAATTCGCAGGTGTAGCAGGGCGCAGCACACTCGAGCGGGTTCCGGAGCCGGCCGAGAACCATAAAGTCCTCCTTATTGGCCTGACTTACTAATTCCATCCGCGTTTCGATGTGAAACGACAGGATATTGCAACCTTCGCCTCCAGCCACGTCCAAGGAGAAGCATAGCGATGTTTCCGGACCTGCAACCTGCTGACTATCAGCCCGTTTTGCCCTCCGACCTGCGTTTTGGCATTGGCTTCGTCGGATGCGGCAACATCGTCCTCCGCTCGCAAATGCCCGCCTACAAGAGGGCGGGCTACCGTGTCGTCGCTTGTTGCGATAAAACGGTGGAGAAAGCGCGCAACATAGCAGCCAATTTCGACGACCCCCTGGTTACAACCGACGTGGAAGAACTGCTTTCGCATCCTGATGTGCAGATCGTTGACCTGGCAGTACATGCTTACCAACGCCTGCCTTTGGTCGAGCAGATCGCGGCCTCTGGAAAGCACATCTTTTCACAGAAGCCCCTAGCACCCAGCTTGCGCGAGGCCGAACGAATTGTTGAAATTTGCCGCGACGCCGGGGTTACGCTGATGGTCAATCACCAGGCCCGATGGGCGCCCCCTCATCGGGCACTCAGACTTCTGGTCGAACGGGGCGTGTTGGGGCATGTCTACGCCGTTACCCACTTGCATCGGGCCTATCAGGATTATGGCTGGTACGCTGAGCATGAGGATTTCAACGTTGTTGATCATGGAATCCACTACATCGATTTGAGCCGTTACTTCAGCGGCTACACACCTTTACGGGTGAAAGCGACAACTGCGATGGTGCCCGGACAGAAGGCGGTCTCCCCAATGATCTATACGATTCTCTTTGAATACGAGGAGTCGTCCCAGATTATGACGACGCTGCATTTTAACAACATCGTTTCGGCGCCCGCTCTCCATGATCATCTGTGGTTTCTGGATGGCACGCGCGGGAGCGCGCTGCTCAGCAATCCCATGGGGACGGCCAAGTTGAGCCTGTCGTTGAAGGATTCCCCGGAACAGGTACAGACATTCGATATCGCCGGCACATGGGGATATGAGGGCTTCGCCGGTTCTATGGGAGAGATGTTACGCGCCCTGGAAGAAGAGCGCGAACCGGAATGTTCAGGCCGCGACAACCTGGAGAGCATACGCATGGCAGTCGCGGCAGTGGAAAGTGCCAACTCAGGCGAGAGTGTCGGATTGGGCCGGTAGGAAGCCCGATACAGCAGCCAGTATCGAGGCGGACAGGAGCGTAATGCCATGCGGATATGCAGCGGCTTCTATCGTTGGTCTCAACACTACGGCTGGCACTTCCTGACAAAGCGGATTGACGATGTTGCAGCGGGCTTAGCCCAGGCAGGCTTCGTCTACTTTGAGGGACTGCTCGATCCTCTAGAGGGAGAAGGGGAATGGGCAAGCCGCTGGCAGACTGCTCTGGACAGGCATGGTGTACGACTGGCTGGGGCATACGTCCATGCGCTGGTGCACGAACCAAGCACACAGGCGAAAACGATCGAATCGATCGTTGCGAGAGCCCGGTTGTTGCTACCGATGGGGGCAGAGTTTATCAATGCCAATCCTCAACCGATTGGCACGCGCAAGACCGACGAGATGTTGGCAGTCCAGGCCCATGGTTTCGCTCTGCTGAGCACGGCATTGAGGAGGGAGGGCTTACGTCTCGTTGTGCATCATCATTTGCCTGAACTGGTCGAGAATGGTCGTGAGCTGCGCCATCTCCTGGAGCATACCTGCGCCGAGGACGTGGGACTTACGGTAGACGTCGATTGGATGTGCCGAGGCGGCCAGGATGCAGAGGCGTGGATTCGCGAGTTCGCATCCAGACTTGAAATTGTGGAACTGCGAAGTTCCAGTCGGGGCATTTGGGATGAAACATTGGGCGGTGTTGAACCCGATTGCAGGGAGCTGGCTCAGGTGCTGGCCGAAGTGAGCTTTAACGGGTGGCTCATGGTCGAGCTGGCTCGCGAAGAAGATACTCCCCAGACTCTTGATCTGGTCCAGGCCCACGCACACAGCCTGGAATACGTGCGCGAAATTTTCGGCAAGCACTTTCAGGATCTTGCCTGACCAGGTCGGCTATAGCAACGACGCAGTACACTGTATCTTATGCGAATCTTGTAAGTCCTCTCCGTTGTCCAGAAAAAGTATGGTTGCGGGCCTCCCCTTTTTACCTTATTATAGCGATATATTTATTTTCCCTGTATCTGACCAAGAATAAGTCATAGGGAGACGGCGTAAAGTGACCGAGGATTACGCCATTTGGTTGCAACAGAAAATGTGTGCAGCCATTTTTGCTTTTGATATCCCCTCGACTACTTCCGGGATGTCCCAGATTAAAACATGCGCTTCGGACAATGTCTCGGCAGATTATCCTTTTCCGGCATGAACAGACTATAGAAGCCAGTCTGACTTTACTACATTGCAAAAGATTGTCAGAAGGTTGATTTACAGAAGGGAGGTGATAAACAGCCAAAACCAATGAGTACTCGGTACCAAACGTGTGTCGTGCCTATCGCTCTCTATCTGTTCACAGAAAGGAGATCAGGAAATGAACCCGTTTCGTGTACGAGTTGGAAGCCGCCGTTCTCTGGTTTTTGTGGCTGCACTGAGCATTGCAGCCCTATTTTTCGCAGCTTGTGTCCCTGTGGCTGCGCCAGCCGCCGACTCCCCGGCGGCAGCAGAAGCCGAAACTGATGAAGGGGGCACGCTCACGATTGGCTCGGTACAGGGCAGCGCCTCCATCCCCACATTCCTTCCCTGGAAAGCGCACAGCAGTGCGCAGTCGTTCCACTGGAACCTCTTCATGAACTCACTGGTGATGCAGGAGCACAGTACGCTCGAGTGGGTTCCGGATCTGGCCGAGAGCTATGAGATCAGTGCCGACGGCCTGACATACACCTTTAACCTGCGAGAAGGTGTTACGTGGCATGACGGCATGCCATTTACTGCCAATGACGTCTCCTTCTCCTTTCACGCGGCTCTGCTGCCGGAAGGCGGATCGACAGCGTCCGGCGGCCTGAAGGATGCGATCGTAGGGGCAATTGACTACCAGGAAGGCACCGCCGAGACTGCGGAGGGGATCAAAGTCCTTGACGATTACACGATCCAGTTTCAATTGACCCAACCGCAGGTAACGATCATCGAGCGGTTCGCTATGCGAATTGCCCCGGCTCATGTATTCGAAGGGCTTGAGCCGGAGGACTGGCTGCAGACCGAGTTTGCCACGACATTGCCTTTCGGCACCGGCCCTTTCGTGTTCAAGGAGTATATCCCCGATCAGCACACCATCTTCGAGCGCAACGACAGCTACTTCAAGGGAGCGCCTCTGCTCAAGAACGCCGTAATTCGATTCTACGGTGACAACAGCGTAATGATCATCGCCCTGGAGAAGGGTGAGATAGACATGGTCGGATTCCTGAACCCGAGCGCTGACGAGTTCGACAAAGTCACGAACTTGCCCGGCATCGCCTGGGAATACCAGGACAAGTTCCCGGCATACTTCTTCTCCATCACGTTCCAGGACGAGGCATTAGCTGACAAGCGGTTCCGCCAGGCGTTCCTGTACTCGATAGACCGTGAGGAGATTGCCACACAACTCTGGGGCAACGCGGACTTGACGAAAGTGCAGCCGGTGTCGCAGTGGGCACCTCCTCCAGGTGTTACGCTGGACATTGAGGAATACGCTTACAACCCCGAAAAGTCCAAGGCCTTGCTGGAAGACATGGGCTGGGACTTCGAGCGCGTCGTGGAAATTGTCTGGTTTGGCACTGATATGCCCGATCAACTGCCGATCCTCCAGCAGTTCATAGAAGGCGTGGGCATCAAGACCAAGCTGGTACAGACTGATGGGGCCAGGGGTTTGGAGGTCTTCTACGAGACCGGCGACTATGAGATCAGCTGGGTTGGCGGCTGGGGCCGGTCCTACTATCCTGATACGACCGTTGTCGGGTGCGACCGCGTCTACCCCAACGGTTACAACTCGAGCCGTTACTGTAACGAGGAGCTGGATGCACTGTACAATGAGGCCCTCGCTACGGTTGACGACGACGCACGCAATGAACTTTACACGCGTGCGACCGCGATCTGGAATGATGAACTTCCGTGGATACCTCTCTATGCGCCACAGTCTCTGTTGCTGATACACGAGAAAGTCAAGGGATGGCGTGACAGCCTGATTGGGCCTGAAGGATCTGCCACAATAGGTGCTGTCACCGATCTCGAAAAGTGGTACATTGAGGAGTAGCTACATTGTAGCGCCCATCTGAAGAAAATCGGATCCTCCCGACGTTTTGGGGTAAGGATGTCGATTCAGGGCCAACTCTCCAATGGGGAGCTTTGGTGGTGGGGTCAGTTTGCGCCGACCCCGCCGCCTCCTTCCCGCCTTTCCAACCCTGGTTGAACCGAGGGGGAACCACTTTGGGACGCTATATCTTACGGCGTATCTTGATCTCGTTCCCGGTTTTGTTCGGCATCACGATCGTAACGTTCACTTTCGCCAACCTGGCGCCAGGCGACCCGGTTACCGCGATGATCGATCCCATGAGCGGTATAGAACCGGGAGAGGTTGAAAAACTCAAAGAGGCGCTGGGCATCAATAGGCCGATTCCAGTGCGTTATGCCCTTTGGCTGAAGGAGGTACTGCGCGGCAACCTGGGCTATTCCTACGTCACCCACCGGCCGGTGGCCATCATGATTGCCGAGCGGTTGCCTCAGACTTTACAACTGATGATGACGGCCCTGGGCATCAGCATTCTCCTAGGCGTTTCGTTGGGTATCTACGCTGCTTTCAACCAGTACTCACTCCTGGACAATGTGTTCACTTTGTTGGTGTTTATTGGCATATCGGTGCCGGCTTTCTTCTTTGCCTTGCTGGCCATTTACGTGTTCTCATTCAGGGTACCTCTCTTTCCGACTTCAGGCATTAAGGAACCATTGAGCACTCTTCCGCCAATCATCGACCGTCTCCATCACCTGGTGCTTCCGGCCACTGTTCTGGGAATCGAAGGGGTGGCGGGCTACCTGCGCTACACCCGTTCGAGCGTCCTGGAGGTAATGCGCCAGGATTACGTAACAACTGCGCGGGCTAAAGGGCTGCGCGAACGCTCTGTCCGCATTGGTCACGTACTGCGCAATGCGCTGTTGCCGCTGGTGACGATTGTCGGTTTGAGTCTGCCAAGCTTGATAGGCGGGGCACTGTTCATCGAAGTCCTCTTTTCCTGGCCCGGCATGGCCCGCATGGCGATCGAGCACACGCTAGGCCGGGATTACCCTGTAATCATGGGAATCGGTCTCGTTTCTGCGACCATGGTTCTTTTCAGCAACCTGATTGCAGACATCGTTTATACAGTCGTTGACCCCAGAATCCGCTATGAGTAGTTCGGTTCAGGCATTACCTGGAGCGCGGTGAACCCTTCGGTAGACCTCATTTCCGGATAGAGGAAGAAATGGAAGGCGAGGCGAACGAGACGGCAAGGCAGGATTCACTAGTCAGCGAAGACCTGCAACATATGGTTCGGGGTGAGGCGGTCGTCGGTCTGCGCGAGCTCATCTGGCGCCGTTTTCGCCGACACCGACTTGCGCTAGTATCGATTGTCATCATGTTTGTGCTGGCGATTTCAGCCATATTTGCTCCTTTACTCAGCAGACCCAATGATCCTTACACGGCCGACCTGCAAAACCTGCGGGCGCCCCCCAGTCAGGAGCATATTCTGGGGACCGACCGCTCCGGACGAGACATGCTTGCCCGTATTCTGCACGGCGGCCGCGTTTCGCTTTCGGTGGGATTGATAGCGACCTCAATATACATTTCCATCGGCACCATCCTGGGCGGTGTGAGCGGTTACCGAGGCGGGGTGACCGATTTTATCATTATGCGCATCACCGACATCGTGATGTGCTTTCCCAGTCTGCTCATCATCCTGACTCTCGTTGCCGTCATAGGCCCCAGCATCTTCAATATCATGATTATCCTCGGTCTGTTGGGGTGGCCGAGTATCGCGCGCCTGGTGCGGGGAGAGTTTCTGTCTCTCAGCGAACGTGATTTCGTGATGGCAGCGCGCTGTTTGGGCGCGACCGAGCGCGGTATCATCTTTCGCCACATTCTACCGAACGTGGTGGGCCCTCTTGTCGTGGCCGCAACTTTCGGGATCGCCGGGGCTATCATGGCTGAGGCGGGGCTGAGCTTCCTGGGACTCGGCGTGCAGGCGCCGCGGCCCAGTTGGGGCCAGATGTTGAGCGCGGCGACGTCGCTAACAACACTTGAGAGAAGGCCCTGGATCTGGATGCCGCCAGGCGCGATGATTGCGATCACTGTGCTGAGCATCAATTTTATAGGTGACGGCTTGCGCGACGCACTCGACCCGCGCACGATGCTGGACTGAAAGGCTGCAGGCCTGTCAGGGAAGTTTCTCGCTTGCGTGTTGTGAAAAGCAAAAACAATCGATCCGCGAAGTCACGCGAGGGGCCGCGAAGAACACCAGAGGTTACTGAGATTTTCCTTGCGTGAAAGCGGGGTCAGCAGCACTATGCTCCCGAAAATCGCTGTTCAGCCAGATGTCAACGAGCCCCAGCACGATTCTTGGGGAGAGTAAAAATGGCAGAAGTCATTTATTTGACAGACATGTCCGAGTGTCTGCCTCAGGACGCACTGTCGACCACGCCGCAGAGGCACAAGTGGCAGGTGGTGGAGTACACCGCGGAGGAAGGCTTGGCCGGCAAAATGGCCTTCGCCCATGCTCTATACGAGACGCCGGCTATTACATTGCCTCTGAACGTGGAGGGATGGCATGCGTTCAGCATAGGCTTCTGGCCCGGGGTGGAGCAAGAACACACCAGCCTCGTCAAGTACAGGCTGTCCGGTGAGTCCGTGTACACGGTTGCTGAGCACTATGTACAGAGCCCTTCGCTACCGGGGAATTTCTGGGACAGAACGGAACTCGTCGAGACGTTTCCCCGGTTTGCCGACCTGACAGGGCAGGAGCTGCTCTTCAGCAAGCAGAATACCGCTCACCCACCGACTTTGGCGTGTGTCGCTTACGTCAAGCTGGTGCCGCTTTCGCAGTCGGAAGTGGCAGTAGTCCAGCGGGACAGGGAGCAGAGGGAGACTCGCAAGGTCGTAGGTATGATTGACGGCGAAGGTCTGTTTCACCAGAAGTGTCCGACGACGAAAGAGGAGCTTCAGGAGCAGATTGAGCCCTTTCGATACGCGGATGTGGGGAAAGTACTTTGGGGCGTCAACCTGAGCGATCTGACCTACTATCACTCCAAGGTAGGACGCTTCTATGGAACTGAGGATGGGGTTTGTCCTGTATTGCGCCACGAACACGCGCTAAAGAGCCACAGGGCGCTGGCAGATCAGGGTATTGTCCCGTTCGCGGCTGCGATGGACTATGCACATGAGCTGGGCCTGGAGTTCCACACGTACTACCGGCTAAGCATCGTAGATAAGGCGCAACCCTACTTCTTTTTCTCAACCGAAACCAGATTTGTCCGCGACAATCCGGATTGCCGGATAGTGGCCAAGGACGGTTCGCCGCTGATGAAGGCCAGCTATGCATTCCCGAAAGTGCGGGACTTCATGGTCTCTCTCATGGAGGAGGCGATGGAGTATGACATTGACGGGGTACACCTCTGCTTCACGCGCGGGCCGGAGTATATCGGCTACGAGCAGCCGGTGCTGGACGAATTCAAACGGCTCTACGGGGAGGACGCGCGGGACGTAGCTGATGACGACGAGCGGCTGTACACAGTCAAAGCGAGTTTTCTGACGGAGTTCCTGCGGGCTGTGCGGAAGGCGGCGGACCAGCACGGGGACAAAAGAGGGCGCAAAATGCAGGTGTCGGCAATCTTTGAAGGCGGCACGGAGGACATGCGCTATTTCGCCTACGATGCCTACACTTGGGTTGAGGAAAAACTGGTCGACTTCATCTTCACGAATCCTCCTTCGGACCTGGTGAAGCTGGCGAAAGAGAACGGATGCCAGGTGTACATGTTCTCTACGAAAGATGACAAGGTGCTGACGATGAAGCACGCGTACGCTGCCGGAATGGACGGGATGGCCATCTGGGACATCAACACGACGCGTCCTGAAACGTGGGCTATAGAAAGCCGGTTGGGTCACCGCGACGAAGTAATAGATCTGCCGAAGCAGGAACGGTATCCGAAGATGAAGCGGACCAGATTGATCACGATTCATGGACGGGATTTTTCGCAGACGGTAGACAAGAATGTTCCCTCAGGATGGCCCCCAGAACTGCTTGTCATCTACACCGGGGGATGAGAGAGGATTGAGGAGGGTTCCGATGTGTGCAGAACGCATGGCGATCTACATCTCCGATATGGGCCGTTGTGAGCCTGGATCGGCCATTTCAGAGACGGCGCAGCATGGTCACTGGCGGGCGATCCCATACGAAGCGGAAGGCGTGTCGGGCACGATGATAACGGCCGGCATCGAGTGCAAAGCGCCCACGGTTACCCTTCCACTGGAGGTGGAAGGATGGTATGCCATCCACCTGGGTATCTGGACCAATTGGGTTGACAGGGTGACCCGTGTCAAGCTGACGGATGACCCCTGCTTCAGTACGGCCACGACGCTTTATCCGGACATAAAGAAGACGAATTATTTCGCAAGTATCGGCGAAGTGTATTGGAAATGCGCTGATCTGACAGGCCAGGCGTTGCATATCGGCCAGCAGAGCGGCGGCACGCCGTGGGCGTCGGGGATTGCCTACGTGAAGCTGGAGCCTTTGACCCCTGAAGAGGTTGATGCCATCCAAGAGGATAGGGCCGGAAACGATTCGAAACGGCTCGTCGCCTACAACGACGCCTGGAGCGTTTTCGGCGAAAGGGCGCTGTATACGGAGGAAGACATCATCGAAGAAGTAGAACCGTTTCGTGATACCGACTTCAAAAAGCTTCTGTGGGGAATCGGCGCAGGGAGCATGGTGCAGTATCTGTCCGAAGTGGGCGAACTTGCCGAAAAGAGGGGTATGAGCGACTTTTCGCGGTACTGCGATCGGCAGGCAGCAGAGAGTTTCCGTACGCTGAGGGAGAAGGGGATTGACCCTCTGAAGACGGTGATCGACCATGCCCACGATCTGGGTATCGAGCTGCATGGTACGTACCGCGTGGGCGGATGGGTTTTTCCGCCGCCGGATGATTTTGAAGACGGGCTTTACCGCCAGCATCCTGAATGGCGCTGTGTGAACCGAGACGGCCGGCCCGTCGCCCGCCTGAGTTATGCCTTTCCAGGCGTCAAGGACTTTGTGATCTCGCTATTCCGCGAGGTGGCGGAGCGAGGGGCGGACGGTGTCAACATGGCCTTCATTCGCGGACTGCCGTGTGTACTCTACGAGCAGCCGATCGTCGATGGATTTCAGGAGCTGCACGGACAGGATCCGCGACAGTTGCCGGAGGATGATCCCAGCTGGCTATCATACAGAGCGAGCTGGATGACATCGTTCATGCGGGAGCTGCGCGAGGAGATGGACCGGGTGGGCGAGCGGCAGGGGCGACGTATTCAGATATCAGCTTACGTTATCGAAACGCTGGCGTACAATCTTCAGTATGGCCTGGATGTGGCAGCCTGGGCCAAGGAGGGGCTGGTTGATTTCATTATTCCCAACCCGTGGCACGGAGACATGGATGTTGATGTTGCCTCGTTCGTAGAGGTGACGCGGGGCACCGATTGCAAGGTGTACGCCGACATTTTGCCGCGGCGGATGCCGACGGACGAGTACCGGCAGCGGGCATTGGACTGCTACGCAGCGGGTGTCGACGGACTGGCTTTCTGGGACACGAACAGCCGTTACCCGTTCCTGGACGAATGGAGCATGATACGGCGGTTGGGGCATGAAGAGGCGTTGCAGGGGTGGGCGGCTGATGAGTGGCCTGCATACCGGCAGGTGCCTTTACACAGTATGGGGGGGCATCATATGGGAAGTTATTCGCCCTACTGGTCAGCATAAGCCGCACCGGCGCAGGCGAGCGCAGTCACTCTTTGCGGGCAACGGGAGCATAGTGCGGTAACTCCTTTTTCAGGTACCCTCTACATGAATGCAGTTAAGAAGCAGGAGCGTAGTTCCCTCAAGTAGCTCTCGCATTTGGCCGAGAGTTACTGGACTTCCCAACAGTCTGACTTACATTTTCCTTCCACCTATCGGTATCGGGTGGCAATAAATCACATTCTTCGCCTTGAGCTGCCTCGAAGGAGAAGCGTAGCCATGTTCGTGGACATGCAACCTGCCGACTATCAGCCGGTACTGCCCTCAGAGCTGGGTTACGGTATCGGCATCGTTGGATGCGGCATCCTCGTCCAGGGCTTGGAGGTGCCCGCCTACAGGAAGGCCGGCTACAGCGTCGTGGCCTGCTGCGACAGATTCGAGGAGAGAGCGCGCAGCGCGGCAGCCAGTTTCGACAGTCCACTTGTTACAACCGACTTGGAAGAACTGTTGGCGCATCCGGAGGTGCAGATTGTTGATCTGGCGGTACATGCTCACCAGCGCCTGCCTTTGGTCGAGCAGATTGCCGCCGCAGGCAAGCACGTCTTTTCGCAGAAGCCTTTGGCTCACACCTTGCGGGAGGCCGAGCGTATCGTGGGGATATGCCGCGACGCCGGGGTAAACTTGATGGTCAATCAACAAGCGCGTTGGGCGCCCCCACACAGGGCGCTAAAGCTCCTGGTCGACCGAGGTGTTTTGGGACATGTCTACGCCATTACCCACATCCATCGGGCCTACCAGGACCATGGCTGGTATGCTGAGCGGGAGGACTTCAACATCGTTGATTTCGGAATCCACTTTATTGATTTGAGCCGCTACTTTACCGGTTTCACGCCGCGGCGGGTGAAAACGACAACCACAATGGTGCCCGGCCAGAACGCGGTTTCCCCGATGATCTATACGATCCTCTTTGAATACGAGCCTTCGGCCCAGGTCATGACGACCTTGCACTTTAACAACATCGTTTCAGCACACGCTTTCCATGATCAGATGTGGTACGTGGATGGAACGCGTGGGAGCGCACTTCTCCGCGATCCTGCGGGGGCGGCCAGGTTGAGCCTGTCGTTCAAGGATTCTCCTGAACGGGCGCAGAGTTTCGATATCGCGGGGACCTGGGAGTATGAAGGGTTTGCCGGTTCGATGGGAGAGATGATGCTGGCATTGGAGGAGGGGCGGGAGCCGGAGAGTTCGGGTCGGGAGCACCTGGAAAGTTTACGATTGGCATTCGCGGCAGTAGAAAGTGCCAATTCAGGTGAGAGTGTGGAATTGAGGTGGTAGGATGTAGCTGGCCGCGAAGTCGGACCATGTAGGGCGGGTCGGGAGAGGCGTAGCGGATGTTGAAAGCCAGGTGGCTCATCCAGAGGCGCCGTCCTCGAGTTCAGCGTACAATTGATCGAGCCTAGACAGCAAGACATGAAAACTTTTCGAATTATTTCTTTCTCGCGTAAGAAGACCAGCCATCGCTTTCGCGCCGCTGACTTTACGAAACCCAGGCACTAACCTCCTGAGAGCTTCCGACGGCTGCTGGACTGCGTCCGGATCGCGGAATCGCGCTTTTCGTCCGATTCTGCGTAAACTCTCTTTTTCAAAAGCGTCTGCCAAAGCATCAGGTTCCCCCAGATACCAGGCTTCAAGTTCCTGGCACACGATTCTTACAGTCGTGTCCGGCCGACCTGCTGCCCTACACGATTGCATTAGCTGCTGCTTGAGAAGTACACAATCCCCGCCATCGTTGTCCCTCAGGATGACAAAGTGCACACCAGGCTCCCTCCAAGCCCGGAGCTTGCGTGGGATGCTTCTCTCAAGATCACTCTTGCCTTCATGGGCCAGGCAAAGGAAGTTCAACTCGGGATATAAGCGTGGAAGTAGTCCATTCAACAGATCCCGCATGGACGCCTCTTCCAGCAAGAAGACAACCCTGTTCACTAGGGCCGTGTTCCTTCGGGTTGGTCTTGCCTCCAGAGCATGCCGGGCAAGTCGAATACCCCTTGTCTCCAGAGCGCGCCTGGCAGGTCGCCTTCGTGGACCAGGGCTTGAAGGAGTTCGCTCTCCGACGCCCGGCGGATACTGGAAAAGCCGTCCACTTTGACCAGCCATCGTATCTCGTCCAATTCAGCTCCATTCAGAAAGTCAGGAGAGTGGGTTGACACGAACACTTGGCCTCCCCGCTGGGCGTAGTCGTAAAACTCCTCAACAAGCTCCCGCATCAAAGCAGGATAGAGTTGATTCTCCGGCTCCTCAACCGCTAGCAGAGGATGTGGGTTTGGATCGTAGAGCAGGACAAGGTAAGCAAACATTTTGATCGTCCCGTCAGATACATAACGGGCAATGAAGGGATCTTGGAAGCTGCCATCCTGAAAGCGAAGGACAAGGCGGCCGTCCTCTGTTGGCTTTGCTTCTACATCGCTCACCCCTGGTACACGCTGGCGCATGGCCATTAATACCTTATTGAACTGTTGGGGATGGTTTTCGTAGAGATATTGCGCCACCAACGCGACGTTATCGCCGCGCGTAGACAGATGCTCGGCGTAACCGACTTCTGCGCTTGGCCGCGCGTCGGCAATATGGAAGTCGGAGATATGCCAATTTTCGATCATGCTTCGGAAATCCGACACCACCTTGAATTCGCGAAATTGGCCCAATCCCTTGATCGCCAGAATACTGGGATCATCGAGTTTATATTCCGCTCGTTGTTCGACCACGCCTTCCATGCCGTAAACAGATTCGTTCGTTATTGCCATACCCTCCCCGCGGCTAAAGTCGACAAAGTGCCATGGTTTTCCGTACTGTCCACGGCGGTAGCTCAATACCTCGCGCTCGACGACTGCGCGACCACTTTCCTGGTTTACTATCAGCCTATATGTAGCCAATCTTCCGCCGCTCTCGCGGAACTTGACCACTATTTCGATTGGTCCGGTCTGTCCCCTACTGAGGAGCTCTCGATATCCCCCGCGCCGTGCCACTGCAGTGGCAACATTTTGCGTCAAAGCATCTTTCAGAAAGGTGAATACGTCGAACAGGGATGATTTGCCCGAACCATTTGCCCCGACTACTATGGTCATTCGCGTTAGGTTATTCAACTCTATATCTCGAAAGCAACGATAGTTCTTGATGTTTAAGCTTTCGATTTGCATGGAGCCTGGCATATCAAATACTCCTCCGCTTCTCCTAATCCGGGGTGGCAACGGAAAACCTCGTCTAGATTGACAGAGAAACCCTCCAGCAAACGTGAATTCAGAGACTGGCCGTTGCGGTGCGGGGTCACTTCCCCGTTATCGTCCCTGCCCAGAATCAAGACTGTGATGGTCCTGGCATCAGGATCCACCATCCAGTACTCTTTCACCCCGTGTTCGGCATAAAGGTTGCGTCTGAGTATCTCGTCGCGCTCGGCGTTGGCGTCGGAGCCGATCTCGACGAGCAGGTCAGGCGCGCCAGTGACATTGGCGGACGTGACCATGCCGTCCTGTTCTGAAGAGATGAACATCAGGTTGAGCTGGCCTACGTCACTTTCAGAAAGTAAGACGTCGGTGGGGGCAGAGTCTCCAACTCCCAGTCTCCTCTCTTCAATAAACATGTCATACCGCGCCCCCAGTTTCATGGTAACGTACTGATGGGCAGTGTTCGGGGCCGGTAGAATGAACAATTCTCCATCCAGAAGTTTGTAGCTTTCGTCGTCAGAGGTCTTCAGGTAGTTCTCGTATGTGAAATTAGTCGTCACAGAACTGCCGTCTGGAACAGGGTTGATTTCTATAAGCATTGCCCTCTCGTCTTGACTACATTTTCCGGCTCTAGTCATCGACTGAACACATGTTCTCGCACCTGGCCGACATTGTCAAATGGATGTTTCCCCATGGGATACAGCCAATTCTCTCATGAGTCAAGGCGCTTTGCATAAGGGGCCCGTCCCGAATTTTAAGGCGAGAACAGTCTGACGGGGAATTCGTGCCAGCGGTGGTTGGATTTGTTTACCAGTTTTTGGAGAGAAGCAGGGCAGGTGCCAGGCCTGGCCGTACTGGTGGGGCCCGTTGAATGGGGGGCAGAGGGCAGGCCTTGAGACTGTCCCTACGGGGACTTGATAGAACTGGCGTGACGCGGTTAGGCAAAACTCTATAGAGTGGGCGCCTGCTACGAATATCGACACCAGGTCGGCGAGGCAAATTGCTGGACCGGGGGCGTTGGGGGGGGGGGGGGGCGGCCCGCCCCCCCCGCCCCCCCGCGCCGCCCGCGCCCGCCAGAGAGTGGCGGCGGGGGAGGGTGGGGAGGTT
>VXRG01000169.1:33853-59831 GCA_009838625.1 Caldilineaceae bacterium SB0664_bin_27
ATCACCCACCCCTGGGGGGGTCCGAAAATGGCGCGGGGGGGGGGGTGGGGGGGCCGCCCCCCCCGCACAAGGGAGGGCCGAAGGCCCGAACGTCCAGAAATGCTGGGGGCCAGGGTTTAGGGAAGAGTGGCTCAGCCTTTGAGACCGGTCAGGACGACGCCCTCGATGATGAAGCGCTGGACGGCGATGAAGAGGGCGAGGATGGGTATGATGGCGAGGCTGGCTCCGGCCATGATGACGCCGTACTGGTTCCAGAATTCGCCGACGAAGGTTGCGAGGCCGACGGTGATGACGTATTTGTCGTGGCTGGAGATGACGACAAGGGGCCAGAGGAAGTCGTTCCAGTTCCACATGAAGTAGAAGGCGATGAGGGTGAAGAGGGCGGCCCTGGAAAGGGGTATGATGATGCGGTGGAAGATATACCACTCGCCGGCGCCGTCGATGCGGGCGGCGTCGATCAGTTCGGTGGGGATGGTATACATGAATTGACGGAACATAAACATGGCGTAGATAGTGAAGATTTCAGGGACGATCAGGGCGGTATAAGTATCGGCCCAGCCGACCTGGACGGTCATGAGGTAGAGGGGGATCAGGTAGACCTCAAAGGGGATAATCCATGTGCTGAGCAGGATGTAGAAGATGATGTCGCGGCCGCGGAAGATGAATTTGCCGAAGATGTAGCCGAGGAGCGCGCTGGTGTAGATATTGAAGACGGTCTTGATGACGCTTATGAAGGTTGTATTCCAGTAAAGGCGGCCCATGTTGGCGCGGTCGAAGACATCGATATAGTTCGAAATGGTGGGATTGATGGGAAAAAGGCGGGGCGGGAAGGAGACGGTTTCGGCCTGGGGCTTGAAGGAGGTGCTGATCATCCAGATGAAGGGGACGATCATCAGTATGGCTCCGGCGCCCAGGACGAGATAGTTGAACAACAGGCCCCGTCGCAGGCGCTGGAAGTCGGTTGCGCCGCGGTTGAGAGCCCGCGTATCGACCTGGCTGGGTATGCCAACAAAGTCCTGGTTAGCCATACGCTACTCCAGAAAAGGACCAGGTTAGACAAGTGGAATGACAGCGTCGTGTTTGAAAGTAGCTCATAGTTCCCAGTCGACCCGTTGCAGTTTGAATTGGACGAGTGTAAGGATGAGAACGATAGCGAAGAGGACGAAGGACATGCTGGAGGCCTGGCCCATGAACATGCGCTGGAAAGCGTAGTCGTAGATATGGAGCGCCAGCACCCTGGTGGAGTCGAGCGGGCCGCCTCCAGTCATCATATAGATGGCCTGGAAGCCGCCGCTGAAACCGCCGATGACGCCGGTGATGAGAACGAATGAGACGACCGGTTTGAGCAGTGGCAGAGTAATCTTGAGGGCCAGTTGGATGCTGCTGGCGCCGTCGATTTCGGCGGCTTCGTAGTAGTCCTTGGGGATGCCTTTCAGTCCGGCGAGATAGATGATGACGGTAAAGCCGATCCCACCCCAGATTCCCATCACGATGATGCTGGGCATGGCCCAGGTGGTGGACTGGAGCCAAGGGACGGGTTGGATGCCCAGAAAGCTGAGTAGTTGATTGAGCAGGCCGAAGCGGGTCTGCAGCATCCATTTCCAGATGGTGGCGCTGGCGATAACGGAGGTCATGACGGGCAGGAAGTAGATGAGACGCAGGAGGATGCTGCCCCGTTTGATGGGGTTGAGGATGAGAGCGACGATGAGGGAACAGAATGCGCCGAGGAAGGTGCCGGCGAAGGTGCGGTACATGGTGTTCCACATGACCTTGTAGAAGAGCGAGTCCTTGGCGAGCAGGGCGTAGTTGTCGAGACCGACAAAGGGTGAGACGTTGCCGAAGAGGCTCCATTCGTGCATGCTGATGAAAAAGGCGAAGAAGATTGGGTAGAACTTGACGGTCATGTAGAAGAGGATGGTAGGAACGAGGGCGATGATGATGAAGCGGTGCTCGGCGGCGCGCAACGTGGACCGGCTACCTGTAAATTTCTGTGTGATAGTTTGAATCATCACATCGCCTCCCACGGGGCGTTTACTGTGTTTTCGGCGGAGGCCGACAGACGGGCTCTACAACAGCGGTACGGGTTGCGGCAGAGCAGATTTGAATGCGGAGGCGGGCCGGCAGACCTGATCGCGATCCCATCAGTCAGTGTAAGTGCCGGCGAGGATCGCAGGTCAATTCGTGGTCGTTTCGCTGCCCCCGACTAACCAGCCAGCTCGGGATTCCGAACCAGAATTGGATAGGATATGGAGACTCCCACGCCTGGCGCAGGCGTGGGAGTTTCGCATACGAAGGATAGCTTGCAGCGCAGGCCGGCTGTCCGGTCTAGACCCAATACTTTGCCAGGCCCTCGTCGATGAGCTTCTGGATTTCGGCGTCGCCGTACTCCAGGGCTTCGGCAACCGACCGTCCCTCATTGACGATCAGATGCAGCACGTCATTTTGAACGGCGCCGGCGCGCTCAGGCACGGCGGCATAGTTGCGTTCATGGGGATTGACTTCGGAGGCCTCTTTAAGACCCGGTGTTTCCAGCAGCCTGGGGTCGGACATCAGGTCGGCGCGCTCAGGCACGAGGGAGATCAGTTCGCACAAGGCCCAGTAAGCATCTTTGCCACCGTCCTTGTAGAGGAACTCCATGAACTCCCAGGTGTCGCCATCGTTTTCGGGGTGGCCGGTTACGGCTGAGATAGAGGTTACGGTGTCCTTGTAGCCATAGAGCGGGTCGGGTTCGCCGGTTGGGGTAGGCGGGTGCGAGTAGCCGATGTGGGGGTACATATCGGGATAGGTGTTGACGTACTCACCGACCACCCAGGTCTGTTCCTCGGTCATGGCGGCGAGGCCGTTGCCGATGGAGTCGAAGTTGGGGAATCCGGAGTCCCAGACTTCGTGAACAAGGGACAGGTCGGTGATGTAGCTGAAGGCCTCATGGACTTCGGGGCTGGTCATGAGTGAAATCTGTTCATCGCCGTTGTTCTGGATGACGTTGCCGCCCAACTGATAGATCTGGCTCAACACGGGCCATTCGCCAGTGAGGGCGAAACCGGCGCGTGAAATGGCGCCTGTTCCGTCTTTTTGTGTGAGCGCCTTGGCGGCTGTGGTGAAGTCGTCCCAGGTCTTGGGGGGCGACTCCGGATCGAGGCCGGCCTCTTCGAACATCTGCTTGTTGTACATCAGGAGGGTACAGGTGGTGCCAGTGGGAAGTACGTAGCGCCCGTTGGTCTTAATGTCAAAGAGGGGATAGGCCTCTTCGAACCAGCTGGGCGGGAAGATGTCCTCGGGGAACTCAAGGACGAGATTTTCTTCACGCATCTGGTGCATAAAGGCAAGTGAACGCATTTTGATCATGTTCGGCCCTGTACCAGCTGCGAGGGCTGAGTAGAGCTTCTCGACATAGCCGCCGGCAATAGACTGGACATCGACAGTGATTCGATCGTTTTGTTCTGCGAATTCGTCGGCTACGCTGCGGTAGAGATCCATGCGGATATCCCACCAGCCCCAAAGAGAGAGCTCGACCGGTTCTTCGTCGGCGGCCCCTTCCATACCGGGCCCTGTTGCGGGAACGCAGGCGGCCAAGGCCAATCCGAAGCCGGCGAGTCCGGCTGTTTTGAGAAAGTGTCGTCGACTTGAGTTTTGCATTTTCATGATTTTCGCTCCTGGATTTGGGTTGTAGAGAGGTGTGGGGACTGGAGGATTGAACAGTTCATTTTCCATCTCAGATCCGACCGCCGGGAGGCTGAGAGACGGACAGGGACTAATTCTTTCGCCATATAGTTGACATGTAGCCGGTGCCTGAAACCTAACACACGGAAAACTCGTTGTCAACGCAGTATATGGTAAGGGTATGTCCCAGGTTTCCAGGTGGTCATTGTCTGAAGCGAGGATCTACAAGGATTTTCGGGATTGCCGGCTATGGCGTGATGTCTGACGGGCAGTTTCATTGTGGAGGATTGATGGGCAGTGCAGGATGAGGCTGCTGAATGGGATGGGCACATTCGTAGGGGCGTTGTCTAAACAGGGAGTGAGGACCGGAAGGGCACTCACAAGGGGCGCTCCTACAGGGGTTATAGGGCGTAGGACTAGATCAGATGGTCGTTCCCTTTCAGTCACGACCGAGAAATACATCGTCCAAATTGATCAAGAGGCCATCCAACATGGGAGAGGTCAGAGCTTGTCCTACAGTGTAAGTAGCTGCCTCGTCGTAACCATTCTCGCCCAGCAATAGAACGGAGATGGTTTCGGCTTCAGGATCGACCAACCAGTACTCCACTACACCACAGTCTGCATAAAGTTGACGTTTGAACGACTCATCGCGCTCGGCGGTGGAGTCGGAGCGAATTTCGACGATCAGATCGGGGGCGCCCTGGATGTTAGCAGGAGTAATTGTGTGTGCTCGCTCGGATGATATGAACAGCAGATCGGGTTGGACGACATCGGTGCTGGAGAGAACGACGTCGGTCGGAGTGAAGAAGAGGTTGCCCAGTCTTTCCTCTCTTACAAATTGGGCCATCCGCCAACCTAACTCGGCCTGAACAGACTGATGGGCTGTATTCGGAGCAGGCGGCACTATCAGAGCTCCGTCCAGGAGTTCGTAGCGTTCATCATCGGGGGTCTGCTGATAATCCTCGTAAGTAAGCTTTGTCGTCGCAGGACTGTCTTGAGAAACAGGTTCCGTTCTCAACATTGTTGCCCTCCTGTCAGAACAACAGTGACCTGCCAGAGTCGTCATCTGAACACATGTTCTCGCAAAAGTCCGACTTTGTCAAATGGGGTTTGCCAGGGAAAACAGTTGGCGCGCTCGCGATGACTCGCAGTTGACAAAGGGCAATGCTCGAAGCAAAACACGCAGTATTCCGAATCTCGGGCCCCCTATGGCTGCTCCACCGGCCACTCACTACCAGGAAAGATACCAAGCCGCTTGGCGCGTGCTGAGACTGAGGCGGTGACGGCACGGTTGATCTCCAGCTCGTCGATGCAGGTGGAGCGGCCGTTGCGGAGTACGACTTCGCCGTTTACGAGGACCGTGTCGACGCTGCCAGTGCCCATTGTCAGGGCGAGGAGGTGAACGGGGTTGTTGGCGGGGTAGGCGCCGGCGGCGCGTGGGGAGCGGATGACGATGTCGGCGAGTTTGCCCGGTTCGAGGCTGCCGAGTTCGCTTTGGAGGCCAGCCGCGGCGGCAGCGTTGAGGGTCTGCATTTCGAGCAGGTCCGAGGGGGATACGGGATCGTTGCCTACTCTTGCGGCGAGATGTGCCGCAAACATTAGCTCGGCGGGCGTGCAGTCGAAAGCGCCGTCGACGCCGAGGGATACGGGGATGCCGCGGCGGTGGCGTGCGGCCATTCTGAATTCGGCGGTGCGGGCGATGCCGAGAGAGAAGAAGGAGATTGGGCACCATACGATCTGGCAACCGCTTTCCTGGATGGCGGCCTCCTCGTCGTCGTCGAGGAGGTTGGCGTGGACGATGACGGTGTTCGCGTCCAGGACGCCGAGTTCGTGCAGGTGGACGAGCTGGTTGATGCCGGTCACGGAGCGGTAGATTTCGCCTTCGCCGGGGGCATAGCCGGCGTGCAGGTGGAGGGGGACGTTGTTGGCGCGGGCGCAGTCGTGGGCTGCCTGCAGAAGTTCGGGCGAGGCGGTGCCTACGCCGTAGACGAAGACAAAGCCGCGCACCAGCGCCTCGGCGTCCTGATTTCTGTGCAGCTCTGCGTCGAGCAGTCCAATCGCACGATCGCGGTCGACGGGGGCGCGCGCCATGAGGCGGGGGCTTTCGAGGCCGGGCATGGCGGCGAGGGTTTCGCGGCGGTCCCATATGTATGGCGGGGAGAAGAGCGCTCGCATGCCGACTCGTTCGACTGCTGCGGCGGCGGCATCGGTTGAGAAGAGGGTGCCGGGCTCGATGAACATGGTGAAGCCGCTTTTCAGCATTTCGAGGGCGGCCATGGCGGTGGCGGCGGATTCGTCTTGCGCGGTGACATCGGCTTTCCAGTCGGCGAACTTGATGGTGGAGGCGTCGACGTCGTGGATGTTGCCGAAGACACCGCGGCAGGTGGTGTGCACGATGTGGTTGTGAGCGTCGATGAAGCCGGGATGGACGATGGCGCCGGCGGCGTCAATTGTCTGGCCGGCGTCATATTTCGAGCGCAGTTCGTCGTCGGCGCCGACCTCGACAATGCGCGAGTCTGTGACGGCCACGGCGCCGGTGGTGTAGATGGTGCGGGCCGCGTCCATGGTTATTACCCGGCCGTTACTGATGAGTATTTCGCAGGCGTTCTTGCTCATTTGACTAGCCGGCCTTTTGCTGCCGCAGCGCCAGCCGCAACAGTTCACTTTCTGTCAAGTAGGGCTGGATGCTGTCGGCGAACTCGGCCACGGACTCCGCCACCGTTGCGGTCGATGTGTCCAGCTTGAATTTCTGTCGTATCAATGAGTTTGTGTACTCGTCTTCGAAGCGCTGAATAATTTGCTCGGCATCCCCTGCGGGCACAACGGGATAGGGATGAGGGCTTTCGGCCATGCGCTTGCGGATCACGTCGGGCGCGGCCTCCACAAGGATGAGGACAGCGTCGGGCCTGAACTGGAGGATGCGCTGTTCGAGATTGCGGGAGATCACTGTGCGGTCACCGTCCTGGCCGCGGCCGCCGTAGCCGTAGTAGGTGGGGCCGTAGATCAGTTCGTCGAAATATAGGCCGATGCCCATGAAGTTTTCGACGGAGCCGGAGGCCCAGGGCGTGTGGTAGTAGAGGTTGTGCCGTTGGATCACCTCGGTGAGGCGGGGGCTGAGCTGCTGGAAGGCGGCGATGTCTTCGGGCGTCAGCTCGGGGCCGTGCGGTTTGGTATCGGGCAGCTTGTTGTGGTCGTGAATCAGTTTGAACTCGGTGCCCAGAGACTCTTTGGTCCAGTCGTTGATGGCGTGGGCGAGGGTCGTGGTGCCGGCGTACTCGCAACCGATGAGAATCAGGTACATGGTAGTTTCCTCCAAAAATGTCGTTGCACAGACAGCTGGCAGTGTTGGACCGGGAAGATCTAGTTTATGCCGAGTGTCTGAAGAAGTCCTTTGATGTAGCCGACGGAGTACAGGAGTCCGTGGTGGACTCGCTCCCGATCATAGATGGTATGGGGGAAATGGCCCGGGATGAGGGTACCGTCGAAGCCCACCTCCCTGAAGGTCTTGAATATCTCCAAGAAGTCACAGTCGGCCTCTTCGAGGAAGCACTCGCGGAAATCGGGGGCGGCGCCCTGAACGCCCTGGACGTGGCCGTAGACTATCTGCCCGCGGCTGCCGAAACGGCGGATGGCGGCGTGGATATCGACGTTCATGGCGGTCCAGTTGCCGAGGCAGAAGTTCAGGCCGCTTGCGGGGCTGTTTGCGATGTCCATGGCGCGCTGGAAGCCGGCCGGATTGCAGAATAGTCGCGGGATGCCGCCCAGCTTTTCGACGGGCGGGTCGTCCGGATGGAGAGCCAGTCTGACGCCGGCCTCTTCAGCTACAGGGACGATCGCCTTAATGAAGTATTCGTAGTTGCTCCACATCTCCTCGTGGCTGTACTCACGATCGCGAAAGAGAGGGCCGCGATCTGCCACATCCTGTTCAAACCTGCTGACCTGGGCGTTGCCGCGGCCGGGCGTGGTGAGCGAGGTACGCCAGGAGTTGCGGGTGACGCCCGGCTGATTCACCATCCAGTGGTAGCCATAGAAGGGAATGCCGGCCCGGCCCATGTTGCGAATGGTCTCAGCGACGTTTTCGATCTGCTGGTCGCGGCCGTCCTGTCCCAGAACGATCTTTTCATAGCACCAGTTGGGCAGAGGGTTTTCTATCGAGACGAGATTGAGGCCGGCGTCTTCGCACTGGGTGCGCGCCCACAGCAGGGTTTGGAAATCCCAGAAGGCGCCCGGATTGGCGGCCGCATCGGGTGAGAAGCGTGTCCGATGTTCGGGATGGGAGGTGGAACTGATGGCGACGTCAGGAATGTCGTACTGTTTGAGAAAGGTGAGGAAGTTATCGTGGTCGGGCAGGCCTGCATACATACAGATTCTCATTTTCGGCTCCGGTTGCAATCAGGGTGAAAATGCGTTTATGGCTTGTCGGAACACATAGTATTAAGAGAAAACGCTTGTGGACGGGCAGGGCAGGCACGTCGCCTAGGTTGCTAGGGCAGACGGTAGATCAGCTCCGGTTGCGCGGTCTGCATCCTGGTGGGCGGAAGGCCGGCCAGCATGGTCTCCAGGTCGTCGACGACCATGCGTCCGATATTGTGCATGTCCTGCCAGACGGAGCCGGCGCGATGGGCGGAGAGAATCGTGTTGGGGGCGCGGCGGATGGGATGATCGGCTGCCAGGGGTTCTTGCGGGAAGACGTCGATGGCGGCGCGGAAACTGCCTTGATGAAGAAGGTCGGTGAGCGCGTCAAAGTCGACCAGGTGGGAGCGGCTGATGAGGACGAGGACAGCGTCGGACCTGATCAGCGAGAGCAGCTTTCGGTCGAGCATGGCTTTATTTTCATTGGACGGGATGGCCAGCACAAAGATGACACGTGATTCTGAAAGAAGGTCCTGGAGGGCGACAGGTGTGCAGCCGCGTTCGCTGATATAGCTGGCAGGCAGCCATGGATCATAGACTTGAATGGGGCAGTGGAAGGGTGCAAGCAGCGGACAGAGTGATTGGGCGAGACCGCCGAAGCCGATAAGGCCGACGGGCTGGTTGTAGAGTGTGAAGGCGGTGCTGTTGCTGGGGTAAAGGTAGAGTTCCTCGCCGGCGACGAAGTCGCGGTGTGCGCTGACGATGCCGCGAGCGGCGGCGATGGCCATTCCGAGCGCCATTTCGGCAACCATGGGGCCGTAGGCAGGGGCGCAGCTGAGGACGCGGATGCCGCGCGCGAAGCAAGTCTTATAGTCCAGGTGATCGGGGCTGGGATGGCGTCCACCGGTCTCCATAATTGCCCGCAGGTTGGGCATGTCGTCCAGTGATCTGCGCCGCCAGGAGGAGGTAATGATGGCGTAGGCGTCTCCACATGCGCGGGCGAATTCGGATTCTGGAATATCTTCGTCCTTGCCCCAGATCACGTCGACCAGATCATGGAGCCTCTCCTCTTCCTGGCCTGACATGACCATATCGAGGGGACGAGGGAATGGATTCAGAATCACTTTTTCTTTGGCCATTGAGCGAAATTCTCCGAGGTGAAACTGCGGTGCGCCGCCAGTCTCGTATGCCACGTCCGGCGCAAGCCTTTGCGCGAGAGATGGGAACTGCCGTAGACTAGCTAGAGTTTCGAGGCTGCTCCAAACGCCCCGCCGGCATTGGTTCAGAAAGCTACGGAAGAGAAGCCCCAGACGCCATGTGTGAGCCACAAGAGTATCCAGAGTTTCCGAGCCACACGTTCTCCTATGCAATGGCGACCAATGCGGACGATGAAGCCAAGGAGCTCAGCTTCACGGTCCTGGCAACGCCGCAAGAAATCGAGCAGTTAGCGGTGCAAGGGTACTTGATCCGGGAGGCGCTATTTCGCGGCGAGAAGCTGGCGCGGCCTGACGGTAATAAGCGCCGTCTCCTTATACTCTGCTACGGTCCGACGTGGATGCGATATTCTCCCTTTGGCGTCAAACCGGAGAACAGTCTTGTCGATGCGCTTTTGGAAGAGGCAACCCCGGAAACCAAGGAGCTGCTGGGAATCGGAGGTTACCAGTAAACGCGTTCAGCCGCGCCCTACATACGGCATCTGATTGGCCATGACGGTCAGAGTGAGTACATTGGTGTCCAGAGGCAGGCTGTCCATGTAGAGGATGGTTTGGGCAACCCCGTCGGAGTCCATGTTCGGTTCGACCATGACGGAGCCGTTGGCCTGCGGAATGCCGGAACGCATGCGTGCGGTCATTTCGGTGGCGGCGTTACCGATATCGATCTGGCCGCAGCAGATGTTGTAGGCGCGCCCGTCCAGAGACGTGGATTTGGTGAGGCCGGTAATGGCGTGTTTGGTGGAAGTGTAGGGGGCCGAGTTGGGCCGGGGGGTATGCGCCGAAATCGAACCGTTGTTGATGATGCGGCCACCCTGGGGCGTCTGATTTTTCATGATGCGGAAGGCCCGCTGCGAACAGAGGAAGACGCCGGTCAGGTTTACGTCGACGACGGATTTCCAGTCTTCGTAGGAGATTTCGTCAAAATCAGCGCGAGGGGCTCCGCGGCCGGCATTGTTGAAGAGGAGGTCGAGGCGGCCGAAGGCTTCGATGGTGCGGTCGAACAGGGCATCTACGGCGGCGGGATCGGTGACATCAGTTTGTACGACCAAAGCCCGCTCGCCAGCGCCTGATTCTGCGGCAGTTTCTTCGAGACGGTCGAGGCGGCGGCCGGCCAAGGTGACGGAGTATCCTTCTGCGAGCAGAAGCAGGGCCGTGCGTTTGCCGATGCCGGAGCCTGCTCCGGTGATGATAGCGACTCTGCCGGAGGTGGTCATATTTGTGTGCTCCTTTGTAATCGTGGATAGTGGTTCACGGCCAGTGGATTCTGGCGGCAACTGTGATGTCTGCTTCGTTGCCAGCCTTAGAGTGCCGTTGGGCACAGTCTATCACGGCTGCAACCCTTTTCCTACTCATTGAAAGGGGGAGGCCCCGCTAGAGAGAAGGCCAAAAAAGGATGTAAGCAGGACAGAAACATAGAAGGAAACAACAGAACACCTTTTCAAGGAGGAGTATCAGAAATGAAGATATTGCGATACGGTGCAGACGATGCAGTTCGCTACGGCATTCTGGAGGAGGACGGCACCGTCCGCCAGTTGACGTCCTGTCCGTGGGACAGCATGGAAGAGAGCGGCGAGACAACGCACGTGGACGACGTACGGGTGCTGGCGCCGGTCGGAAAGCCGCGGCTGATTGGAGTGGGGCTGAACTACCTGGCCCACGCCGAAGAGGGCGGACAGACGCCGCCAGACCAGCCGATGCTGTTTATGCTGCCTTCGACGGCTGTTCTGGACCCGGAGGAGGCGATCATTTACCCGAAGCAGGGGCAGAACGTCCACTATGAGGGCGAACTGACAGTCGTCATTGGCAAGGAAGCGCGCCGGGTAGCGGAGGCGGAGGCGCTGGACTATGTTTTTGGGTACACCTGTGGGAACGATGTCAGCGAACGGGTGATTCAGGCAAAAGAGATGGCCAACGGCTGCATGCTGATCGGCAAGGGGTTCGATACGTTCAAACCGATTGGTCCATACATAGCGACCGGTCTTGATTCGACGAATCTTGAGCTGACAACGCGATTGAACGGAGAGGTCAAGCAGCACACGAACACGGACGACCTGATTTTTACAGTGGCTCAGCTGATCGCCTATATCAGCGAAGCGATTACGCTGCTACCGGGTGACGTGATTATGACGGGTACGCCGTCGGGTGTCGGTCCGGTCCAGCCGGGCGATGTGGTCGAGATCGAGATTTCAGGGGTTGGGGTGCTGCGCAATCCGGTGGTGGCGGAAGGGTAAACGGGAGCAGGTGTGTTGTGACGTCACCGGGCTTCCCAGTTTTGCGGGAGAGCGGGGAGCTTCGGTGGCTTCGCAGACTACTCACCGCCTTCCTTCAACTCCAAAAAGCCTATCTGCTTTGTCGGGCTACATACTCTTTGAGGATACTCCGAACTAGTGTCTGATAGGAGGCGCCTAACTCCTTTGCCTTGCTTTTGAAAAAAGTAACTGTCTCCTTGTCAAGAGAAACCGTGATATATTCTGTCTCGGATTCTCTAAAGACAAGCTCGTCTGGACGAGGCAAGAACATCCTGTCTACAATTTGTAGGTCTTCAACATCCGGTAGTTCAGGACTATCAGTATATTCTACGGTTTCCCACTTCCGCTTCGGCGGGTCAGTTTTTTGGTTCATGCTGTCCTTGTTCCAGATATAGAGCTCGGTATTTCCTCCAGTATCCAGCTCCGAAAATTCTGATTCTGTTCGCTCTGTAGGTGAAGCGAACCGTGAGTATGCCGTTTTCTACTTTTCCGACACCGAAATACCTGGTCTCCTCGCGTGTGCTGTGTCGCATATCTTTCAGGACAATCAAGTTGGGATCTGCGAAAACATATTGGGATTGCTCAAAGCTCACACCATGCTTTGCCAGATTCTCACTGTTCTTCTTCTCATCCCACTCGAAATTTTCGCTATTTGACATTTGCTCCGTTACTTGGAGATGGAGTAATTCATGGGCAAGTATAGCATGAGAAGGTGGATGGGGCCATCACGATGGTGTCAGGCAGTGACAGATGCGTGTACCCGGTCAAAGGCAAGGCATCAGAAACAACGAGATTCTGACTAACGACCGGGGAGGGTGGAGACAGGCTTCGTCACGAATGTGCGGACGATTTGGATGCTCTTGCAGGTCAGTAGGTCGCAAAATTGAACGAGGATGTTACATTTCTTCCAAGGCGAAGTGGAAACGATCGAGGTCCGTAGGGTTGGCGTTCTGTGCATTCCAGTGTTGGCAGAGGTGTAGACCGCCATAGGACGAGTTGTAAAGTCACGCGGCTTCCCAGTCTGGCTGGAGGACGGGAAGTTTCCAAGACGCCGGTGGACGCCAGGCGGCCCAGGCCTGGAGTTGCCGGCGCCGAGACGATACACACTCGCCGGCGACGCGCCGCGCTTCCCGATTGATCCGTTCCCCTTGGGAAACTGTTAGCAGGCCAAGTTCGATGGCGACGGCAAGCTCGTCTTCGTCCTTGAGCTGCCATGAACTGAGGTTGGCATCTATGACTGCGTCGAGGACATGGTCGGTTGTGTCGAAGCCGAGGGGAGTACGCTTTAGAGGCGTTTCGGGATTGACTTTCCAGCCAAGGTGGGTCCAGTCCGGGGCGGACCAGATTGTCCAGATGGAGCAGGCCTCGCCCGGCACGGTCGCCCAGAGGTGGTGTTGTCCGGCCCACTCGTAGAGTTTCAATTTCCACGCGCCGCTTGCGGCCACATGCAAGTGCTCTTCGCGGGTGCAGATTGGTCCAGAGAATTTAGTGCCGGGGGCGATGTATAGGGACACCAGGTCGCTGCTGTCTTCGACAATGGTGGCCGGGATTGCGGCCCAGACGCCGCCTGACCAGAGTTGGCGGTATACAACGTGGTCGCCTGGGGACCAACGGGATGGGCATGTATTCGGGGATGTCAAGGGGCGACGTCTTCGATCAATTCATGATCATTCGTGTACACCTGAAGAGCAACTCAGGCTGGCGAAAGAGGCCAAGAGTGACTGCGGAGAGGAAGCGAGTTTTTCCATGGTCTCCTTCATTCGCTCCATTTGGGCTTTCTGACCTTTAACCTGATTGGCTTCGAAAAGGGGTGCGCTCCCGAAGCAAAAGGAGCGTGCAACTGGGAATTCGGACAAGGATGCCAGGTAGTCGCCGCAGTTGGTTGCACCTGTTGACGAGTCGAAATTCAGCGTCAAGCGGGCCGCCAAGTCGTGTATGACCGTCAAGTAGGGAAACTGGACGTTTTCCAGGCCCTTTGCTTCGGCAGCAAACGCCTCGACAAATTCTGTCACTTCCGCTCTATTCTCGATACACAGGCGTTCAGCGGTGGCAAAGGCGTTCATGTATATTGCGGCTATCATGTGGTCATCCATGGTCACGTCCGGGATTTCTCCTTTTTCAAGAGTCTTCCCTAAACCCAGTGACCCGTCATCTTCCATTGCTGTCATCGCCCAAAGTTGCAGCCAATGATCGTTTTTCATCTGCTCTGTGCCCAAGGCAGAGACAGACTCACCTTGCGCGTTGAAAAAGAGAACGGGCACCTCATCAAGATACTGCAACGAGTTGAGGTGTTGGGTAAAACGAGGCGGGATTTCAACCGGCTCATTTGGGGCTATGAGCGCAAGGGATGCCGGGTCCACGGCGCAGCCCGACAGTAGAAAAATCAGACCATACAAAAGAAGGGCTCGTTTCATCGTTACTCTCCTTTCAGTCCTCATATCCTCAACTTCCTACCCTTAGAGACCCCGACCTCACTGCGCTGAAATTAGAAAAACCGGAAAGATGCTGTCCTTGAATGAAGGGATGGAGCAGACAATGCATGTTGGGCATGGTTGTATGTTAATTGTAACATGGATTGGAGGGTTCAGTTCAGAGAGGGTAACAAGGAAGGCGAGAAGAGCTGTCACTGCTCACTGTGCCCCCAGGCACGATTTGCTGTTGAATGATGCCGGTTGCGGCTGTCAGTAAGAGTGCCGGCAGTAGTTACGGAGGTATAGAGGATGCCCTTTACAGTCGACGGCGTCGTGCCCTGGGGGAGGACAATGGACGAGTACTGCGAGATGTTTGACCTAGGGGAGCGGGACCTGCGCAGACGGATTCTTGGATGCGGGGACGGACCGGCCAGCTTCAATGCGGAGATGACGGCGCAAGGGTACTCGGTCGTTTCGGTCGATCCGCTGTACGCGTTTGGGGCGGAGGTCATCGAAAAACGCGTCGCAGAGACTTATGACGTTATCCTGGAGCAGTTGGCGCGCAACCGAGATGACTTTGTCTGGACCTACGTGCCGTCACTGCCGGCCTTGGGTCGGCGAAGGATGTGGGCAATGCGGACATTTCTGGCCGACTTTTCACGAGGCATACGTGAAGGACGCTATCTGGATGCCTCGTTGCCCGACCTTCCTTTTGAGGACAACAGTTTTGACCTCGCGCTTTCTTCCCATTTTCTATTTCTGTACAGCGAGGAGTTTGACCTGGACTTTCATGTACGGGCGCTGGAGGAGATGCTGCGGGTTGCCCCGGAGGTTAGGGCCTTCCCGTTGTTGCAGGTTGGGGGCGCGCCTTCACCGCATGTCGAAGGTACGATTGACGCTTTCACTGCACAAGACATTCAGGCTAGAATAGAGGAGGTGCCCTACGAGTTTCAGCGGGGCGGCAGCCGAATGTTACGGCTGCGGAGGCAGAATGGTATGCAAACGGATGGTTGACGGTCGGTGTTCAGTATAGGAATTTCAACGAGATGGCAGTTCTTCCACACTCTCACGAAGATTACGACCCCATTAACACGCGCAGTAACATTCCCGGCGCACGCATTATCACGGGACGCACTTGCGGTGCAACGCAGATGGAGCTGTGGGAACAGTATATGCCTCCCGGCGGCGTAATCCCGCTGCACTTCCACGACTGTGAGGAGAGCCTGACGTTTCTCAGCGGTGAAGTCGAAGTCACACTGGGCGAGGAACGCCACCGGATTGGCGCCGATACAACGGTGTTTGTCCCGGAGGGCGAACTGCACGGTGTCCGCAATGTGGGAGACG
Organism: Caldilineaceae bacterium SB0664_bin_27; assembly: GCA_009838625.1. Lineage (GTDB taxonomy): Bacteria > Chloroflexota > Anaerolineae > Caldilineales > Caldilineaceae > Bin5. The sequence continues at coordinate 49,085 of VXRG01000169.1, forward strand.
TTCCGGTGCGTCTGATTGCTGTCTTTGCCCGCGCTGCACCGGCTATCCTCTATCCAGCCACCCGTGTGACAGAATAAACACAGTTTTAGAGCACTATTTGAATTGTTGGAATGGTGCTATAATCGGGACAGTCTGCCATCATTATGGCAATTGTGCGCAATGCGGCGGCAATGCGTATGGCGGACAGTCCCCTAAAAGCGCACCGGCAACGCGCTACTGAGTAAAGGATGAACACTCGCTTATTCTTAGCCAAATTGATCGACATATTGCTGCCGGTGCTGGCGATGGTGGTCGCGCTGGTGGTAGGCGTGTTGCTGCTGTTCCTGTTAGGAACCGACCCTTTTGAGGCCTACAGCGCACTGATTCGGGGCGCGTTGGGCAACGTAAGCGGCATAACGCAGACCCTAACCAAGGCCACACCACTCCTGTTGGTCGGTCTGGGCATTTGCATCGCCTTTCGGGGCGGCGTGATAAACATCGGTGGTGAGGGGCAGATTGTCGTCGGGGCGCTGGCCGCCACTGCCTTTGGGGTGGGGTTCGGGAATATGCCGGCCCTGATTCTGCTTCCGCTGACCCTGATTAGCGGCGCGGCAGCCGGGCTCATATGGGGAGGCATTCCTGGTCTGCTGAAGGCGCGCCTGGGCGTCAATGAGATTCTCACCACTGTGATGATGAACCAGATCGCCTTGCGTCTGATGAACTTTCTACTACGCGGGCCGTTGCTGGATCCAGAGCATGTCGCGGCTGGCACGAGCATTCCCCAGAGCGCAGCGCTGCCAGAGTCGATCTGGCTACCCCGGCTGGTGCCGCGCACGCTTTTCCACGGCGGCGCCATTCTGGCTGTTCTTCTGGCCCTCGCGGTTTACTTCCTACTTTGGCGTACGACGATCGGCTACCGCATCCGAGCGGTGGGCTTGAACCCCCACGCTTCAAGGTATGCGGGCATTCCCGTCGCCAAGTATGTGACGTTATCACTTGCGCTGAGCGGGATGCTTTGCGGATTGGCCGGCGCAGTGGAGGTTTTGGGCGTACATCATCGAATGCTTGAGGGGCTGAGCGGCGGTTACGGCTTTAGCGGGATTGTGGCTGCGCTCTTTGGCAAACTGCACCCGTTGGGGGCGATTCCGGCCTCTGCGCTGTTCGGCGCACTGCTCGTTGGCGCGGACAAGATGCAGAGGGCGGTGCAGGTTCCGAGCGCACTGGCCATCGCCCTGCAAGGCCTCGTTGTCCTCTTCGTCGTATCAAGCGACCTGTACGTGAGAAGGCGCACGCGTCGCCGGGTTGGCGATGACGGGTCCGCCGGGCCGCCGGCGACGGAAGGCGGGACGCGAGATGCGGTTGCCGAGGCGTGAGGGAAAGACACGGAGAGAGCCGTCCCTCCGCGCCTACGAGGTGTGAAGTAAACTCGAGAAAGGGCGCCGCGCCACACGTCCAATATGTGATGAGCAGGCGCCGAATCTTTCACCGTGAATTGCCGGAATAATGGACGAACTGTTTACGATCTCTACACTTATCGGAATCCTGCATAGCTGCGTGCGTCTGGCAACTCCCTATCTTTTTGCCTCTTTGGGGGAGACCTTCGGCCAGCGTTCCGGCGTCTTGAATCTGGGCGTGGACGGCATCATGCTGATGGGCGCCTTCTTTGCCTTTTACGCCGTGTTCGAGGGGCACAATCTGTGGGTGGGTGTGCTGGTTGCAATTGTGGTAGGAATCATGATGGGGTTGCTGAAAGCATTCGTCAGCGTGACGATGCAGTCGCTGCAAGGCATCAGCGGCATCGGCCTCTATCTTTTTGGACTCGGATTGAGCAGCCTGCTCTTCAAGACGCTGATCGGTTCAGTGGAGGGAGTAAGCGGCTTCAGACAGTTGGCGATTCCGCTGCTGTCCGACATTCCGGGACTCGGACACATTTTGTTCAATCATAACGCGCTGGTCTATCTCGCCTATTTAATGGTGCCGGTTTCCTGGTTTGTAATCAACCGGACGACGTTGGGTCTAAAGATCCGCGCGGTTGGGCACAATCCGGAGGCAGCCGACACCCTGGGAGTAAGTGTCAATGGTGTGCGCTACACGACTCTGATGATTGGCGGGGCCCTGGCTGCAGTGGCGGGGGCTTCACTCAGCATAGGTCTGCAAAACGTGTTCCAGGAAAATATGACAAACGGTCTGGGTTTTATTGCGGTTGCCCTGGTCTATTTTGGGAGTTGGCGAACAGTGGGCGTTCTGGGTGGATCGCTGCTGTTCAGCCTGGTCAACGCCCTTCAGCTATGGGTCCAGGCGCTGGACATTCCGGTCCCGTCAGAGGTGGCCGTAATGATGCCTTACATTATGACTATTGTTGTGCTCGCATTCACGGCACGGCAGATTCAGAAGCCGGCAGCTCTGGCCAGGTCGTACGAACGGGGCGAGTAAGACAGACGACTGAAATGCTATTGACTAAAAGACTCTAAAGAGAGAATCATGCTAAGACGAATCAGAATACTCACCTTGATCTTCTTACTGCTTCTCGCTGGCTGCGGCAGATCGGACGACAATGGCGACGGAGAGGTCAACGGAGAGGGCAAGCCCTTTCGCATTGCGATCATAATGCCTAGCAGCACGACGGATATCGCCTGGAGCCAGTCGATGTTCGATTCGCTGATAGCTGTTCAGGCTGAAATGGGCGGAGAGGACGCGCTGAAGATCGCGTATTCGGAGGGAATGTTCCGAGTGACCGACGCGTCGGCGGCGATTCGAGATTATGCGTCGGAGGGATTCGACCTGGTGATTGCCCACGGTGCGCAGTACGGCAATTCCGTGTTTGAAGTGGCCACCGACTTTACGGAAACCAGTTTCGCCTGGGGCACTTCTTCAGATACGGGGGCAGATAAGGGAATCGAGAATGTATTCGCGTACGGTGCGGTTGCCAACGAGGGCGGATATGTGAATGGTGTCGTTGCAGCGATGCTTTCGCAAAATGATGTTATCGGTGTTATCGGGCCGGTGGCCGGCGACGCCAAACTTTACATCGACGGTTTCGTGAAAGGCGTTAATGATGTCAAACCGCACGCACAGGTTAACATTAGCTATACAGGTTCATTCAGCGACACAACGCTGGCAGCTGAGGCTGCCCATGTGCACATTCAGGCCGGCGCCGACGTATTGACCGGGTCGGCGCAGCAGGTGGTCGGGGCGATCGGCGTCGCCAGTGAGAACGACGTCGCCTGGCTGGGTACGCAGAGCGATCAGATTTCGCTGGGTCCGGACGTCGTTGTTACCAATCAGATTTACAATTGGGCCAACGTCGTCACCGATATGATCTCCAAGATCGAGAAAGGGGAACTGGGGGGCACGGCATACAGTCTTACGTTTGCCAACGACGGGTTACGACTGGAATTCAACGAAAACATCGAGATTGCCGACGAAGTCAAGGCGGCGGCCCGCACCGCGATCGAGGATATCAAGAGCGGAGACGTCGACCCGGTATTGATCGAAGAAGACAAGTGAGAGAGAGGCAGCTCTTTGCCGAAGAGTTCTTTGAAGTAAGGATACTTTCACATGGGCAGCGGCCTTCATAAGTTTGAAGATCAAATTGTCTACGGGATTGCCAGCCCCACGGGGGGCCATCGCGCGGTAAACTTCCGCTTAAACGCGCCGTATGTGCAGATGTACGGGATCGTCAAGCGGTTTCCGGGCGTACTGGCCTGCGATCACGTGGACTTTGACGTACGCCGGGGTGAAGTGCATGCGTTGTTGGGGGAGAACGGCGCTGGCAAATCCACACTGATGAGGATTCTGTACGGTCTCTATCAGCCTGAAGAGGGGCGGATCCTGCGCGACGGCGCCGAAGTGACGATCCATTCGCCTACTGACGCGATCCGACAGGGCATCGGGATGATCCATCAACACTTCATGCTGGTGGATACGCTCACTGTCACTGAAAATGTAGCATTGGGCCTGAAGTCCAGCAGGGAGCCACTTCTCGATCTGGGCAGGGTAGAGGCGGGTATCCGCGAGTTGAGCGAGGCGTACGGCCTGCAGATCGACCCGCGAGCGCCGGTCTGGACACTTTCGGTAGGTGAACGGCAGCGGGTTGAGATCATGAAAGCCCTGTACCGGGGGGCGGCCATGTTGATTCTGGATGAACCGACCGCCGTTCTGACTCCCCAGGAGGTCGAAGAGCTTTTTGTCACCTTGGGTTACATGAAAGAAAACGGGTACAGCCTCGTTTTGATCAGCCATAAGCTTCAGGAAGTCCTGGCCATCAGCGATAGAATCACGGTTCTGCGGGAAGGAAGTCTTGTCGGGACGGTTCCCACCGAAGAGATGACCCGTCACGAGCTGGCGCGAATGATGATAGGGCGCGACGTGATGCTCGAAAGGACTCGAGAAGACGAGATTGATGTGGGCGAAGTAAAATTGCGTCTGGAGGATGTTCGTGCGCACGATGTCACGGGACAACCGGCGCTTCGCGGGGTATCCCTTTCAGTTCAGTCGGGCGAGATTCTGGGTGTGGCCGGCATCAGCGGTAATGGGCAGCGAGAGCTTGCGGAAGTCATTGCCGGATTGCGCCCGTTAAGTGGTGGAACTGTAGAGATGGATGGCATGCCGATTACCGATTGGACGACGGCGCGCCGTACAGAGAGCGGGCTGGCATACATACCGGAAGAGAGGATGCACGACGGGATCGTGCGCGATTTTGCTGTATCTGAGAATCTTGTGTTGCAAGAGCATACCAGTGATAAGTTCAGCAACGGCATCTTTCTGGCTTTTGATTATATTGCTCGTTACAGCCGGCAGATGATCCAGGACTTCTATATCAAGACGCCCGATATACGCACGATGACTAGGAATTTATCGGGAGGCAACATCCAACGATTGATTCTGGCACGGGAACTCTCCCGGCGGCCCAAAGTTCTGGTTGCCGCCCAACCCACGCGCGGGATCGACATAGGGGCGATCGAGTACATTTATCAGCAGCTTCTGGAGCAAAGGGACACAGGCATGGCAACGCTTCTCATTTCGGAAGATCTGGATGAGCTGCTGGCGCTATGCGACAGGATTGCTGTTATTTTTGAAGGGCAGATTATGGATATTCTGGACCGAAACGAAACAACCGCCGAAGAGTTGGGGCTGCTGATGGCCGGTGTACATCCGGAAAAGCAGTAGGGAGTGAAGTGAGGAAAGAAAAGCCCCGCCGGCTGGCGGGGCTTTTCTTTTGAGCCGTTGGTCGGACTCGAACCGACGACCTACGCTTTACGAGAGCGTCGCTCTACCGACTGAGCTACAACGGCAAACCGTCTCCACACTATATCGTATCGCCCATCAGAGGGGCAAATCTTGCGGCAAGGGCATTCCGAACTTCATTGCACACGTGTAACGTAGCGACCGTCACGAGTGTCGATGCGAACAGTGTCGCCTTCCTTGACAAACATGGGCACGTTCAGCCGAAAGCCGGTCTCCACTTCCACTTCTTTGGTCGGACTGTTTGCAGTATCCCCGGCAACAGCCATTTCTGCCCAGACAACGTCAAGATCGATTGTTGTGGGCAGGTTGACGCTGATCGGCTCGCCTTCGAATGACTCCAGTTCCACGACGGTATTGTCTTTGAGGAACCGGACGACTCCTTCCAGTGCATCCTTAGCCAAAGCGACCTGTTCGAAAGTCTCGGTATCCATGAAATGGAACAGGTCGCCATCTGTATACAGATACTCGACATCGCGTGAATCGAGACGAATGTCATCGACGCGTGCGCCGCTGTTATAGGTCTTTTCGATGGTAGCGCCCGAGCGGAGGTTGCGTACTTTGAGCCGGATGGTTGCACCGCCGCGCGCCATTTTTATGTGCTGGTAATCGAGCACCCGCCACAGCTGAGTGTCTTCTTCGAAGATGTTGCCCCTGCGTAACTGCTGAACTTCAGCCATCTCTTTTTCTTTCCCGTTTCGATGAAATCAGTACAGAATCGCGACCGATTATAGAAGAGATAATCATGGGTGTCAAAACCACGGGTGTTGCGCGGCGGCTGGAAATGTCCTGACAAATGCACGTCACCGGTGGGACATATGGGAAACAGCTATTCGCCGAACTGAACCAGCGCCTCTCTCAGCCGGTCCTCAACGCTGGTGACATCGGCAGGAATCTGCTGAAGGGCACGCTGCGCTTCGACGACACTGTATCCCAAGCCCGTAAGCGCTTCCATGACTTCTGCGTCGGCATCGAGCGCGATGGCGAGTCCGGCCAGTTCTCCCTCTGCCGGTTCCAGTTTGTCCTTGAGCTCTACAACCACTTTTTCGGCTGTACGCTTGCCGATGCCCGGTACACGCGCGACGACGCCCGGTTCCTCGTTGGCCACGGCAAGGCGCAACGCGTCGGGTGTCAAAGTGCTCAGCGCGGCGAGGGCGACCTTTGGACCGATGCCGGATACCCCCAGAAGCAGTTCAAAAATGGCGAGCTCGTCGAGTTCTTCAAAGCCATACAGACTCAGCTCGTTCTCTCTCACCTGCAGGTAGGTATACAGAGAAAGATTGTCTCCGACCTGGAAGCGTACGGCGGTCGATTCCGGGGTAAAGACGCGGAGACCGATGCCGGCGGCTGCATGGCCTACTTCGATGATCAGAAAGTTGGCGCCCGCCGCCGTAACAGTACCGCGTACCTGGCGAATCATGTTTAGTCCTCGTGCGGAAAAGGTGGTCTGCTGCGGGCGGTTATGCGTCAGCGACAAGCGCGTGGAAACGTCCCGTTTGCAGATGACAGAGGGCAATAGCTACGCCGTCGGCCGCGTCGTCCGGGTGGGGCGCTTCTTCCAGATCAAGTAGATGGCGAACCATGGCCTGCATCTGATATTTGTCGGCGTTTCCGTAACCTGTGAGCGCCTGTTTGATAGTCGCCGGCGTATATTCGGTCAGGGGCAGATCGGCAAGGGCAGCCGCCAGCAGAGCTGCACCTCGGGCCTGGCCTACAGTGATGGCAGTCGTTACATTCCGCCCAAAGAAAAGCTCTTCAACGGCGACTTCATGCGGCTGGAAGTTCCGAATGATCTCCTGGATGTCCAGGAAAATCTTGCGTAGACGCAGGTGCATCGGCTGCCCTGGTGAAGTATGGATCACGCCACAGGTCAGCAGTTCATAGTCGCCGGAAATGGTTTCGATGACGACTCCGTAACCGGTTGAAGCGGTACCCGGGTCGATTCCTAGGACGCACCACTCACGGTCGGGATCGCCTATGTGGCGGCTTGCGCTGTGCGCTGTCATGTTGGTGCTGCCAAACGAGTTTCCGCGGCCAATTTCGGTTGGTGTGGGAGACGCGTCTCTTTGCCAACCAGGGTTATGTTGCCTGAGCTATGCGACTTGAGCAACCAGCTCGTCGGTCAGTTCCAGGTTGTGATGGACCCTATTGACATCGTCAAGCTCTTCAAGGGATTCGAGCAGCTGCAGGACGCTCAGACCATCACGTGTATCAAGAGAGAGCGTCTGATTGGGCTGTTTGATCAACTCCGAAGCATTTGGCTGGATACCGGCTTCACGCAGAGTTTTGGCCACCTGGGCGAGGTCGGTCCTTTCGGTGTAGATTTCGACGGCATCGTCGCTAACTTCGACGTCTTCGGCGCCTGCATCCAGAGCCTCCATAAAGATCTCCTCGGCGTCCAGTTCAGTGGGGTTGCCGTCGCTGTCCTGGAGGTGTATCGCCACATAACCTTTGGTCGTAAACTGCCAGGCCACGGAGCCCGGCTCGCTAAGGTTTCCGTTTGCGCGCGTGAAACAGCGCCGCACTTCGGCGATGGTGCGGTTGCGATTATCGGTCAGACATTCAAGCAGAACGGCGATGCCGTGCGGGGCGTAGCCTTCGTAGAGGATTTCCTCGATATCGGCGGCATCTTTGTCCAGGCCTGCACCGCGGCGTATGGCCGACTCGATGCGGTCCTTGGGCATATTCTCGGCGCGCGCTTTATCTATAGCGAGCCGCAGGCGCACATTGGCGTCACTGTCCGGACCGCCTTCGCGGGCGGCAACCTGAAGTTCGCGAGCAAGCTTGGTAAACAGCTTGCCGCGGGCGTTGTCATTGGCGCCTTTTTTTCGCTTGATCGTAGACCATTTGGAATGACCAGACATTTTTGCTCCTACTCTGATCCAACTCTTACTTGCATCGAGAACGGGGTCCAACTGCACGGGAGCCGAGAAGATGGCGTCTTCACGTCCCAATTGAGCAAGCCGTACCCTAGGCCCCTGGAATCAGTTCGCATTCCTGTTCACTACAGGCGATGGCCGCTGCATTCCATTGGAGCTCTGCAGGGATTGCTCAGTATCGGCGCCCGAACGACTGTGGTGCTGGATGGCAGCGCGGATGAAGGCGCTGAAAAGTGGGTGAGGGCTTGTCGGACGACTTTTGAACTCGGGGTGGAACTGTGTGCCCAACATGAAGGGATGCTCGGCCACTTCGACAATTTCAACGAGGCGTCCGTCGGGTGAGCACCCGCTAAGCACCAAGCCGTGGGCCTCCAACTCGACGCGAAAGGCGTTGTTGAATTCAAAACGATGTCGATGACGTTCGTCAATCTGCTCGGGATAGCCGGCGTCGGCATAGGCGGCGCCTGCCTTCGAGTCGGGCAACAGCTGACAGGGATAAATGCCGAGCCGCATGGTGCCACCCATATCGGCGATGTCGCGCTGCTCCGGCATCAGATCGATCACGGGCATCTCTGTGCTGATGTTGAACTCGGTGCTGTTCGGCTCTTCACTCTCCAACGCGGCGCGTGCGAACTCAATGCAAAGCACCTGCATGCCGAGACACAGCCCCAGGTAGGGCACGTTACGGGAGCGGGCGAAGCGCGCGGCAACGATTTTGCCTTCTATGCCGCGGTATCCGAATCCGCCTGGCACGACGATGCCGTCGAGCTGGTCGAGCCGATCCAGTTCACGTCCCTTCTCCAGAGACTCTGAACTGATCCATTCGATGCCCAGGTCGAAACCTTCGGCCAAAACGGCGTGGATGAGGGCTTCCTTGACACTCAGGTAGGCGTCCTCCAACTCGACATATTTGCCGACAATTCCGATATTGATTCGTTCTTTAGGACGGGCCAGTTCGGATACGAATCGGCGCCATGCGCTCAAGCCGTTCCTGGAGCCGTCAGCTGCAGTCAGGGCCAGCCGGTCGACCAGAAGCTCGTCGAGACCGGCCTCCTGTAAGCTGAGAGGGACCTTATAGATTGTATCTTCCGTGACCATCGGGATGACGGCGTTCTGGGCCACGTCACAGAAGAGCGCGATTTTCTCCTGGGCGTCGGCATCGACAGGATAGTCGGAGCGAACGATGATAATATCGGGTTGGATGCCGATATCGCGCAGTTCGCGTACGCTGTGCTGCGTTGGCTTGGTCTTCAGCTCTTTGCTGGCGGCCAGAAAGGGCAACCAGGTAAGATGGACATAGAGGGCGTTTTCGGCGCCGACATCTTTCCGCATTTGGCGGATCGCTTCAAGGAAGGGAAGTCCCTCGATATCGCCGACCGTACCACCGATTTCCACCAATACGACATCGGCCCCGCTCAGCCGGGCCATTTGTCCAATATGGCGCTTGATTTCGTTGGTGACATGGGGAATCACCTGGATGGTACCGCCAAGGTAGTCCCCCCGCCTCTCTTTTGTGATCACATCGTTATAGATCTGCCCACTTGTCACGTTACTGTGCTTGTTGAGATTTTCGTCGATAAAACGTTCATAGTGACCCAAGTCCAGATCGGTTTCGGCGCCGTCCTCGGTGACGAACACTTCGCCGTGCTGATAGGGTGACATCGTGCCTGGATCGACATTCAGGTAGGGATCGAGTTTCATCGCCGCTACACGGATGCCCCAGGTCTTCAGCAGAAGGCCGATGGAGGCGACGGTTACACCTTTTCCAAGACCCGAAACTACCCCACCAGTAACAAAGATGTATTTGGTCATCTTCGATTTCCCCTCATAGGGAGGCTTCCCTTAATTGCCTGGTTAATCGGAACTCCGGCCCATAGGGCAGTTCATCGGAAGGTGATGCCGGAAGGCGAGCAGTGGTTCCGACGTTGAGCAAGTCCCCAAAACCGACACTTTGATGTTGGTCGCGCCGCCTCCGTTAAGCGACGCCGGGAAACCCCAGATATACGCAGCAGTTCGACTGCGAATCAGCATTGAACTAAACAACAAAAAGGGGTACGGGGCAATTCTCCCGTACCCACACTTATACGCTCCGCCTTCGACGATAGTTCCAGGACAGAGGCGTGAACTATGTGGGATGACGGCGTCGGGAACTTCCATCGCTGGCTACTTGGTTCTGCGTTGATCCGACGCAAAACCTGTATGCCAAGCCACAGGTATCGTAACACGGCGTCATTGCGGTGTCAAAGGAATTCAGGGGGCGGGCGCATCCCAGTTTTGGGGTTGGAACGGCAGGGGTCGGGAGCACGCAGTAAGTGGTCAGGATCCGTTGACAATTTTTTGGGACCTCCGTTTCATTCAACGGCTCAGGGGTGGATGATCTGAAGGATTTGGCACAATTTGGCACAATTTGGCACGTTTTTGGGAGGATCCCCCCCCTTTCCACTCAACGGCCCAATAGTGAAATCTTTCACCATGTGTCATCTTTTGGCATCTCTTGGGTGGGTTTCTTAAGGCAGTCGCTTCTATTCTAGTTTGCCAGTATTGTCGAAGATAGCCAGTGGGTCCAAAAAGGGCCGCGAAGAACAACCCTTTTTTTGTCCGCGGAGGACGCGGAGTGGCGCGGAGAACTTCGTAAAACCTTTGTC
>VXRG01000152.1 GCA_009838625.1 Caldilineaceae bacterium SB0664_bin_27
TATCACATGGGATGCCCGGGAGGTTTCAACGCTAGCCTCCCAGATTTTGCCGGCGGAAAGCACCGCCCCCGACCTGCCCCCCGGGATGAGCCGCCAGAACATGGTCATCAATATGGGGCCCCACCACCCGAGCACACACGGCGTACTGCGGCTGGTGGTGGAAATGGACGGCGAGCGGATTTTAAGCATCGACCCGGACCTGGGCTTTCTCCATTCCGGCTTTGAAAAGACGGGGGAAAACAAGCGCTATAAGGATTTCGTCTATTACACCGACCGCATGGACTATCTGTCCGGGATGTCGAATAACCTGGGCTATTGCCTGACCATCGAGCATATGCTGGGGCTGGAGATACCTGAACGGGCCCAGGTGATCCGGGTTATTATGGCCGAGATGCAGCGAATCGCCTCGCATTTGTTCTGGCTGGCGACGCACGTGCTGGATGTCTCGGGCACCGGCATGAGCCTCCTCATGTACGCGACGCGCGAACGGGAACGGATACTGGACCTGTTCGAGATGGTCTGCGGCGCGCGCCTTACCGTCAGCTATATTCGAATCGGCGGCGTTTGGCAGGACCTGCCGGATGCTTTCATCGCCGAGTTGAAAGATTTCCTGCGGTTGATGCCGGAAAAGATCAACGAGTATGAGGCGTTGATTACAGAGGCACCGCTGTGGCAGGAACGTTTGACCGGTATCGGCTACATCAGCGCCGAAGACGCTCTGGCCATGGGTCTGACAGGGCCGATGCTGCGCGGAAGCGGTGTCGACTGGGACCTGCGCCGCGACCGACCCTACTGCGGCTATGAGTCGTACGAGTTTGAGGTGCCGATCAGCGACACCGGCGACTGCTACGGACGCTTCAATATCCGAATGGAAGAGATGCGGCAGAGCGTGCGCATCCTGGAGCAGGCAGTGGCCAACCTGCCCAGCGGTCTGTATAAGTCGAACAATCGCAAGGTGGCCCTGCCGCCGCGCGCCGAACTGGATGTGAGCATGGAAGCATTGATTCACCACTTCAAGTTGATGACGGAAGGCTTCCACGTTTCGCCCGGATTTTTCTATCACGGCATCGAGAACAGCAAGGGCGAGCTGGGGTTTTTCGTCTACAGTGACGGTTCGGCCAAGCCGTACCGGCTGCATGTTCACGGGCCCAGCTTCAACAATCTTTATGCCATCGACCATATCAGTCGCGGTGAGATGCTATCAGACGTTGTAACCAACATTGGGTCGATCGACATTGTACTTGGTGAGGTAGACCGCTAGCTCGACGGCAGTACGGCCGGCCCACTATTGGGCCACCGATTTCTGCTAACCGGCGCCGGGGAATTCAATGATTACGGAAAAGATGCGGCAGGAGATCGACGAAATATTGGCACGCTATCCTACGGGCAGGCAGCGTTCGGGGATTCTGCCGGCGCTCTACGTTATTCAGCGGGAGTTCGGATACTGCCCGGTGGATGCGCAGGACGAACTGGCAGAGATCCTGGGGATCGCACCGGCTGAGGTGGGCGCGGTCGTCGGTTTCTACAACATGCTGCACGAGGAGCCCAAGGGCGAATACCATATTGAGGTCTGTACAAACGTCCCTTGCATGCTGCGGGGTGGGAATCAGTGCCTGCACAATTTTGAAAACGCGCTTGGCATTCATCACGGCGAGAAGAGTGAGGACGGCAAGTTTGCCCTCGATCATATGGAGTGTCTCGGCTCTTGCGGCACCGCCCCCATGGCGATCGTTACCGACCAGAAGACGGGTCAGATCCGCTATTTCGAGAATCTCGACTCGCCCGAAGATGTGGAGAAGGCGCTAGAATTGCTAAGGTCCGGCAACGGCTTCAATACGCTGGAACGCTGGACGCCGGAGGCCGACCCCAACGGTGAAGGCGCGTCCGACGGCCCTTACCGCACCGGAGGCATGGAGCCGCGTTACCTGATGGACCGGCTCAACGCACCGGACAGCCACACGATCGAGACCTACGAGGATGACGGCGGCTATGCCACGGCCCGACGAGTTCTGAGTGAGATTGAGCCGGCCGACATGGTTGACCAGATCAAGGCGAGCGGCATACGCGGACGCGGCGGCGCCGGTTTTCCCACCGGTGTAAAGTGGGGCTTTTTGCCGCAGGGCGTACAACCCCGCTACATGGTCGTGAACGCCGATGAATCGGAGCCGGGCACTTTCAAGGACCGTATCGTGATGGAGTATGATCCCCATCAGCTCATCGAGGGGATCATTCTGAGCTGCCACGCAATCGAATCGGAAAAGGCCTTTGTCTATATTCGCGGCGAATACTATTTTGCCTATACCCGCATGCAGGATGCCCTGGCCGAGGCCAGAGCCAAGGGCTACCTGGGTGAAAATATCTTCGGCAGCGGCAACAATTTGGATATCGTAATGCACCGAGGCGCCGGCGCCTACGAGTGCGGCGAAGAGACTGCCCAGCTCACGAGCCTTGAGGGTTATCGCGGGCAGCCGCGGCTTAAGCCACCCTTCCCCGCCGTGGAAGGCCTGTATGCCAAACCGACGATCGTGAACAACGTCGAGTCGATCTGCAACGTGACGCACGTTATGCGCCACGGCGTGGACTGGTACAAGGAGTACGGCACTGAACGCAGTCCAGGGATGCGTATTTTCTGTCTGAGCGGCAACGTCAAGCGACCGGGCCTATACGAACTTCCGCACGCAACGCCATTGAGCGAGCTGGTTAACAAGCACGGGGGCGGGCCCGAGGATGAGAATCATCCGATCAAGGCGATCGTTCCCGGCGGGTTGTCGATGAAGCTGCTGACGCCGGACCAGTTCGACACGCCGCTGGACTTCGAGAGCATCACCGAGGCCGGTTCTCTGCTGGGCTCGGCAGGCGTGATCGCGATCGACGACCGTACCTCCATGGTCGAGGTTGCGCGGCGCACGCTCAGCTTCTATCGCGAAGAGAGCTGCGGCAAGTGTACGCCTTGCCGCGAGGGCACTGCCTGGCTGGAGAAGATCCTGCTGCGCATTGAGGAAGGGCAGGGCCTGGGCAAAGACCTGGAGTTGATGGAGTTCATCGCCGACAATATAGCAGGCAAGAGCTTCTGCCCCTTTGGCGAGGCGTCGGTATGGGGTCTTCAGAGCAACCTGCTCAAGTTCCGACCCGAGTTTTCGTCGCAGATAGAGGACACCAATCCCGACGAGGTCGGCCCGGTACTGCCGATTCGGCCGGATTACCGCCCGAATACACACGAGGAAAGCGGATTACGTGACAGTACTTTCGCGCCGGCGGGCGGGAATATCGTGCTGCACGATGACTTGGTTCCGGGGGACGATTGAGGAACAGGCTGATGAGCGCAGTTGCCGCACCTGACACGGGCGCGCGGATCGGGGGCAAGAAATTGGAGGCGTTTCTGCCAGTCACGCTGGCGGAAGGAATGCCCCTGAGGCGGTTCACTCTGGACGAATATCATAATTTGATAGAGATCGGCTTCTTCAATGAGTCCGAGAGGGTAGAACTGGTCGAAGGAATTCTAGTGGACATGAGTCCAAATAATCCCCCTCACATCCGCACTGTAAATCGCCTGAGAAGGACCTTTTCCTCTTTGGATGCACGTGTAGACATAGAAGTTCGTGCCCAGGGACCGGTCACCATACCTGAATTGATGACCGAGCCAGAACCAGATCTGGTCATATCAACGGAAACTGGATTCGAACTTGATGAACGTCATCCCTACCCATCGGAAATCCTGTTGCTGATGGAGGTTTCGGACTCGAGTCTCAACTACGATCGCTCCCTCAAAAGGGCCATATACGCACAGGCGGGGATAGCTGAGTACTGGATCTGGAATCTTGTCGATGGCTTGCTGGAGGTGTACCGGGATCCCCGAACGCCTGTCAGCGGAGAGGCGGCATTTCAGACTAAATTGACCTTCCATCGGGGTGAGTCGGTCGCCCCACTGGCCTTCCCTGATCTTGAAGTGGCAGTTGACGACATTCTGCCGCCTGCAGCGAGAACTGCCTGAACCGGTCTCACCCGCAGAGTTTCTCCATTGAACCGGAGACGCGAACGTCTATGACTGACAATGTAACGCTCACCATCAACGAAGAGGAAGTGTCGGTCCCAGCCAGGACGCTTCTGGTCGACGCAGCTCGCATGGCGGGCGTCGAGATTCCGGTCTTCTGCTCGCATCCCAAGCTGGACCCGGTAGGCTGCTGCCGCATGTGCCTGGTGGAAGTGGACGGCCCTCGCGGCACGGCGATGATGGCTTCCTGTACGATGCCGGTCGGCGACGGGATGGTGGTACGAACGAATACCGAACAGGTGAAGACGGTGCAGGAGGCCAACCTGGCCTTCATCCTGCTGAATCATCCGCTGGACTGCCCCATTTGCGACAAGGGCGGCGAGTGTCCGCTGCAGGACCAGACGATGCGTTTCGGACCGGGAATCAGCCAGCTTATCGAACCGAAGCGACTCGCCAAAAAGCACTACGACATCTCCGACACGATCGTTCTGGACCAGGAGCGCTGCGTACTCTGCTGGCGCTGCATTCGCTATCTGGAGGAGTGGGAGGACAAGCCACAACTGGGCCTGTTCGAACGGGGAAACGACACGATCGTCGACATCCAGGACGGGCGTCCTGTTGACGCCAAGACCGGGGGCAACATCATTGACCTCTGCCCTGTCGGGGCGCTGACGAACCGCGTCTCGCGCTTTGCCTACCGTCCCTGGGAGATCGAGCGCACGCCCAGCGTCTGCATGCACTGTTCTGTGGGCTGCAACGTACGGCTGGACAGCCGCACGCACCAGTTGCGGCGCATCGTCGGCCGCGAAAACATGCAGGTCAACGACCAGTGGATTTGCGATAAGGGCCGCTTTGCCCACGCCTGGGTCAACGACGAGAACCGGCTGGCAGCGCCGCTACTGCGAAAGAACGGCAAGCTGACGCCGGTGCAATGGAGCGAGGCGCTGGCCTATGTCGCGGACCGGATAACACGCATCAAGGAGAAATACGGGGCGGACAGCATCGGCGCCATTGGCAGTGGGAAGATCAGCAACGAAAGCAACTATGCGCTGCAACGATTCATGCGGGCAGTCGTTGGGACGAACAACATCGACCACCGCGACGGCGGTGAGGTGGCGGCAATGCCTACAGGCTTGCCCGCCCTGGCGGAACTGATGAAACCGCAGTACGGGCCCGACCCTCAGGTCGATACGGTGCTGCTGTTCGGCGTGGACCCCAGCGAAGAGTTGCCGATACTAGACCTGCACCTCAAGAGAGCCATCCTTCGAGGCGGGGTCAAACTGATCATCGCCCACGCCCGCAAGATCGAGCTGACCCGGTATGACGGCCCTTATGTGGGCTACGTGCCGGGAGGTGAGGCATCGCTTCTGGAACGCCTGCTTCAGGCTGTGCAAGGCTCTACCGAGTCCGAAGACGGCTCTCCAGTACAGGAGGCGGCGAAACTCCTGAATGAAAGCGGGAACACGCTGATAATATACGGGCCAATGGCAGCGCGGGGAGAGGACGGCCCCGGTGTCCGCGACGGCTTAATGCAGCTTGCCCAAGCGACCGGCGAGGGTACGCGACTGGCTTACGTTGGCTTGGACGGCAACGCACAGGGCTGCCGCGATATGGGTGTCCTACCCGACAGATTGCCTGGTCAGTTCCCTCTGGATGACGCTGGCGCCAGGGCAAGGCTGGAATCGCTATGGGGCGGCAGCCTGTCAACGTCCCCTGGGTATACCTACAAACAGATGCTGGACAGCCAGGAGATGAGAGCCCTCTTCGTGAACGGCGCCAACCCGGCAGCCGAGTCGCCGGACTGGTCGGCCCGATTGGAAGAACTTGAACTGCTCGTCGTCACCGATCTGCTGCCCACCGAGACGGCGCAGAAGGCGGATGTTGTGCTGCCCGCTCTGGGCTGGGCCGAAAGCGACGGCACCTACACCAATATTGAGCGGCGCGTGCAAAGGGCGCCGAAGGCGGTCACCGACCCCAAGTCGCGTGCCGCGCCGGACTGGATGACATTTACGCACCTGGCCAAGCAGCTGGGCGCTATTTGGCCGTTTTCGGACGCCCGCAGCGTCACTGCGGAGATTGCCAGAGCCGTCCCGGCCTATGCGGGCCTGACGTGGGAGGCCCTGGGAGATCAAGGACTGCAATGGGATGCCGATTCCGCGCCGGCGACAGAGACTTCCGCCGGGCGGACGTCAGAGGGGTTGCCCGAATTCGCCGCGGAAAACAGTGAGTTTCCCCTTAGTCTTGTAACCGGCACTGTCCTGTATGACGGCGGCACGCTATTCAGCCTGACCGATCAGATGCACGGCATGGCACATGGGGCCACCGTCACTTTGAATCCTGTCGACGCCGCCGAATTCGGGCTGGACCAGGGCAGCGCAGTCACCGTGCAGAGTGAGCAGGGCCACCTGGATCTGGACGTAGGGATCGACGTGCAGGTGCAGACGGGCACGGCCTGGATTCCGGAGAGTCTGCCCGGCGCGCCGGTGGGCGCCCTGCTCAACGGCAGCCATACCCAGCGGGTCAAAGTGGAAAAACGTTAAATGGACTGGTTACAGTTATTGGTATTTCCGGCCATCCGCGCGCTGATCCTGATCTTCGTACTGCTGACCGGTTTCGCATACCTTACCTGGTATGAACGCAAGCTGCTGGCCCGCTTCCAGGTACGTTACGGCCCTAACCGGGCGGGCAAGTTCGGGCTTCTGCAGCCGGCGGCCGACGCCGTAAAGGCGTTCTTCAAAGAAGAGATCATCCCCAACCACGTGGACAAGCCGGTCTATCTGCTGGCGCCGGCCCTGGCGCTCGTGCCGGCGTTGATTATCTGGGCGGTCATCCCCATCGCCAAGGGGACACCTGCCATTGCAGACGTGAACATCGGTATTCTCTGGATTCTGGCTGTCGCGGGAATCGAGAGTTACGGCATCATCCTGGCAGGTTGGAGCAGCAACAACAACTATTCGCTGCTCGGCGCGCTGCGCTCTTCGGCCCAGATGGTCTCGTATGAGCTGCCGCTGGGCCTCTTTCTGGTCAGTATACTGATGCTGGCTGGCAGCTTCAGTCTGGTCGACCTGGTGGAGGGGTCCCGCCAGTGGTGGGAATGGATCTGGCTGTGGCTGGCCTTTCCCTTCTTTTTCATCTGCATTCTGGCGGAAACCAACCGCAGTCCCTTTGATCTGCCGGAGACGGAGAACGAGTTGGTGGCGGGATTTCAGACCGAGTACGGTGGAATGAAGTTTGCACTGTTCTTCATCGCCGAATACGTCAACATGATCTCGACCAGTGCGATAATGGCGACCCTCTTCTTCGGCGGGTGGAAAGGCCCATTCGCCGAGCAGTACATCTGGCTTGGGCCCATCTATCTATTGATAAAGGTTTTGATTCTGCTCTTCCTGTTCATCTGGGTAAGGGCAAGCATCGGGCGGCCCCGCTATGACCAGCTGATGAAATTCTGCTGGCAGTTCATGCTGCCGCTGGGCCTGGTCTACGTGAGCATTACGGCAGTTCTGGCCGTTTTCCTGAAGTAGGCGTTGCAGAGGAAAGAGGAATTCAATGGAGTTGGGAGATTTTCTGAAGGGCGCGACCGAAATCGGCAAGGCGATGGGCGTAACGCTCAAGCACCTGGGAAAGAGGCCCGTGACGGTGGAGTTTCCTCACGAGGATATTCCCATTTACCCGCGCTTCCGCGGTCGTCATGAGCTGCGGCGCTATGCCAACGGATTGGAGCGTTGCATTGGCTGCTGTCTTTGCGAAGCCGCCTGCCCTACGGAGGCGATTTACGTGGAGGCGGCGGAGAACGACCCGGATGCACCGCTCTCGCCGGGTGAGCGTCATGCCAAGGTCTACGAGTTGAATCTGCTGCGATGCGTCTTCTGCGGTGATTGCGAAGAGGCCTGCCCTACAGAAGCCATTGTCCTCGGCCACGATTTTGCCATGGCCAACTACGAGCGTAAGGATTTCGTCCTCACCAAAGAGGAGCTTCTCAATCCAGACATGCCCAAGGTCATCATTCGACCGGAGTAATTTTTCATGAGTTGGTCGCTAATATTTTTCCTGCTTGTTGGCGCTGTCAGCCTGGCTGCTGCTTTGGGCGTCGTGACTAGCCGACAACCAGTACACAGCGCGCTCTTTCTGCTAACCAACTTTGCCACCCTGGCGGTGCTATACATCACGCTTGACGCGCAGTTCCTGGCAGCGGCACAGGTAATCGTGTACGCCGGAGGAATCGTCATCCTGATTCTGTTTGTAATTATGTTAATCGGAGGAGATACGAACGACTTCAGCGCTGCGCAGCGGGCTTGGAGCCGTACTGTGGGTATCGCGCTGGGGATCATTCTCCTCCTGGTCATCTCCTATAGCGCGCTGTCACGGATGATGGGACCGTCGGAAGAGTCCGCGGCGCTACTGCGGGGCGGCACGCCCGAGGCCGTCGGTATCGAACTGTTTACGAAGTACATACTTCCCTTTGAGCTGGTCGCACTTCTGTTGCTCGTCGCGCTGATTGGCGCCCTGGTGCTGGGACGTCAGCAGGAAGGCGCAGGCGAAGGCATCCCGTCCGTTAAGGCGAACGAATAATGGTAGAGACAAGCTACTACCTGGTCCTGGCAGCCATAATCTTTACCGTCGGCGCTACCGGCGTCTTGCTGCGGCGCAACGCACTCATCATATTCATGTGCATTGAGATGATGCTCAACAGCGTGAACTTGACCCTGATCGCCCTCGCCCGCCAGTGGGGCAATCTCGAAGGGCAGATATTCGTCTTTATGATCATGGCAGTTGCCGCTGCCGAAGTCGCCGTCGGACTGGCAATCCTGATCGCCAATGTCCGCCACCGGCAGAGCATCAATATCGATGAGATCAATCTACTGAAGTGGTAACTGCCGGATCCTGATCCCAAATCCCACTTTTCTGAAGAGCTGATTCGCAATCGGCACTGCGCAAGGGCCGAATTCGACCGATTGAGAGCTGTTATGAGGAATCTATGTTGGAATTAGCCTGGCTCATTCTGGTTTTTCCCGCTCTGGGCGCGCTGGTAAACCTGTTTGTCGGTGACAAATTGGGCGAGCGGGGTATCCATGTCGTCGCCTCCGGCATGGTGGTCCTCTCCTTTGTCGTCAGTTTGGGACTCTTCTTTGGATTAGCGGGCCTGGATGAGCATCACCGTACTATAACCGTCCACCTGTGGGACTGGATCACGGTGGGAAGTTTCCACGCGCCGGCGGCGCTTCTGATCGACCCACTCAGCGTAACCATGGCTCTCGTGGTAACCGGAGTTGGCGCACTGATCCACTTTTACGCCGGCGGTTACATGCACGGTGAGCAGAACTTCCAGCGATTCTTCGTCTATCTTAATTTCTTCATCCTGGCAATGCTTGTGCTGATTCTCAGCAACAACTTTGTGGGAATGTTTGTCGGCTGGGAAGGCGTGGGACTGGCATCGTATCTGCTGATAGGCTTCTATTTCGACCGTCATGACGAGGCCTACGGCCACTACGCGGACGCCGGCAAGAAGGCGTTTCTGGTCAACCGCATCGGGGACTTTGGCATGATGCTGGCCGTCTTCCTGATCTGGACCAGTGTCGGCACCGTCGTATTCGGAGAGATTCACGACAACGCCGGCGCACTTTCGACCGGCGCGGCGACGGCAATCTGTCTGCTACTCCTGCTGGCAGCGACCGGCAAGAGCGCGCAGCTGCCTCTGTTCGTCTGGCTGCCGGACGCAATGGCCGGGCCGACGCCGGTATCCGCGCTCATCCACGCTGCCACGATGGTAACGGCAGGCATCTATATGGTGGCAAGAACGCACTTTCTGTGGGAACTTGCTCCAGCGGCGGGCAGCCTCGCGGCCTGGGTCGGGGGCTTGACCGCGCTGATGGCAGCGACAATCGCATTGACCCAGGTAGACCTGAAGAAGATCCTCGCCTATTCGACGATTTCCCAGCTGGGTTTCATGATGTTGGGTGTGGGCGTCGGCGCGTACGCCTTTGCCATATTTCACCTCGTGACGCACGCATTTTTCAAGGCGCTGCTGTTTCTCGCGGCCGGAAACGTGATGCACGGCCTTCCCGGCGGCGAGCTGGACATACGTAAAATGGGAAATCTGCGGGCGAAGATGCCGACGACCTTTTTGCTGTTCCTGATCGGTGCATCTGCTCTCGCCGGCCTGCCACTCTTGTCAGGTTTTTTCTCCAAAGATGGGATATTGCTGCACGTCGCCAATTTCAACATTCTTCTCTATTTGATCGGTCTCTTTACAGCCCTGCTTACAGCGATATACAGCTTTCGGGCTGTCTTCATGGCCTTTCTGGGCGAGGCGCGCGACCAGAATATTCATGAGCACGCACACGAAAGCCCAGCTGTCATGACGAGGCCTCTCTGGGTGCTGGCAGCTCTTGCTATAGTCGGAGGCGTTCTGAACTTGCCGGTCGCGCTTACCATGGAACACTATCTGGAAGCGGCAGTCGGCGTGCCTGCCTTCCATCCGGACATAACCATGGAGTTCGTACTGTTGGCGGTCAGTGCAGTTGTGGCTTTGGCAGGCGTCGGACTGGCCTATGGGCGCTATCTCAAGGACCCTTCAACCGGAGTCGGGAGGATTTCCGGGGGCGTGGCGAGGCTGGTCAGCCCGCTCGAACTCGCTGCCCGCAACAAATGGTATGTGGATGAGGTTTACGCCGCATGGATCGTCAGTCCCCTGCTTGGTCTCTCCGGCTGGTTCAACCAGGTGGTTGACCAAGGAGTCGTTGACAGGGCCGTAAATCTTGTCGGTCAGGTTAATTTGTCCTTAGGGGGCAGCCTGCGCAATGTCCATAACGGATTAGTGCCAACGTATGCTTTGAGTCTCTTCTGCGGCGTAGTGGCCCTACTCTTGTGGTTCGTGATCGGAGGCTAGAAGTGCACAACGCTTCAGCTCTGGCGCGTACCATTTTCAGCTAACGACCATTCATTGGTGTTTCCATGCTCTCGATCCTTACATTTTTGCCAGTAGTCGGCGCCATCGTCGTTCTGCTGGCGCCCGGCGATAGCCTCAAAAAAGGTCTGGCTCTCGGCGCCACCGTCGCCACCTTTGTGGTGAGCCTTATGCTGCTGCCCGGCTGGCAGGAGATTCCGGACATGCAGTTTGTTGAACGATATGCGTGGATGCCGGACCTGAACATCTACTATCATTTGGGTGTAGATGGGATCAGCCTGTGGCTGGTCCTGCTGACGACACTGCTAATGCCGATCGCGGTGGCATTCAGCAACCAGCATATCAAGCAGAATCTGGGCGGTTATCTGGCGTTGATGTTACTGATGGAGACGGCTGTTCTGGGCGTCTTTCTGGCCCTGGACCTTGTGTTGTTTTATGTGTTCTGGGAGTTCAGCCTGATTCCAATGGCTTTTCTGATTGGCAAGTGGGGCAGTCAGAATCGCATTTATGCCGCCGTCAAATTCTTCCTTTACACGCTGGCAGGCTCGGCGCTCATGTTAGTTGCAATACTTGCGCTCTACTTCAATGCCGGCACTTTTGACTTGCTCGAGTTGCAGGAAGCGGGGCTGCCTCCGGGCTTGCAGCAGCTGGCCTTTCTTGCGTTTGCGCTTGCCTTCGCCATCAAGGTCCCGCTTTTTCCCTTTCACACATGGCTGCCCGATGCGCACGTTGAAGCCCCTACCGCCGGTTCGGTCCTGCTGGCGGGTGTGCTCCTGAAGCTGGGTACATACGGATTTCTGCGATTCGCCTTACCGTTGTTCCCTGTGGCCGTCGCCGACTACGCATCGCTCATTTCATTTCTGGCAATCATCGGCATCCTTTACGGAGCGCTCGTGGCGCTGGCGCAGAGGGATCTGAAGTCTCTAGTGGCTTACTCTTCAGTCGCCCACATGGGGTTTGTCGTATTGGGCATTTTCGCTCTGAATGAGCAGGGGATCAGCGGTGCAGTACTGCAGATGGTCAATCACGGTCTGAGCACCGGCGCCCTGTTTCTCTTGGTCGGGATGCTCTACGAGCGGCGCCACACGCGGCTGCTGAAGGACTACGGCGGCCTCTGGGCCAGTGTGCCGATCTTTTCATTTTTCTTCCTGGTCGTAGCGATGAGCAGCGCGGGCCTTCCCGGTTTGAACGGCTTCATCGGCGAGTTTACGATTTTGCTCGGCACATACAGGAGCTCACCGTTCTTTGCCGTGCTCGGTACCGCGGGCGTCATCCTGGCCGCCTGGTATCTGCTGCATGCGTTCAGACAGGTGGCACAAGGCGAATTGACGAATCCCGCCAATTTCAAGGGGAAGCTGCCCGACTTGAACTGGGCCGAGATCGGTCAGCTGCTGCCAATTGTGCTGCTCTTCTTCGTGATCGGCCTGGCGCCAAATTTCTTCCTGGACAAAATCAATCCGTCCGTGGCGGCGCTGGAAGTTGTCCAGGCGCCCGCAGATAGTGTCGAATTGCTCGTCGACAGCAGCGACCAGCCGCCACTGACTTCCGGCAGCAGTTCATTGACCACGAACCACTAACGACAATGGATACCGCTCTTCTCTTCGACGATGCAGTAGTTCTTCTGCCGGAACTCGTTCTGGCAGTAGGCGTGATGGTCCTGATGATGGTCGACATTGGCCGCCGCGGGCAGAACGGCTCACAGTTGCTGGCCGGTCTTTCGGTTGTAATTCTCTTGTTGGGCATCGGCGCGTCCGTGATGATTTGGGGCAGGGCACCGGTTGAATACCTGGACGGGGCGGTGTCTGACGGTTTCGCGCTGAGCGTGCGGTTGGTCATCCTGATTGCCGGCGTACTGGGCGTATTGCTGAGCCGCAACCAGTTCCCGGCAATCGAGCGTCAAGGGGGAGCCTTTTACTCACTGTACTTGCTGGCGGTAATCGGCATGATGCTGATGGGCACGGCTACGAACTTGATAGTCCTGTTCATTGCCCTCGAAATCTTTTCTTTGGCCCTCTACATTCTGAGCGGTTTCTACCGGGAAGACCCGCGCAGCATAGAAGCTGCCATGAAGTACTTTCTGTTGGGAGCATTCGCCAGCACATTTTTCGTCTACGGTTGCGCCCTTCTGTACGGCGCCGGCGGCAGCTCCAAGTTCACTCAGATCCACGAGACGCTCGCAACCGGCGGGGGCAACCCCTCTCTGGTCCTACCCGGGATCGCGCTCTTGCTGGTTGGCTTTGGCTTCAAAGTGAGCCTTGTCCCGTTTCATATGTGGACGCCGGACGTATACCAGGGAGCGCCGACCCCAGTGACGGCATTCATGAGCGTGGGTACAAAGGCCGCGGCGTTCGCCGGATTCTTCCGGCTGATGATGACGGCCTTGCCTTCATATCATGACCAGTGGGCCATGCCCCTTGCAATTCTTGCGGTCCTGACCATGACCGTAGGCAACCTAACGGCCCTGCGTCAGAGCAGCGTGAAACGGATGCTGGCCTATTCGGGAATCGCCCACGCCGGCAACATCCTCATCGCGCTGGTGGCGGGGACAGCTGCGGCTTCATCTGCCGCCGCCTTCTATCTCTTTGCGTATGCATTCATGAATATCGGCGCCTTTACGGTGACGATTGCCTTCGAAAGACAGCATGGGAATGAAAACGACTTAGAGCAGGGCAGACTGGCCGGTGCGGCCGAGAGATTCCCGGTCCTGGCCGCGGCAATGGCTATTTTCATGCTCAGTTTGAGTGGGATTCCACCGCTGGCCGGATTCTTCGGCAAGTTCCTTGTCTTCAAGGCGGCCGTCGAGGCCGGCTGGGCCTGGCTGGTGGTGATCGGCGTGCTAAACAGCGCAATCAGCGCCTACTACTACCTGCGCATCGTTGTGGCGATGTATTTTCAGCAACCTGAAGAAGAGGCCGACGAGAGAGAACCGAGCATCGTTCCCGCGTCTCGCCCCTCTGTATTTGTCGTAGCCGTCTCCGTCCTCGCAGTTGTCGTCATCGGTCTGCAGCCGGGGCTCTGGGCAGACTTGCTGAGGGGGCTTGGGCAGTGACCCGCGGCCGGGCCCCGCGCCGACCTGCCGGCTAAGAGTTCTGCAGTTACGAGAAGTCCATCTTGCGATGGCGCATGACGACGCTTTGCGCCAACCCCACTGCTACCATCATTGAAACAAGACTGCTGCCTCCATAGCTCAAGAACGGCAGCGTCATGCCAGTGACCGGCAGAATTGCCAGGTTCATCCCAACGTTGACAAACGTCTGAAAAAAGATCAATGCGGCAACGCCCAGAGTAATGAGGCGACCGAACTGGTCCTGGGCCAGGTCAGCAATACGCACGAGCCGCCAGATTACAAAGAACAGCAACAACAGGACCAGAACGGAGCCAACAAAGCCCAGTTCTTCGGCGATGACGCTGAAAATGAAGTCCGTATGCCGGACGCGCAGAAAGCGCAGTTGAGTCTGTGTCCCCTCGCCCCACCCCATCCCGATCCATCCGCCGTTGCCGATGCTGATCAACGCCTGTTGTACACTGAAGGCGGCGTCAACGTTGGAGCCCGGATCAAGGAAGACCTCAATCCGTCTCAGCATGTAGTCCTGTAGGGTTCCCCTCAAGAGGGGCCAGGCAGCGGCGGCGGCCGCTACGCCAAGTAAGATGTGCGTCAACCGGACGCCGTTGATAAGAATCAGCGTGCCGATAATGAACGCCAGTGTAACGGTCATTCCCAGATCCGGTTGGGCGTATACCAACACGAGTGGAAAGAGCAAGAGGATGACGGCCCCCAACAGATAGGGGAGCCTGCGAATTCGATCCTGAAAGCGGCTGAGGTACCACGCGAAAAAGACGATGAGCAAGAATTTGCCGGCCTCGGTAGGCTGTACATCGATACCCAGGTTCAGCCAGCGCTGGGCGCCGTTCTTGACCTCGCCAATGAAATAGACTGCCACCAGGGAGGCCAGCAGCACGAAATAGCTCGGTTGGGCCAGAAGTTCCAGATGCCGGTAGTCGAAGAGCGCGGCGATCACCAGCGCGATTGCGCCCATAATGGTGAAGACAAGCTGTCTCTGCCAATAGTCGGCCAATACAATGTCTGTGATTGTAGCGCTGTAGGTCATGGCAATGCCGACGGCGCACAAAAGTAGTACGGCAAAGAAGAGTGGTCTGTCGAAGTGTCTGATCATCGGTATTTCGGGGCAGTGCCAACTACACGCCAAACAGGCGCCGGAGGCGCTCCGGCCAGCTGAATTCCTTGAAGTGGATCAGCGGGACATTGTATCCTTGTAATCTTTGGGCGATATTGTGGTAGGCGCGGCTGACATACCTTTTCCGTTCCAGGGCAACAGGCCAGCCTTTGTTCGCGGAAACGATGATCTGTTCGTCCTCGGGTACGATTCCCAGGAGGTCTATGCTAAGGATACTCAAGATGTCATGGCGTGACATCATCTCCTTCCTGCGCACAAGACGGGGATTGTACCTATTGATGACAAGTCGGGCTTGCGAGTTCAAGTCTCTCTCAAGCAGGTAGATGACCTTATCGGCGTCTCGCAACGCACTTACTTCCGGTGTCGTTACGATTATCACCTCAGAAGCGGCGGCGATCGCGTTTTGGAAGCCCAGTTCAATGCCCGCGGGTGAGTCCACAAGTACAAAATCTGCGATAGTTCGCAGTTCCTGGCAGAGGGTCATCATCTGATCGGGCGCGACGGCGGTCTTATCGCGAGTCTGGGAACTTGGCAAGAGGTACAGTTCGTCCACACGCTTGTCGCGCACAAGCGCTTCATGCAGGGAGCAGCGCCCCTCAATTACGTCAACCAGATTGTAGACGACCCTGCTTTCCAGGCCCATGACAATATCCAGGTTTCTCAGTCCGATGTCAGCATCAACAACGATCACCCGTTGACCTGCCATGGCAAGAGCAGTACCCAGGTTGGCAGTGGTTGTCGTCTTTCCCACGCCTCCTTTGCCGGAAGTCAATGTGAGCACGAGGCCGCCGTCCGCTTCGGACCCGAGATGATCCGGGGCTGCATGGGCGGAGGGCGAAAAGGCGCCGCTCACTGATTCACCTGTTTGCATCCCAGGGATCCACGATTATCTGATTGTCGATAACTCTGGCCACTTCGGGCTTGCCGCTGCTTTCTCGCTTCCAGAACCAGTAGCCTGGATTGTTGGATGCACCCTTTGGCGTCATGGCAATGTGCTGGGCGATCCTCATCTGCACCGGTTCAAAATCCAACGCGGCTACGATTGCACGCGTGTCCCCGATGGCGCCCGCATGTACCGTGCCTCGCAGGCGCCCCCAAACCAGCACGTCGCCGCCGCTGATAACTTGCGCACCAGGATTGACATCTCCCAGTATGACGACGGCGCCGGCGTGCCGCACCGCCTGGCCGGAACGCAAATTGCCTCGATAGATGTAAGGGGGTGGGACAGAATCTACGCCGGGTGCGTCAACCCAGGGCGTGACTGCAGCCTGTTCACTTTCCGACTCCGTCACGACTGGCTCTTCAGGCAGAGAGGCGAACGGCGGCGCGTGAGAATCGTTGGCATGGGTTATTCCGCCGTCTTGCCGAGGTGAGCCCGGGTTGGGCTTGCGAACCGAGTTGGACAGAAAACGATCTCCGAGTCTTTCTTGTCCGCGCTCCAGTCTGACGACAGGCTGCGGCGTGTCTCCTTCCCATACGACATCCAGACCCAACTGCTTTGCAACCCGAAAAGAGTCGCGATTGCCTGTATGCAGGGAAACCAACACTATGTTCTGTTCTTCCAACACTTCGTTGACTTCCTGAAGATCGTCTGCGGAAACACCCCTGTCGCCGATAGACAGTGACATTCGCTCGTCTCGGAAAAAACCGTCAGCCTGCGAAATATGGCTGGCAAGAAAGTCAACGACCTCCGGCCACACGCCCTTGTCGTCTGCAACGTCGACGACGGTATAGCCTCCGCGGCCTTTGATACGGACGTCGGGCCTGGAGGACGACCTGCCGTGCGTCGTTGGAAAGCTGTGTGTACTCATTCGTTCCTTGTAGACATTATTTGATGAGGGTTCGCGGGGAACAGTTTAAGCCAGATGGCGGGACCCGAAACCTGAAGTAGAAAGTCGTGTGACGCAGTAACAGTGCAAAGACCGGCAATTGAATTAAGGACGCAGTTCGTGAAACCAAGCGTGAAGAGCCTCTTGGGCGACTGGGATGGCTACGGTTGATCCTTCTCCTCCTGAGTAGACAAAAACGGTGACAACGATTTCAGGGTCTTCATAGGGCGCGTAGGCGGTGTACCAGGCGTGGAAAGGAAGGTTCCCTTCGTGATCTCGATCGGTACAGTCCTGGATCTCCGGGTCAAAGGCGCAAAACTCTGCCGTGCCCGTCTTACCGGCAACAGTTATCCCTTCGACGCGACTGTCGATGGAGGTCCCATAGTTCCCATTGACCGCATGCCACATCCCTCTCTGAACGACTTTCAGGAGGCCCGGGTCTACGGGCAGCCGCTCCCCCAATTCCGGTTCGTATTGCCAATGCACGTTATTCTGCGTATCCACTTTTTCCTGTACAAACTGCGGTTTGACCAGGTAGCCGCCGTTGGCAACTGCGGCAGTGCTGACCAAAACCTGCATCGGCGTACCCAATACATATCCCTGACCGATGGCCATATTGTAGCTGTCACCGGTCGTCCAGGATTCGGCTAGCTCCAGCCTCTTCCACTGTTCGTCCGGTACGACCGGCCGGACTTCTCCGGGCAGGTCGACTTCGGTGAGGTCCCCGTAGCCAAAGAGCCGCATCCATTTGGCAAGGCGTTCGCTCCCGAGCCCTACCATGAAGTCTGGGTATCCGCCTCCCAGATAGTAGAAGAAAATGTCATTGGAAAGGCCAAGCCCCTCGACAATTGTCATGGGGCCGTGCAGAATATTGAGCTTATGGTTCCAGCTAACGAATTCCTGGGCCTGGGTGGGATCGTCGGGAAAAAAGTAGTTTGGAAGGTAGATCGGCCCTCGATCGACAAGGGTCGTATGAGGAGTGATTACGTTCTCAGCCAGAGCAGCGGTGGCTGAGACAAGCTTGAAAGTTGAGCCGGGAGGGTAAAGTCCACCAATGGCATAGTTGTAAAGTGGACGCCGCGTGTCATCTTCCACTTCCAAAGCCTGATATTCCTCGCCCAGCCCCTCGGAGAAGATATTGTTGTCATAGCTGGGCAGACTGACCAGGCCCAGCATGGCCCCATTGCGCGGGTCCATTGCCAGCGCAACCCCGTGCGGCGCGCCAGTTTCTTCAAGTTGACGCGCGAGGGCATTGTGCATCACTTCCTGCAAACGGATATCCAGGCTCAGATTCAGATTCAGACCGGGTTCGGGCTCCCGGACGATGTTGACAGTACGGCTCTCCCGACCCAATATGTCCACTTCTACAAGTCTTTTGCCCGGCAGTCCGCGCAAGGAGTCCTGGTATTCATACTCCAATCCGTTCAAGCCGACCGGCTCATTCGGGTCTTCATATCCCTTGTCTTTGTAACCGTCGGCAGCCAATTTGGGGATCGGGCCCAGAAAGCCCAAGACATGGCCTGCCAGTTCGCGGAAAGGATACTCTCGCACAGGTTTCTGCAACACGTGGACGCCGCGCAGCTGGAATGTTTCCTCCGCCACCTGAAAGGCCTGCTCGCGATCTACAAGCTCCAAAACTGAAATCGGTTTGTAGGAGCTGCCCTGCGTTCCGAGAGCTACGGCACGCTCCAAAAGGGCCATTAGCCCGCCGACAGGGAGCGGCTCTGAGAGGTCCGGAATCAAAGTCGGCACTTCCTCGATAACTTCGTTTCCTTCATCGTCCTGTTTCAGGACTTCTACATCAACGAGACGGAATGAAAGGCTGTATCCCGCGGATTCGACCGTATTCCTGAAGTCTTCACGGCCCAGGTGCAGAAACATTACTTCGGCGATGCGAATCGCCATTTCAGGATCCGTATGCGCCTCCAGGACCGCCAGCAGCCTTTCGAGCGCGATACGCTGCTCATCTATGTCGGTACCGAGGTCGTCCGGAGGCAGGTCGGCCGGTATGACGGCTATGACAAAGCTGGGTCGATTGCGTGCGAGGATTTCGCCGTTTCGATCGTAAATGACGCCGCGAGGCGCGGGGGTATCGATCTCTCTGAATCTATTGACGGCCGCCTGTTCCTGATATGATGGGCCGCTGACGATCTGCAGCGAATACAGACGAATACATAAGACGAGAAAGGTTGCAGCCAGGGCAAAGCGGACTATTATGGAAGTTGCAGTTGCGGTGCTAGTTGCGCGTTCGTCCATGGGAGTCTTTGTCAGCCAGACCTTTCAATACGTCAGCCTGGCGCTAACCGAATTCCAGTACTACGGATAGTTCGCCTTTTCGGGCAAACGATTCAATACAGGAGTTGCCAGGAACATGACGGCTCCATTATACAGGGTGGCGGGGACAATCAGATTCGCCACCAGTGGACCGAGAGGGAACCGGTAGCCGACGCCGACCAGTATGGTCAGGTAGATCAGCGAAAAGACAAGGCTGCCCGACAACGCCGCTACAAATGGAACGAAGGAGTTGCGGCGAAAAATCGCGTTGTGGCCGATTCCGGTAATCAAGGAGGTCGCCATCAGGGCCAAACTTGAAGCGCCGATCGCCCCTCCGCTCAGTACATCCATCCACAGCCCACCAACGAACGCCCAAGATACTGCACCCCGTCCGCCGGCAATGAGTGACCTGGCAATGACCAGTAACAGAATCAGATCGGGGTAGACTCCTCTGACTGCCGATTTGGGGACTACGACGACCTGAAAGATTGCCGCTGCGCCCAAAATTGGGACTATGAGCCAGGAGCCGCCCAGGCTAGATGAGGAGAACGATGCAGAGAATGCCCGCCCTGCTACACCTTGGCGGAGGCCGTCCTCCTGTGCCCCGGGAGAGCCAAAGAAGGAACGCCTATTTCTCCTCCCTCCCGAAAATCCCCTGGGCCCGATACGATGTCCTTCACTCGCCACTCGCTTCTCCTTGCGGCTCCGGCAATCTGTCCAGCAGAGGAACAAACTCAGAGGGGTCGAAGTTCGTTACGACCATTACCTCCTCGAGCTGGCCGAAGTTAACCGTCGGCCTGACCACGGCCTCTTGAAAGACGTTTACGTCTCGCTGCCACACTTCGACAACCTGTCCGATATGTATTCCTTCGGGGAATTTGCCTCCCATTCCAGAGGTAAGAACCACCTCCCCCACTCCGATTTCCGTGCCCTGGGGGAGGAATCCGATAACCGGATTGGAGCCGGGCTCACCGCTGATGACACCGGTCAACCGGCTCGCCTGCAAAATGGCGTTGACAGTGCTGGTGGGATCGGTGATGAGCAACACCTTAGAGGTTGTAGCCGTTACGTCGCTGATGCGACCCACCAGGCCCTGCTCATTCACAACCGGCATGCCAACTCTGATGCCGTGCCTGGAACCGAGATCGATCATTGCCACGTTCAGGTAATTGGTGGCGTTCTTCCCGATAACTCTGGCGATAATCTGC
This sequence comes from Caldilineaceae bacterium SB0664_bin_27, assembly GCA_009838625.1. Lineage (GTDB taxonomy): Bacteria > Chloroflexota > Anaerolineae > Caldilineales > Caldilineaceae > Bin5. The sequence goes on from VXRG01000152.1 coordinate 20,403, forward strand.
CCACCTTGCAACTCGAAGCTGGGCCTGGTTTCGGCGAATTCCAGGAGTTTTCGTAAGCGCTGATTTTCCCGCTCCACTTCCTGCAGGCGGAGGTTTTCAACGCTCAGGCTTTCAACAATTCGTTCTAATTCAGTTAGCCGCCGTTGGAGAGAGCGAAAGTTACGCAGATTTGTCAGGGACCTGGAAAGGCGGTTGGTCAAAGTCGACAATCCGGACTGGCCTGGCGCGGTAACCATGGTTACCAGTCCTTCCACCGTCCCCAGGCGACCGGTTTGCTGCAAAGCCAGCAGCAGTACGGCCGTCAAAGTGAGGATAACAAGCTTGAGCCCAAAGCTGACACTGCCCCAGCCGCGTTGGTCACTGTTACGCATAGGCGTTTCGATGCAAATCTAAAGGGGGGCACACTGGACTTGCCTACACGAGCCGGGAATTATCGAATCGTGCTCTTGCGCTGCATTGTTGTCAGGGTTTCGGCGTAGTGCTCCGGTTTCTCCAGAATCATGCCCGTCCCCAGCACAACCGAGGAGAGCGGATTGTCGGCAACATAGACGTGCATGCGGTTTTCGTCCTGAATGCGCTGTGCCAACCCCTGCAAAAGAGCGCCCCCGCCTGCCAGTACGATTCCGTGCTCCATCAAGTCTGCCACGAGCTCGGGCGACGTTTCATCCAAGGTATCTTTGACCGCATCAACAATTACTTCCACAGAGCCGGTCAGGGCCTCCCTGACTTCCACGGAACTGATCTCAATCGCCTCGGGGAGACCCGTGATCAGATTACGGCCCCGAATGATCATGGTCCGTTCATGTTCAAGTGGGTAGGCTGATCCCACTTCAATCTTGACTCGCTCGGCCATGCGTTCGCCGATCAAAAGGTTGTACTTTTGGCGGCTGTAGTTGATGATATCTTCGTTCATTTCGTCACCGGCAACCCGGATCGAGCGTGAAACGACGATTCCGCCCATGGATATCACTGCGACTTCAGTGGTTCCACCGCCGATATCAACGATCATGGAGCCAACGGACTCGGTAACGGGCAGCCCCGCGCCAATTGCAGCCGCCATCGGCTCTTCGACAAGACCCGCTTCGCGCGCGCCGGCGCTGACGGTTGCATCTCGTACAGCACGCTTTTCCACTTCGGTCACGCCGGAAGGGATACCGATCACAACGCGCGGGCGGGCCGTACCAAAAGCCCGGTTGCCGTGAACCTTGCCAATGAAGGCATGAATCATCTCTTCCGTCATTTTGAAGTCGGAGATTACGCCGTCCTGCAGAGGGCGCACGGCCACGATATGGGACGGCGTGCGGCCAACCATCTCTTTTGCCTCTTGTCCGATTGCTTTGACCGAACTTCGCCGCTTCGACGACTTGTCGATCGCAACCACCGACGGTTCGTCAATAATGACCCCCCGGCCTTTCACATGTACCAGGGTATTTGCCGTGCCCAGGTCAATGCCAATATCGAGTGAAAATAGACCCAACAACCAGTCTAACGGGTTCGCCACTCCAGGGACATCTCCATTTCTAGCAGGGACGGATAAACGATGGCCGGCCGAACCGCCCACCACCTGTTTGAAGTACCTTTAACGATACAAGTATACCATAGGGACTATTGACACAAAATACAAATGGTTTGACTATAGTTCCAATTTCATGGCTCCATCTTGCGAATGAGCGGCGCCTTCCGCTATCCTAATGTAGCGGATAGGGTAGGAATCGAAAGCGCCGAAGGCAGGAAGGTACCGGCTCCGATAGAGAGTGAAAGTACACCGGGTCACGTCGACTAGGAGAGCAGAATTCTTGATTCAATCGCAGCCTGCTACCGGAAACCAGGAATGTGGAGCGCATTCCGGAATTGGTAGGACACAGCCTGCTCGAGCCACGCCGTCGGAAAACGACCAGCGATTGCTGGAGCTGGTCCGACATGCGCGGGAACGAGAAGGGCTTTTCACTACGCCAACGCAGTGCGATGGCCGTCCCATAGCGGTAGTAGTCGCTGTCAGCGGCGGCGGAGACAGCATGGCCCTTCTGCATTTGCTCAGGCGCATGCGCGATGACTGGGGGCTCAGTCTGGTCGTCGCCCATCTCGATCATAGCATTCGACCCGAATCCCGCGACGACGCTTCCTTTGTGGTGGAGATGGCCAGACGCTGGAACGTACCCGTCGAGACTCACAGATTGCCTCCTGGAACGCTTACCGGATTTGGCAATCTGGAGGCGACCGCCCGCCGCTGGCGCTACCGGTTTCTTGCCGAAGTGGCTGCCAATTATCAGGAAGAAGGCTGCATGGTTGATGTTGCGGTGGGTCATACGGCAAATGACCAGGCCGAAACTGTGTTGATGAATCTGATTCGAGGCAGCGGCATGCACGGGCTGGCCGGGATGCGGGCAGTGACGCCGCTGCTTCTTGAGAACCGTCCTGTTCCCGGCGTGCGTGTTGCACGGCCACTGTTGGGCGTTTCGCGTTCCGAGATCATGCGCTATCTCAGGGAGCATAGTATCCCCTGGCGTGAGGACCCATCCAATCATGACCGTGCGTTTGTGCGCAACCGCATCAGGCATGAGGTTTTGCCCCTTCTGAAAGAGATAAATCCACAGATCGTCGCTTCTCTTTGCCGTACGGCTTCGATAATGGAATCGGAAGCTCAGCGATCAGAGCGTTACACGCAGCAGGCTCTGGCCGCGGCACGATGGGGAAACGCGGGTGAGGGTACGAGTCTCTCAGGTCTCAGTTCGCCGGTAACACCAGGGGGGTCGTCGCCTGAATCTCGCTGCCGGCAGGTTTTCGACCTGCTTGCCTTTCGCGAACAGTACGCGGCCGACCAGAGAGAGGTGTTGCGTGCGGCCCTGCTGGAACTGGGGCGCCCCCTGAGAGGCGTTGGCTTCGACGTCGTAGAGCGCCTGCGGCTGGCACTCTGTGATGAAGACCGCACTGGCGGCCCGTACAGCTGGATTGACGACGTCATGTTGACCCGCACACGGAACGCATTCAGCCTGCACCATCGGGACACTACGCCCTTTGCAACCGAGCATCCTTATCTAAACGACAGTTGGCGGGCGAACTTTTCGGCTGTTGAACTGCACGCCGGCGAGGCGATCACTGTTGACCGCTGGATGCTGCGCTACGCTGAAGTGGCCAGACAGGAACTGCCATTCGAATGGGCAGCGAATACGACTGACACCTCGGGACCGGGAGCGGGCGGCCGCCGACTTTCAAGTTGGGAGGCGTACATCGACGGAGGCACGGTACAGCAGCTCAGACTCGGGACGCCGAGTGCGGGCCTGCGATTTGAGCCGCTTGGATTGGATGGACATGGCAAGCCACTTGCCGACTACTTCACCGATCGCAAAGTCCCGCGCTTCCTACGTGCCGGCTGGCCCGTTCTGTTCGATGGAGAGCGAGTCGTATGGGTGGGAGGACACCAGATCGCTCACAGTGTACGCATAACGCCTCGCACCCGCAGATTCTTTCATATCTACTGGGAGCCCACTTGCCGATGAGCGTGCGTCCACTTGTACTCTGGGTGACTCGCCAGGAGGAAACCGTGATGCGCTTCACGCGGCGCGATTCTGACTTCGCCACCGGCGTATTGACAGATGCCGCCGGCACGGTCCCTTTCTCTTTCGACCGTCTGACCCGCAGACTGAGCCTGCCGGACGGTGACATCTTTCTGGACGAATATGGCTGGGAAGTAGATGAGCAAGGGAAAATCGTCTTTCAATCCCGCCGTACCGACTAAAGGGTTCGCTGCCTCCTAGCCAGAGAGGGATTGGGTGTTGTGACTGCTATATTGAACGGTTTCTTCGACTGTCTACAGAAAAACCTGGCGGCTTCGCTCCCGGGCCGCCCGGCCCAGGCACTGATGGCGCCACTGCCGAGACCGGGGTGGCATCCCGACGACAGACCCGAAGCGCCGGCTCGTCTAAGTGGCGTACTCGTCCTGCTATACAGTCGCGAGGGCCAGCTGCACGTGCCTTTGATACTGCGACCCACTTACGACGGTACGCACAGCGGACAGGTCGCGTTTCCTGGCGGCGGATGCGAAGAAGGAGATGAGAACCTGTCCGAGACAGCGCTACGGGAGGCCAACGAGGAACTGGGGATCGAGCCAGGCGATGTTCAGATTCTCGGCACGCTCACCGATCTTTACATTCGGCCCAGCAACTTCGAAGTCTACCCAACCGTGGGACGCCTGACCGCCGAGCCGTTTTTTCGACCCAATCCCAGCGAAGTTGCCGAGCTGCTTGAAGTGCCACTGGATGCTCTACTCGACCCTGCTCATCAGCGACGGGAGAGTTGGCAGCTGGCGGACCGATCTGCGCTGGTTCCCCATTTCGCCATTCTTAATCAGACCATTTGGGGAGCGACAGCGATGATACTCAGTGAGCTACTCGCTGTGGTGCGCAAATGCCAGCCGAAAGAGGGTAGATTTGGGTAGCCTCTACGGCGAATGTTACGATCCTGACCCACCGGGGGCCGGCTGGTCGGCCTCTGGTTCTTGCGCCAGATGCCATGAAGTTGTCTTTCGCCATTTGTCCGGACGGCGCAACTGGAGATGCGGCGCATGGCTGAAAGCCCACCAGGAGTCGCTAAAGTGAACAAGAAATCTGCCGAACCGCGTGTGCAGGAGCAACTTTGCCGGGACGTGGAGCGCGTACTGTTCTCCGCGGATGAGATCCAGGACCGTGTTCGGGGTTTGGGCAAGCAGATCGACGAGCGCTATGCGGGCAAGGAGCTCCTGTTAATTGCAATCCTGAAGGGCAGTGTCGTCTTCATTGCCGACCTCATGCGAGCGATTACGATTCCGCACGAAGTGGACTTTCTCGCCACCAGCAGTTACGGCGCCTCGACCTCGAGCACCGGCATCGTTCGAATCCTAAAGGACCTGAATGAGCCTATCGGAGGTCGACATGCGCTGCTGGTTGAGGACATCATTGACAGCGGACATACTCTGGCATATCTTACACGGCTCTTCAGTGCCCGAAATCCTGCCAGTCTTGAAGTGGTTACGCTTCTGGACAAACCATCACGAAGGGAGGTCGAAATCGACCTCTTCTGGACCGGCTTCTCAGTCCCTGATGAGTTTGTAATCGGCTACGGTCTGGATTTCAATCAGAAGTACCGCAACCTCCCCTACATCGGCGTTCTCAAGTCTGAAGTTTACCAGCCCGGTTCGGAATAGGTGGCTGGAGGTAATCCTGGCTTTCCGCCGGGAGCTCCGGCCCTGTGACCCGCTGCAGTTCAGCCGTGTGCCCGGACGAAGAGGCAAGCGGTTCGTCACTCTTTTCGCGACTTCGCGTACGGGCTACCAAGGCAAGGTGTTTGGACGACCTCTTCTGAGGATCTGATTGGCCGACCGGGTCAGGACAGTTGCCTTTTCAAAAGAAGGACCTCTTGGATAACTGCATTTCACTTCAGAGGAAGAGTGTATCATCAGGCCTCCTGCCGGCGTACCTCCTGGTTCTCGCCCTTCTGGCCCTATTGCAGCCGAACCCAGCCGCCGCGCAGTCGCCAAACGACACATATGTGGTTAAGCAGGGCGACACCCTGGCTTCGATCGCCGCCGACCTGGAGATCCCGCTGCAGGTGTTGGCAGACATAAACCAGATTGCTGATGTAAACTCTATTCACGTCGGTCAGATACTCTTGCTTCCTCGCGGCGCCGCCCGTCGGAGCGTCATTGCAAGGCCGGGGGACACGATTCAGACTATTGCCGAACGGGAAGGACTTTCGGCTCTCCCGCTGGCCATCTTCAATGGCACTACGCCAACCGCGCGTCTCTTTCCGGGCCAGCCCATCCGGCTCCTGCAGAACAACGCCCCTCCGCCGACGCCCTTTGGCTCGGTCAAGGTCGTCAGTATTCCTTCAGCCATCGTTCAGGGTCAAGCCGGCTGGCTTGAGGCTGAAGTGGACCGACCTCTCTCTCTTGAAGCAACTTGGAATGGGGCGCGCCTGGGCATCCGACCTCTAGCGGTCAAAGGAAAGGATGAGAAGGGTAAGGATGTCACCATTTGGGGTGGATACATTCCGATTGGGGCGTCAGTTGAGCCAGGAGTGTACAGCCTGAGACTGAGTTATCTGGCCGCGAACGGGGTCACCGTCACACGCTCTTTTCCGGTTTTCGTCCAGGGGCGCGTTTTCCCTGTTCAGGAGATCAGGTTGCCGCCGCATAAAAGCGCCCTGGTCGAACAGGAAGTTTCACAGACGGAGCTGGACTATCTTGCACCTATCTGGTCGCACACGGCGACGCCGATACAGTGGCGCAAACCGTTCACGCTGCCGCTGCAAACAGCTGCTCCCACCACGAGCCCGTACGGCGTCCATCGAAACTACAATTCCGGTCAGTACTATTCCTTTCACACAGGACAGGATTTCGCTGCACCGGGTGGCAGCCCCGTTCTTGCCCCGGCGGACGGCATAGTCGCGCTTGCCGAACCGTTGACCGTGCGCGGCATTAGCGTGATTCTTGACCACGGTGCGGGTCTGTTTACAGGGTACTGGCACTTGCAGGAGGCGCTTGTCGTTCCGGGGGAAATGGTGCAAGCCGGGGACCCGTTAGGGTTGGTTGGGACAACAGGACGCAGTACCGGCGAACATCTTCACTGGGAGCTGCGTGTTTACGGTGTGGCCGTGGATCCGATGCCCTTCCTCGAACGCCCGCTACTGGCGAATCAGTCCATTGTCGAATCGGAGGCCGTCGAGGAAGCTGACAAGGGTCAGTGAAGAAATTAGAAACGCGAAAGAGCGCCGGCACTGGAGCCGACGCTCTTGATATTCCGGTGGAAAAAGATTTACTCTTCTTCCTCTTCTTCTTCTCGTCCTCTTCCGATAACCTCCGGCTCGACATCGGTATCCAGGAGTTCCTCTTCCTCCATCTCCTCCTCCTCGCTGATAGCGGCGCGGGAGAGAATCAGGCTGCAGATCGGCTCGTCCGCATCAGAGATGTAGGTTACTCCAGCGATAGTTGGCAGGTCGGCGACAGTTATCGGGGGACTTTCAGGCGTATCCAGGCGGGAAACATCGACTTCAATTGAAGCCGGGATGTCGGCGGGCAACGCTTCGATCTCGACACTATCCATCGATTGTACCATCACCAGATCGGCGCTGACGGCGGTGACGGCCCCCACCGTTACCAGGGGTACGCTCACCTGCTGGGTCTCCGACATGTTGACGGTATAGAAGTCGGCGTGGAGCAGGTTGTGACGCACAGGGTGGCGCTGAACTTCCCTGACAAGGATATTGATGTCTTCGCCTTCCAGGTCGACCTGAACGAGCTGAGAGTTGCCCCCCGCGCGCAACACTCGTTCAAATTCGGCGTCTTCTACTTGGGCGTTTCGCGGCGCATTGCCGCCGCCGTAGATGACAACAGGGACAATTCCTTCGGGGCGGAGCCGGCGTACTTTGCGGCCCGTGACGCTGCGGGAGTTGGCGCTCAATGTAAGTACTGACATCTTTCTTCGACTCACTTTTCCTTTATATTGCGCAGGTTTTCCTGGCTGAGAATCTGCATCAAGAACGGCCCCGGGAAAGATTTGCGCATCCGCTCATCTGTCTATTGTCGTCCCATGAAACTATATGTTCAGCCAGCATGTTTGGGAACCTTCTACTGCCGGCTCTCTTCTTCTGAGCCTCGACTGCGCGAAAACAGGCCGCGCAGAAGCATCACGACCAAGCCAAATCCGGCACCCATGGCCAGCGCGGTGAGCGGCGAAAAGGTCGCTTTCACGTTGCCCTCCACTTTGCCCGCTACCACAAGCCAGGTGCACAACTCCTCTGCCTTCAACCGGCCCGACGCCAGAAAACCAATGTTACCACTCTGGACAGTAACTTGCTCGCTGGCAGAAAACCCGATCGCGGCTTCACGCATATCAAGCGATTTCGTCTGCACGAATCCAGCCGCAGCGTTGGACATGTTCAGTGCCTGTGCTTGTACAGAGCGGGCAGCGGAGTCCGTCATGGAGACGTGACCACCTTGAATTGTTCCAACATTGGAACCTTTCACTTCGATCCGCTCTCCTTCCAGATCTTCACTCAAATTGGCCGCGGCCTCTTCCAAAGGGTTAGCATCCGACTTCTCTTCAGCCATGCCAGCCTCCTTTGCTGGTACCCGTCGTTGGGTATACGCACAGATTCTTCATTATAGCCAGCGGTTTATTTCCTGTCAAAAAAAAGGCCCCGCCAAGCAGGGCAATCGCAACCAATTTGGATTGCCGACATTGCCGAAGTCAGGCAGAGGGACCACGAAGGGGACTCTCAAGCAACAGACAAAGAGCCAACACCAGGGCACGGACAAGGCCCGGCTCTACACTTCGGGCGGCATCCCAGGAAACTGAGGCAATTGGATGAAATCGCCCGGCCAGGTGTGTTTGAGAGCAGCGTGTTCGCGTTTCCTCGCCTGAACAGTTCTGGCGACACTTTCAGGGCGCTGGCGTTGCCAGCGCTACCGTCAATCTGTACCTGGAATCCGGTGTTGCGGTGAAATGAGAAGCGGGCCCACAGGCACTGTGTCCCTCAATCTGGGGGAACAGTGCCGCTTCGGGCCCGTAAGAGGTTTTCGTCGCGGCAAGACTTTCGACTCTCGCCGAAGGTCCTACCGGAGCTCGTACGTGATCTGCAACTGCATCGTCAGGCTCAGTTCACCGGGACTGATGTGACCAGAGCCCCCACCCATCTCGGCCGCCGCCATTCTTGAGAAGTTCCCGCCGAAGAAGCCACCACCCTGGCCGATGATCTCGCTGATTCCCATCACATCCCCAACGCCTACACCGATTATATCGGCCAGCTCTACCGCTTTGTCAAAGGCGTCGGCGACCGCCTTTGCACGCGCTTCAGACTCGACCAAGGCTGGATCCGCCAGGCTGAAGTCAACACCGTAGATATTGTTGGCGCCTGATTCGATGGCCGCATCGAGGACATCTCCGATACTCTCCAGATCCCGAATTGTAATGGTTACCGTATTGCTGACTCGATAGCGAACTTCGTCCTCATTCAGCAGACCGCCCGGTCCAAAGCGCTCGGCAAAGATGCTGAAGTGCCTGGTCTGAATGTCCGTTTCATCAATATTCTGCGACAGCAGAGCTGCCTGGACATCTTCCATAATCGACTGTGCAGCAACGCTTGCGTCTCTCACTGTTGACCGTACCACCTCCACGCCGATCGAGGCTGTGGCAATGTCGGGTTCGATGTTGACCGTGCCTTCTCCCACCACCGTTACCGAATGGGAACTTTGCGCGGAAAGCGTTTCGGCGCGGGCCATAGCTGCCGGGGCCGGCGACGCGGAGCCAATTATGAAGGCCGCGATCAGGACCAAGGTCAGTGTCGCGACCAGGCCAACTGTAGCATTTGCCAAAAATTTTTCTTTCATTTTGCCGCTCTCCCTTGAAAAGAAAGGCACCAATAGCACTCCACGCGAACTCTGTGCAGCATCTAAGACGACGCCGCAGTTAAAAGAGTTTCATTGGACACGAAACCGACATTTCTCGCTGCGGGTTCTTCTGATTCTTTTGCGTGTGATAGGATCGTTTCTATCATGCCCGCACGACTTCCGAAGTCTCCAAGTCACATCTTCATATTGGCCCTGCTTTTTCTGTTCGGGGCCGCAGGTTGGGTGGTCACCTCTGGCGGCAAGACCGAAAGTCCGGCTGCCGCTGCCGCAGTGGATCGGCTCCACAGCGGCACGGTCGCTTCGATGGACAGCCCCGTCTTCGAGTACAAACCCGGATGGCAGGTGTCGGTCGAGGGGGCCGATACGACTGAGCCGGCACAACCATGGATGGAGCCGTCGGGCCGAATGGCCTTCTCGTACAGTGGCCGTGATCTCGCGCTGCAGTTAGCCCTCGGCGATTATTGGGGTTACATCTTCGTGTCAGTAGACGGTCGTCCTGCCAACCGCTTGCCCGTTATTCGTGGAAACCATGACAGCCTCGGCCGACCCAGCGGCTACCGGCCTCTTTTTGCTCCGGAGAAGGATACCGCAGCGGGTCCGGTTCCAGAGTGGGTTGTCGTACACCGCGCCACGACCGACGGTCCACACGAAGTTGAGGTCGAGGTTTGGCGGGGTTGGGGCCAGACCGTCCTGCGAGGCGCGGCTGTGGACTCGATACCCTCAGGACCCCGGCCGCAGTGGCCGGCTATTTTGCTGGCCCTGACAGGAGGCTGGCTCGCTATCACCGCCCTGGTCATGTTCCTCGGCACCGCATCGGCTGCGAGATTGTGGGCCGGCGGCCCCTCTACTTCGGCTGACCACAGGGTGCCGGAAAACTGGGATTCCGATTCGGTGCAGAAGTGGGCACGTCACATTTCCACACTTGTGCATCTTTTTCCCTGGAACATCGCAGTTGGCCTGGCCGCCGCAGGCGTCGCAATCACAGGAACCGGTGCATCAAGCCAGAATTGGCTGTTCGTTGACGCAGGGTTGATATTGCTCGGATTTATCGGGGTGCGGCGGCCTGTCCTCTGGACCGGCGCACTCCTCTTCGGGTTGCCATTCTATCTCTACCCGCTACCTATCCTTCCGGGGCTGTCGTTGAATCTGATCGAAATCGGCGTTTACGGTGGTATGGCGCTGGTCCTGGTCAGGTTCATCGTCCTGCACGGTCTCCTGCGGATTTCAGAACGCAAGCCCTTTGCGCTTGACACTCGCCACCGACTCTTTTTTGTTCTTGTCTCCCTAGCCCTTGTCGCCACTTTCGCGGCCGAGCAACAGAGTGTCGCACTGCGTGAATGGAGGACGCTTTTCCTAAGTGCCGGTCTCTTTGCCTTGTTGTTACACGGGACGCTAAGCAACACCGCAGACGGCAAAACAGACCGTACTTTTCTCGTGCTCTGCTGGCTGGCCGGCGGCGCGTTTGTAGCCTGCGCCGGCCTCTGGCAGTACGTCACGGAGCAGAACATCATCCAAGCCGAAGGCGTCAACCGGGTGCGGGCATTTTACGGCTCCCCCAATAACCTCGGTCTTTACCTGGAGCGGAGTGCGGCGATGGGCCTGGCGCTGGCTTTTTTCGAAGGGTGGTCAGCCAGAGGCGAGAGAAGTGGAGAGAGGCTGCCGCGGCGGGAAAGATTCTCTCTCCTCGAGTCCTGGAGGCGTGCTCCTTTCGCGGCCCAGAGCGCACTGCTCCTTACAATTCCTCAGCTGGCGGCGCTGCTTCTTACCTTCAGTAAAGGGGCAATCTTTCTCGGCCTGCCGGCACTGCTGCTTGCTCTGGCAATCGCGGGGAGGCGCCTGCTTGCCGCGCCGGGTTTTGCGTTACGGCAGCGATATGTTTGGGGGTTGGCCGCCGTGGCAGCGGCAATGGTACTGGGGTTGATCCCATTTCTGGGTACTGAACGATTCCGCAGCCTACTGGACTTCAGCCCGGAAGGCACCGCCGGCATACGACTCAGCCTTTGGCGCAGCAGCGTGCAGATGGCCCTGGATCATTTGTGGCTGGGCGTCGGGCCGGACAACTTTCTTTACAGTTACCGCAGCGGCTACATTCTGCCCTCCGCCTGGCGCGATCCCAGCCTCAACCACCCTCATAACGTCGTTCTCGACTGGTGGACACGACTTGGTCTACCGGGCCTTGCTCTGGCTGCAGCCTGGTTGGCCCTGGGGGTCCGCTCCCTTTGGAAGGCGGCGACTACCGATGCCATCGCTGTCGGAGCGTTGGGTGCGGCGGCGGCCGCGTTAGGGCACGGTTTAATCGACGCATCCTATGCTCTTCCGGACCTTCTCATTGTGTGGGTATTTCTGCTGCACCTGTTCCCTCCGGCGGGCGCGGAGAAGTCTGTGGACAGTCCAGGCAACAGGCCTGCGGATTCGCGCTAGCTGCGACCGCCGTCCAGCCAAACTCTGGCGGCTTTATGGTGAGTATTCACAGCTCCCGCAGACGCCGCAGGCCCCAGTGGTAAGTGTGGTTGTCATGGACCTTACAGTCGCTGAAACGCAGGCTGTAGAAGGTATAGTAGAGGTCGATGCGCTTCCAGCAACGTGGACCATAACGCGCGTCGATTTGGCCGCGCAGGTGTTCGTAATCCGCCTTGGTTACAAAGTCGTAGATTCTCCAGAAATAGTAGGCGCCCGCCAAATCCATGTGCGGGTCGCCGATCAGTGTCAGCGGACTGAAGTCAACGACCGCCGTCAGGATTCCGCGTTCGTCACACAGGACGTTGCCGGGGAAGTAGTCGCCGTGTACAAGGCACTTCTGCGGCCGGAGGGGTAGTTCGCCGAGTTCCCGGTAGAATCCTTCCACGATCCGGTCCACCTCGGCCAAGTCCCCCTGCAAATCGGCGTAGGAATGTTTCAGGGTTGCCTCGACGCGCGCCCGCAGGTATGCGGGCCAGGTGTCCGAGGTTATCTCCTCCACTTCGTTCAGAGGTTCGCCAAATGGCAGGTGCGGCAGACGGACCGCATGCAAGGGGGGAAGGCCATCCAAAAAGGACTCGATTGCGCTGCGACGTTCGGGGGCGGTCAGACGGGGAAAGACTTCGGCAAAGTCCAGCCCGGGAAGTCGCCTTTCGACATGAAAGTGTACGTCTCTGACGAAGCCATGTTCGTAGATTAGGGGAACTGCGAAAGGGAAGGAATGTCTTTGAAGCTGCTCCGTAAAGCGCTGCAGTTGCGGGAGATAGCCCTGCTCTTGCCGGTCGTTGTGGATTTTTAAGACACGCCCGCCGCCAATGTCGTAAATGGAGGAGGTCATCCCTCTCCCCAGAAGCGAGGCGTCATCAATTTTCAGAAGGCGCAAGACCTCAGCCAACTTCTCGCGCTCGGTCTTCACGGTAGTATTTCTGCGATGCGCTCCGCCAGGATTACGCTATTCATTTCTCCCGACCATACGCCGCGGATGATGCCCTCGGCATCGATAAAGTAGGTGAGCGGCAGCGCCTGAACGTTGTAGCGCCGCCCCACCTCGAGAGAGCTGTCCATGACAATCTCGAACTCTGAACTGCCGCCGGCCAGATCGCTCGTAGAACCCTCTTTTCCTCCTGATGGGGCCCCAATTTCGTTCAGAAAGCGTGCTACGGTGTCGGATCTCTCTCCTTGATTCACGCCTAAGAACAGGACGCAATCAAGATCAGCATCCCGGCCTGCTCGGCCCTGCCGGTTCTCTCCATCCATTTGGCCCTGCGCCGTGCAACCGCCGTATCGCGCGGCTGCGGCCTGTAAAGCCGGAAACTCGCGGCGGCAAGGGCCGCACCAGGTCGCCCAGAAATTGAGGACAACCGGTCTACCTTTCGCCGTTGAAAGGACGAAATTATCTTCCGTTTCGCCAGCGGTATTAAAGCGCGGCAGCGTGAAATCAGGCGCCGGGTAGTGCAACGCCGGCCGCGGCGTATCAAAGGAGGATGCGTCGATGGAAGGGCGACTGATCCAGATCCATCCGGCGCCCAACAGGAGGATGAAGGGGATTGCCGCGTGCCAGCGGTTAATCAACTGAAGCCCTACTCCCACTCACTGTGAAAGATGCCCTCGCGGTCGGTGCGTTCGTACGTGTGAGCGCCGAAGAAGTCCCGCTGCGCCTGGATCAGATTGGCCGGCAGTCTCGCGCTGCGATAACTGTCATAGTAGGCCAGGCTGGCACTGAACGCGGGCGTCGGGATACCTCTCGCAACCGCCAACTGGATGACTTTTCGCCATCCCGGCAATCTCTCGGTTACCGCGGCACGAAACTCTTCGTCCAGAAGCAGGTTCGTCAACGCCGGGTTGCGGTTGTAGGCATCGGTTATGTGGTTGAGAAAGCGGGCCCTAATGATGCAGCCTGAGCGCCAGATCGCCGCAATTTCACCTAAATTCAGCCCGTAGTCGTACTCATCGCTTGCTTGCCTCAGCAAAGCCATCCCCTGCGCGTAAGCACTGATCTTGCTTGCGTACAGAGCGTCACGCGTAGCGTCTATCAACTCCTGGCGGTCACCTTCAAAGGTTGTTGTTTCAGGACCCGGCAGTTGCGCAGATGCTGCGATTCGTTCCTCCTTCAACGACGAGATGATGCGGCCGGTAACCGCGCTGTTTATGGTTGGAATCGGCGCGCCTACGTCCATTGCGTTCTGGCTTGTCCATTTGCCAGTGCCCTTCTGTTGCGCTTTGTCGAGCACCATGTCCACGAGCGCGCGGCCGCTCTCCTCGTCCAACCTTCTGAATATCCTGCTCGTAATTTCGATCAGAAAGCTATCCAATTCCCCTTCATTCCACTCGGCAAATACTTCCGCCAGCTCGCTCGCGCTCAACCCCAAAACTTGCTGCAGAATATCATAAGCCTCTGCAATGAGCTGCATGTCCCCGTATTCGATGCCGTTGTGAACCATCTTCACATAGTGGCCTGCGCCGCCGCGACCTATGTAGCTGACACACGGTTCACCGTCTTCATCGGCTTTGGCGGAGATTGCCCGCAGCATCGGCCCAACCGCTTCCCAACCCTCGACGGCGCCGCCGGGCATGATCGACGGTCCCCAGAGTGCGCCTTCCTCTCCTCCGCTGACGCCGACCCCCATGTATACCAGGCCCTTGGCCGTCAGCTCCCGGCTGCGCCGCTCAGTGTCCGGAAAGTAGCTGTTGCCGCCGTCCATGACGATATCGCCCTCGTCCAGCAGTGGGACAAGGGCGTCCAGCACCGCGTCTACGGGCCGGCCGGCCTGGACCATCAGCAGTACGCGGCGCGGCCGCACGAGATTCGCCACCACTTCCTCCAACGTCACCGCGGGAATCAGGTTTTTGCCGACATGCCCGGCCGCGAAATCGGTCATTTTGGACGTGGTGCGATTGTGGACAACGACATTGAAGCCGTTGCGCTCCAGGTTGAGCACCAGATTCTGTCCCATCACGGCCAAGCCGGAAACGGCAATGTCCCCACGAGGGGCTGTGGCATCACTCATTGGTTCTCTCCTTGTGACGGTGCGCATTCGTTCTTCAGAATTTCCTGCACAGTATAGCAGACAGCTATGGGATCAGAGCATTTTTTTCACGCAGGATTGATGGAGAACTGCCGAAGGCGGCTCGAATACATCAGAATAAAGATGTCATGGCTTGAGCACTCAAACTTGGGCACTACCCAGAATTGGGGTGGGAATTATCAGACTGGGAAAAAGTGCCAGCAACGGGAGAAATTGATAAAGGAGTTCGTGTGAGATGCAGGGAGGGCAGAGATGCGCAAAAGGGGCACCAATACGCCGTCTGAAATGTCCGGACTCTGCAAATTTTTGTACAGCTTCTCGGTGGGCCGGCAGTTCATCATCTTGATGGCTGAGGGGCGGTCTGTATTGGGATACATCCTCTTGCTGCGCCGCCTTTGCCTCGGCACTTTGCATGTGATACGATGCAGACCAATCAAGGATGGCTCCTCGACTGGCGGAAAGACGGGTTCAATTGCCGGAAAGTCGGCAAAGAAAACAGCCCTTCAATTTGGTGGAGAGATACCACGGGGAAGAGGAGCAAGGGAACTGTTTCCCTTTGTGCACAGTCGATCGCCTGGGCTGGGGCAGTTGGGTTTTTCCGACTGCCTCTTTTGTTTGCCAGAACTATTGCGTCAATAAAGGAGCGTCTCCATGCTAAACCAGCGTGCACTGATCTCAGTGTCCGACAAGACCGGACTGACTTCCTTTGCTCAGAAGCTGCATGACGCCGGTATAGAGCTGATCGCCAGCGGCGGAACCGCCACGCAACTTGCCGATGCCGGCCTGCCCGTTACACCAACCGAAGCCCTTACCGGCTTCCCGGAGCTTCTCGATGGTCGCGTCAAAACGCTTCATCCGGCGATACACGGCGGAATACTCGCCCGCCGCAACCGGGAACATCTTGCTGAACTGGAACAGCAAGGCCTCTTTCCAATCGATCTGGTAATAGTCAACCTCTATCCCTTTCAGCAGACCGTTGCCGGGGAGGGCGTATCGCTGGCTGAGGCTGTTGAGCAGATCGACATCGGCGGCGTGGCCCTCCTGCGCGCAGCGGCCAAGAATTCCGAGTCTGTCACGGTCATCTGCGAACCGTCGGATTATGAGCGAGTGGCGCAGGCCATTTCCGATGGCGGGTTGGATACAGAAACCAGACTGGCGCTGGCGCTTAAGGCGTTTCGCCATACGGCCGCTTACGATACGGCCATCTCCGACTTCCTTGCAAGGCAGGAGACGCAGGGGCCGACGCAGGAAGAGGAAGTGTCCAAGATGCCTGAACGGATTCAACTGAATCTTGAACGCGTGCAGGTGATGCGCTATGGTGAAAACCCGCACCAGCAAGGCGCATTTTATCGATATAGCAACGGCTCAGCCGCATTTGAGCAGCTCCACGGCCAAGAGATGAGCTACAACAACTGGCTGGACCTGGACGGCAGCTGGCAG
Organism: Caldilineaceae bacterium SB0664_bin_27; assembly: GCA_009838625.1. Lineage (GTDB taxonomy): Bacteria > Chloroflexota > Anaerolineae > Caldilineales > Caldilineaceae > Bin5. Next base: position 36,708 of record VXRG01000152.1, read on the forward strand.
GCCGCTCAGGATTTCGACGCTCCGACTGTCGCCATCATCAAGCACAGCAATCCCTGCGGGCTCGCCTCTGCCGACACTTTGTCGTGCGCCTGTGACAACGCCCTCGCCTCAGACCCGGTAAGCGCATTCGGCAGCATCATCTCCGTGAACCGGACGCTTGACAGGGAGACCGCCGAAAGGATGGCCAAACTGTTCGTGGAGATTGTCGCCGCGCCCGCCATTGACGAGGAGGCTCTGGCCTTGCTCCAGCGCAAGAAGAACCTGCGCATTCTGCGCGCCTGCGGCACTGCGCCGCACACTCTCAATGTCCGCAGCGTCTACGGCGGGGCCCTCGTCCAGGAGACGGACGACAGCCAGCAAGATCTTGAGCCGGCCAACTGGCGCATAGTCACTCAGAACAGGCCCGATGCGCCACAGCTGGCTGACCTTGCCTTCGCCTGGCGCGTCTGCCGCCATGTCAAAAGCAACGCCATCGTTTACGCCAAGAATCGCGCGACTGTCGGCGTGGGCGCCGGCCAGATGAGCCGAGTCGATTCGGTCATGCTCGCCGGACACAAGGCTGAAGAAAGAGCACGCGGCGCGGTGATGGCGTCAGACGCGTTCTTTCCCTTTGCGGACGGCATCGAAGCCGCGGCCGCACATGGCGTGTCGGCGGTGGTACAGCCCGGGGGCTCCATACGTGACGAGGAGGTCATCGAGTGCTGCGACCGGTTGGGCCTGGTGATGGCCTTCACAGGTACGCGACATTTTCGGCACTGATACAGCAGTAGTGGATCGTAGAATAGATACGGCGACCATCGGTGGTCTCTGCCGGCCACTGGCACCAAACACCAGGAAGTACGCAGTTAAGAAATGTCTATGAATGTCCTGATCACAGGCGGCGCCGGATTCATAGGGAGCCACCTTGCCGATGCGCTGCTGGTTCGCGGCGACTCAGTCTCCGTTCTGGACAACCTCAGCACCGGTTCGGCGGAAAATATCCGCAGTTTTCAGGGGCATCCCCGCTTCTCCTTTACCCAAGCCGCGCTTGACGACGGATCCGTTCTTGACGGTCTTGCCCGTCGGGCCGACGCAATCGTGCATTTGGCGGCCGCAGTTGGCGTGCACCTGATCCTGGAACGGCCCACGCAGACGATAGAGACTAACGTTCTCGGCACCCACGCCCTCCTGGCCGCCGCCCGCCGCCACAGCTGCCAAACTCTGATAGCCAGTACAAGTGAAGTCTACGGCAAGAGCGAAGCTCTGCCGTTTTCAGAAAGCGACGACCTGGTCCTCGGTCCGCCCGATCGCACACGATGGGTTTACGCAGCCACCAAACTGCTCGATGAATTCCTCGCACTGGCCGCTCACCAGGAGTTTGGACTGCCGCTAACGATTATGCGCCTGTTCAATGTCGTTGGGCCGCGACAGACAGGACGTTTCGGAATGGTCCTGCCAAGGTTTGTCAGGCAGGCCCTGCGAGGGCAGCCGCTGACTGTCTACGGCGACGGTATGCAGACTCGCTGCTTCTGTCATGTAGGAGATGTCGTGCAAGCAATAGTTGGATTACTGGGCCGTACGACAGCCAGCGGACAGATCTACAACATCGGCAGCAACCATGAGGTGACGATTCGCGAACTGGCAGAATTGACAGTTGACCGTGCCGATTCAGTTTCGCCAATCCACTATCTGCCCTACGACCAAGCCTATGCCGATGGATTCGAGGATTTGCGTCGTCGGGTTCCGCAAATTTCAAAGATTGCAGACGAAATCGGATGGACGCCTACTCACTTGTTACCGGAAATCCTGGATGATATGATTAATTTTGAGAGGGCTCGGTTGACCTAAATTGGTTACTTTTGCGCCGTGTCAGCCGGCGAATTCCCTTTCCGGGACAAAAATCGACAGTTACAAGGAGATGTGGAATGAAAGCGCGTTTGATTGGAGGGTTCTGTGTTTTACTTGCTACAGCACTGACTTTGGGAACGTATTTCGCTACCGATACTCTTGCCCAGGAAGACAGCGAAGCGCCCCCAGCCGCCCAAATCGTAAATGACGAAGGCGGTGCAGTCAGGATTTCCGGGAGCGTCAACTACACCTCGCCCTATTTCACTCTTGGCGTTGCGCAACCGCTTGTGATCCTTGAAGATCAGGCCGGATTCGTCGATCGCAATGAACACTTCCTGATGCCAGTCGAATCCCAAACGATCGGCCAGATAACAACAGACTTTTTTACCTCGCCATTCGAATATTCGCTTGCCCTCCCGATCGAACCCCAGGGTAGCTACCGCGACGTGGACAATGACGGTTCGGAAGACCAGGGCGTTCAGGTATTCGCCATTGCCTACTGGGACAATACCTTTGGCGATCCATTCCTTGAGGAAAGGGATCTCTACGGGGGCGGCTGGTCAACGGCTTACGCTTCGACCCGCATAAGCGATGAGATCGAAACGGAACGGGAAATCATTGGCGGGATCTTCCTCGTGTATGCGCCTGACGCTGAACAGGGCTTTCCTTCCGGCTTCGGCGAAGACGGGCTCCTCTTTACAGAAGATGACCCGATCGCAATCCTGCCTCAAGGTTATACGATCGTAAACTTGGACGCCGAGCCATTCAGCTTCGACCGTTCACGCAACCCAGTGGTCGATCTGATCGAGCCGGAGGGCATCGCACTCGTCGACTACTCCGAACAGTCCTATCCCGATGCCTTCAACTCACTGATTGATCTGCTTAAGAAGGAGTACGCATTCACCGAGTATAAGGGAATAGACTGGGAGGCGAAGAGGACGGAATTCCTGCCCCGCTTTGAGTCTGCCGCAGCGGATGAGGATTCTCGAGACTACCAGCGTGCGCTGCGCGACTTCAGCTGGTCGATTCCCGACGGTCACGTAAGCGGCCCCTTCATTCGAGAAGACTTCCAGCAGGATATCGCCGGCGGCTTGGGCATTGCGATACGTGAGACCGAGGAGGGTCCGGTAATCGTCAACTTCGTCACTGAGGGCAGCCCAGCTGAGGAAGCCGGTATCACACTTGGAACTGAGATCGTTTCCATCGACGGCGTGCCCATCGCAGAGGTCATCAGCAACGCGGTGGCACACTCTGCGCCCTTCAGCACGGGTCACTTCCAGCGCTTGCAGCAGATGCGCTATGCGGTCCGCTTCCCAATAGAGACGGAAGTCGAGCTGACCTGGAAGGACGCGGATGGCGAAGAGGTGACGGAAACGATGAAGGTTATCGGGGAGTACGACAGCTTCAGTTTTTCCTCCTTTGCCAGGGGGACAACCGGGTTCGAAATCCCCGTGGACTATGAGTTGCTGGAAGCAGACGAGTACGGCGAAAACGATTACGGCTACGTTAAGATCGACAGCTTCTCCGACAACAGCGTTTTGACAGTGCAGCTGTGGGAGCGCATGATCCGCACTTTGAAGCGTTACGCCGTCAATGGCCTCATCATCGACATGCGCCAGAATGGGGGCGGCAGCGGCTTTCTAGCCGATCAGATGGCAGCCTACTTCTTCCACGAGCCGCATGTTCTGGGCAATGCCGGATACTACGATGAGGATCGCGGCGAATTCTACTTCAACCCGGACGGGGAGGATCGCTACTACCTGCCGGCCGAAGACCTGCGTTACGATGGTGAAGTCGTTGTCATCGTGGGGCCCTTCTGCCTCAGCGCATGTGAGTTTTTCTCCTACGATTTGACCATCGACGACCGCGCCGACATCGTTGGCCACTACCCCACAGGCGGGCTGGGCGGCAGCATCAAGAGCATAAAGATGCCCGACGATGAGTACTTTACGTTTACCATCGGGCGAGCGGTTGACTCCGAAGGCGAGATTCACATCGAGGGAATCGGCGTGGTACCTACGGTGCTGGTGCCGATTACGAGAGAGACTCTGCTGGCGGACGAAGATGACGACGTTCTACTCGACGCTGCCGTAGCTCACCTCGACTCCTTGCTGGCAGTGGAGACAATCGATGGGGGCGAGATCGCGATCGGAGATGTCATAGAGGGCACGCTTGCAGCCCAAACGGTTGTGCAGTACACACTTCCGCTATCCGGGGGTGATGTAATCAGCATCTTTGCCCGCAGCGAGGAGTTCGATACCTACCTGGCCCTCTATCTTGACGGCGATTCGCCGATCATGACCGATGACGATTCGTATGATTCTGACGCCGCGCTGGAGGAACTGGAAGTTCCCAGCGATCTGCAGCTGATCGTCGAAGTCAGCTCTGCACTAGGCGATGAAGAGGGGACCTACACTCTGGAAATAGTTGACGCTTCGGAAGAGGAGGCTGACTCCGACGACGGATAACACTTCGAGGAGTGAGAAAAGAGGAGTGAGGCGTGAGAGGGGATATGCCCCTCTCACTTTTTTTTGCTTCTTTATCCATTCATTGGAATGACCAGGTCGTAGGGATAGTCGGTGAGCCAGATCAGTTCGCCCTCCTCACTGTATGCGACTGCGTCCTCGACGCGTACGCCGTAGCCGCGGCTGGGATAGTACAACCCCGGCTCGATCGTGACCACGTGGCCGGGTAACAGGACCGCTTGCTCGCCCGCGGCATGGCTGAAATTCGGCCCCTCGTGTATTTCCAGTCCAATGCCGTGTCCAAGGCTGTGGACGTAACCTTCCTCCGTCCCCGGGTGGCTGCGCGCAGTCTTGTGACCCTTGCTCTCGTAGTAATCACAGGTCATGAGCTGATAGTCGCGCATCGGCCGGCCCAACTCCAGCTCAGCCATAACACGGTCGAAAATCTCCTTGGTCTGGTCGTAAGCCTCCTGAACTTCGTCGGTTGCATAGCCCAGACTCCAGGTGCGAGTCATGTCGTGGAAGTAGCCTTCTTCGGTTGTCGGAAATATGTCGAAGATGATGGAGCGGCCCAGTTGCAGCGGCATCATCGGGTCGCCGGCGTTGTGGGGCACACCGGCATCCCGGCCCTGCGAAAAGATCGTGCCGTGGTCCTCCTGAAGCCCATTGGCGTGCAGCCGCCCGCGCATGAACCCCTTTACGTCGCCGATTGTAAGCGGTTCCCCGTCGGCCTTCAGTAGAGTTTCATCGCGGCCCACTTTGTGTTCCTGAATGAACGCTTGCACGTCGCCCACCACCGAACAGGTATGCCGACCAGCGCGCCTCAGGATTTCCAACTCTGCGTTGTCCTTGGTAACGAATGCCTGGCTGAAAAGAGTCTGGCCGTATTCGCCAACGATCTCTATGTCCTCGATCTGTTCCTTCACTTTAGCCATCAGCGCCAGCGACGCGCCGGCATCCTGCATGCCGTAAACGCCGACCCGCCCGCGCAGTCCGACCATCTCCATCGCGCGGGATATGTAGGCTGCCCCCGCCGCTAGTCTGTCGCCCTCAAACTCCTTTAGCAACTCGTATCTGTTAAAGTGATCTTCCCGATTGACCGTGCGCAGACCGGTGGCTGCCGCGGTGTCCCGTTCCATCATGCCGTGAACCAGTGTCACCTCTTTACCGCGCGGCTTCAGCAACAGGGCACCCTCAAAGAATCCGCCGTTTGTCAGGTATCTCATGACTGGGCCATGCCCCTCTCCAAGCACAAGAAAACCGTCCAGGTTGCGCTCTTCCATCAGTCTATCCAGATCTCTCTTCATCCCTTTCCTCTCCATCTCGCTTGAGGCCGACTTTTTCTGCGGCACGGCAAGTATTCCAACAATACCAGTGAAGGCTAACATCCGGTGTGAGAGAATACAAACATGAGATGCCAAAAGGCAGCGCTCATTGAAGGGCGCTTCGACAGACCCCGACCAAGGGATTGCCGCCGCAGTCGTTTTCCACGGCGCTGCATTTCACTGATAGAATGGATTTGACGATGTTGTCGACGGCGAAAACCTTGGTCCTTAGCGTGATTTGACAATGATCAGGAGTGCGAGTGATAAGAGGCAGGCGCCTGAGAGGCCGCCGCCGCTTGTACGGATAGACAGGCTGGGCAAGTCTTTCCATGAGGCGGGGCAGGAGACGTGTGTGCTGGAAGCGGTAGACTGCTCTATTGCGGCCGGTCAGTTCATCTGCCTGCTGGGAAAATCCGGCAGCGGCAAGAGCACACTCCTGAATCTCATCTCCGGTATCGACCGTCCTACTGAGGGCCGGGTGTACATTCGGGAGCAGGGCAGCGTAGTCGAGCTGACCGCCCTGAGTGAACACAAGCGTACGCTTTTCCGGCGTCGCAACATTGGAATCGTCTTCCAATTCTTCAATCTGATACCAACGCTTACCGTACTCGAAAACGTCGCTCTTCCAGTGGAGCTGGCAGGCCAGGACCGAAAAGGCCACCGCCGCGCCGAAGCTCTGCTGCATCGCGTTGGCCTTGGCGACCGCTTCGACTCTTTCCCCGACCGGCTCAGCGGAGGCGAACAACAGCGCGTCGCCATCGCACGCGCCCTCATCCACGACCCGGTCCTGCTGCTGGCTGACGAGCCAACCGGCAACCTCGACGAAGGAACCGGCGACATCGTTCTGAAACTGCTGCTGGAGTTGAGTCGCGACGCCGGGAAGACTCTCATCATGGCGACCCACGATGAGGACATTGCCAGCCTTGCCGACGCGGTCTATTTCCTCGAGCGGGGACAACTGGTCTCACGCCATACAGCGGCCCCGAATGCAGAAAGAATAACAGACGCAGAGCAGACGCTACGGCGCGGCGCGCATACCGTTAGCCCGCAGCGATGAGAGTTGCCCTACCGCGACGCGCGCTGCTGCGTCTGGCCTGGCGTCATTGCCGGCGCCGTCCGCTGCAGTCCATATTTCTCGTGATCGGGGTTGCCATCGGCGTCGCCGTGATCGTCGCGATCGACCTGGCCAACGGTTCGGCCAACCGGGCTTTTGCGCTCGGCACTGAACAGATCACCGGACGCGCAACGCACCAGGTGGTCGGCGGGCCAGCGGGCGTCGATGTCTCGTTTTACGCCCGCCTGCGTCGTGAACTGGGTTTTCGCCTCAGTGCCCCGGTCGTCGAGAGCTATGTGAGCGTTCCGCAGCTGGACGCCCAGCCGATGCGACTTCTTGGCATCGATGCCTTCGCAGAGCCGCCTTTTCGCAGCTATTTGGGAGGTAACGACCAGTCCGTCAGGACGGCCTCGGTTGACGGCTTCGACAGTTATCTCACTCCCTTTCTCATTGAACCTAATACGGTTCTGATTGGACGGTCAGTGGCCGACCGCTACAACCTGAAGCCAGGTCAGTCGCTTCCCATCCGCATCGGTTCGCGCCTGGAAGAGTTGACCATTGTCGGACTGTTAGTCCCATCGAACGAGTTGAGCAGGAGGGCGTTGGATGGCTTGCTTATCGTCGACATCAGCACCGCACAGGAGCTGTTGGGGAAGGTCGGCCGTTTGGACCGCATCGATCTCATCCTGCCGTCCGGCGCCGGAGGAGAAGCCAAGCTGGAAGAGATCAGAGAGCTATTGCCTGCGGGCGCCCGTATTGTCCGGCCCGCAGCCCGCAGCGATACCGTAGAGGAGATGACCGCTGCCTTCCGGCTCAACCTGACTGCACTGAGCCTGCTCGCCCTCGTCGTGGGCATGTTTCTCATCTACAACACGGTTTCCTTCAGTGTGGTCCAGCGCCGGCCTGTACTCGGGATCTTGAGGGCGTTGGGCATGACCCGGCGGGAACTGTTCACGATGATTCTGATCGAGGCGGCCACTCTCAGCCTTATCGGCACTGTCCTGGGCTTAGGGTTGGGGGTTCTGCTGGGCCGGGGCGCGGTACAGGCGGTCACCCAGACAATAAACGACCTGTTCTTCGTCGTAGCCGTGCGCAACGCCGACATTCCGGTATGGACACTGGCCAAAGGCGCTCTCAGCGGGATCGGCGCCGCACTGCTTGCCGCACTCCTGCCGGCGGTTGAGGCGACTAGCGTCCCCCCGGCGGGAGCCGTGCAGCGCTCCAGCATCGAAGACAAGGCGCGCCGCTCCCTGCCGCGGCTGACCGCAGCCGGCCTCCTGCTTGGCCTGCTCGGCGCCGCACTTCTCATTCCCGAGTGGAATCTCATCGTTGCATTCGTCGGCCTGTTCGCGGTCATTCTGGGCGCGGCCCTGGTCACGCCTTTGCTCACCCTGCTGCTGATGGAGGGTGTGCGCCGAATTCTCAGCCGCCGTCTCGGCATCCTCACCCGAATGGCCCCCCGCAACATCGTGCGCTCGCTCTCGCGCACGTCGGCAGCCATCGCCGCACTCATGGTGGCGGTCAGCGTGATCATCGGTGTGGGCGTAATGATCGTTTCTTTCCGGCTGACAGTTGAACAGTGGCTGGACGAAATCCTGCAGGCTGATATCTTTGTCTCCGCGCCCGCACTGGGACCGAATCGCAATAGCGTCACGCTGGAGCCTGCCCTGTTGGAGGAATTGAGTGGCTTTCAGGGGATTGCCGGCTTCTCGACAAGCCGCGAAGTGGAGGCGGCCGCCACTTTGCCGGACGGGAAACAGGTCAATGTGCAGCTGGCAGCCCTTTTGCGCGACCTGGCTGGAGAAGATCGCCGCTACCGTGATTCTGTTGGCGACACAGCCGCTACGTGGCGCGCCGTCGAGGCCGGCGGTGTCGTTATCAACGAGACAATGGCCAACCGCTTCAAACTTCGGGTCAGTCAGGAGCTGCAGCTGCTGTCCGATGCCGGAGAAAAGAGTTTTCCCGTCGTCGGCATTACTTACGACTTCGACGTGAGTCCCACTCTGCTGATGTCTGACAGCGTATACAGGAGCTATTGGAACGATGACGCGCTTTCAACAGTTGCTCTCTTTGTCGAGCCCGGCGCCGACGTGGACGAGACCGTCAACGCGCTGCGTCGGGATTTCGCGGGCAGGGCCGAACTGTTGATCAGCTCGAATCGAGGCGTCCGCCGCAATGCATTGGATGTGTTCGACCGCACCTTTGCAATTACTTTCGCTCTGCGGCTTCTGGCAACCTTTGTAGCATTCGTCGGCATACTCAGCACGCTGATGAGTTTACAACTGGAACGCGCCAGGGAGATTGGCGTGCTGAGGGCTAACGGCATGACGCGCCGCCAACTGTGGGCCCTTACGCTCCTCGAGACCGGCCTTCTGGGAACTAGCGCCGGGTTGGTCGCGATGCCAACCGGTTTCATTCTGGCGCTGATCCTCATTTACATAATCAACCTGCGTTCATTCGGCTGGACCTTGTCTATGCGGCTTCAAGCCGGGGAGTTTGGGCAAGCATTTCTGGTGGCCCTGGCTGCCGCATTGCTGGCCGGACTCTATCCGGCCTGGCGCATGAGCAGGACTGACCCGGCAGAGGCTCTGCGCATGGAGTGAGGGGGCTATTTTGAGGAGGGCGGACTACCTGCGGGCTGAAAGAGGGTCTGCGCGCTTCAATCGAACAGGCCCAGACTTACATATTTGCTGCCGTCGTCGGGAAGGAGGGTAACGACGACGCCTTCAGAGTCAAGGGGAAGTTCCCTGGCCAACTCCACTGCTGCTGCAACGGCTGCTCCGCTGCTGAAGCCGACAAACAGTCCCGCCGAACGGGCGAGGGCCTGTGTTACATCCCAAGCGGTGTCCGCGGCAATTGTCATGTGAAGGTCGACGAGAGAGGGAACATATATTCCCGGTGTGATGGCCGTCGGCAGGTACTTCAGTCCTTCGATGACCGAGAGTTCGTCTTCGGGCTGCACGGCAACCAGGCACGTTGCGGGGCTCTGTTCGCGCAGGAATCGACCGGCGCCAACAAAGGTTCCAGTGGTTCCCAACCCGGCAACGAAGTGCGTTACCCGGCCCTGCGTTTGCTGCCAGATTTCAGGGCCGGTTCCCTCGTAGTGGGCGCGCCAGTTTGCGTCGTTGTTGTACTGGTCGGCGTAGAAGTATCGATCGGGATCTGCCGCGACGATCTCGCGCACCATGCGGATCGCTCCGTCCGAACCTTCCAATGGATCCGATTCAATGAGGGTTGCGCCGTATGCCTTTACCAGGGCCTTGCGCTCACGGCTCACATTCTTTGGCATCACCAGGTGCACAGGGAATCTCCGGACGGCACCCACCAACGCGTAGGCGATGGCCGTGTTGCCGCTGCTGCTGTCGATAAGCGTCTGTCCTGCACCCAACCTGCCGTCCGCTTCGGCCTCCTCCACGATCTTGAAGGCTGCCCGCGCTTTCACTGACCCCCCGGGATTTGCCCATTCCGCCTTGGCGTACAGCTCAACATGCTCGGGAGCGCCGCAGCTGTGGGCGAACTGGGTCAGATCCAGAAGCGGCGTATTGCCGATATCGTCCAGGACGGAGATCGCGCTGTCTGCAGCGCGGCTCTTTGTCGAAAACGGAGTCAGGGGTTGAGCAATCATTGGCGGCTCGAATTACAGTGGATAGTGCAGAACACTATCCACTGTCTCGTCTTCACGCTATGCCTTGACCAGGGCGGGCTGGCCGGCGCCATTAGCCGCGACCGTTTCTGCAAAGGCCTCGGCCACGTTTTCCGTCGCATGTTCGTCGAAACTGGGCATGCCGCAGAACTGCTCGTAGTCGATCAATTCGGTGACGGACGGGTCTTCGCCGCATACGGGGCAGTTGGGGTCACGGTTCACTGTCAGCGTCCGGAAGGTCATGTCAAGCGTATCGATCATGAGCAGACGACCGGAAAGAGGTTCGCCTATCCCGGCGATTAGTTTGATCGCCTCGATCGCCTGGACAGAGCCTACGATGCCGGGCAGGACGCCCAGTACGCCGGCCTCCGCGCAGCTTGGCACCTCGCCGGGCGGCGGCGGGTCCGGGTAGAGGCAGCGATAGCACGGGCTGTCGGGGTCCATATGTTTCGGCAGATAGACGGTAACCTGGCCCTCGAACATGAAGATACTGGCGTCCACGAGAGGGATGCCGAGCATCTGGCAGGCATCGTTTACCAGGTAGCGGGTTGGGAAGTTGTCCGACCCGTTGATGACGACGTCGTAGCCCTGCATGATTTCGAAGGCGTTGTGGCTCGTAATCGGTTCTCGATAGCCTACCACCGTGACATCGGGATTGATTTCGGCGATGCGGTCGCGGGCCGATTCAACTTTGGGGCGGCCCACGTCGCTGACCCCGTGCAGAACCTGGCGTTGCAAGTTGGAGACGTCGACCTCGTCGAAGTCGATGATGCCAAGCTGGCCCACACCGGCCGCGGCCAGATAGATGGCGGCCGGACTGCCCAGCCCGCCGGCGCCAATCATCAACACCTTGCTGTCAAGGAGTTTGATCTGGCCTTCTTCGCCCAACTCGCTCAGAATCGTGTGACGGCTGTAGCGAATGCCCTGCTCATCGGTCAGAACCGTGGGAACCTTGAAGGGTAGCCCCGCGTTTTTCCAGCCCCCGAAGCCACCGTTGAGGGAGTAGACATCGGTATACCCCATTTCCTTCACATTGCGTGCGGCCAGCAACGAACGCACACCGCCGGCGCAGTAAATCACCACCGGCTGCGAGCGGTCCGGTTGATGCTGCTCGATCTGCAGTTCCAGGTGGCCTCGCGGCAAGAAGGAGGCGTCGGGGATGTGCCCCTGAACCCATTCATCGCGCTCGCGAATATCGATGAGCGTCATCTCGTCGCCGCTGTCGACGCGATTCTTCATTTCGTTGACAGTGATCTCCTGGACTTCGCTTCTTGCCAACTGCAGCAGTTGATCGCGATTGAGTCGCGCCATAGTTCACCTGCTCCCGCCGGCCATTGCCGGCACAATTGAGATCTTGTCGCCCTCGCCGACGGATGTCGCCAGCCCGTCCAAAGTGCGAATTTCGTCGTCGTTGCGGAAAACGTTGATGAAGCGCTTCACGTTTCCGTTTTCATCCAAGAGCCTTTCACCGATGCCCGGGTAGCTGCCTTCCAACTGACCCAGCACCTCGCCAACCGTTGATCCTGTCGCTTCCACCTTCGACTGTCCAGATGTAAAGCGGCGCAAGGCTGTCGGCACAAACACTGTTGCCATTCTAGGGCTCTCCTTTTGTGGTCGATTCGGTGAAGGGGGCCGCGGCCAACGGCGTCCCCAAAAAAACAGCCGGAACCATCATTGCGATGAATCCGGCGTTCGAGTTTGACCTTGGCACGGTATCCCGATTCCAAGCGCTTGCCGAAATGTGCATGCGCCAACTGAAATGGGCTGGCGTCACTCCGGCTGTAGAAAGTTCCGTCGTGTACGAGCCAAAAGCCTGGCGAACGCCCTCATCGCTCCTGTTTCAGACAGCGGGAAACCACCAGCTTCGTGCTGGGGGCGCCCGCTAAGGACACGAGCAAGTATACAGGTAAGTCGCCTGTCTCTGAGCAAGCATCGGAATAGATATGCCTGGGTATCGTTTTCCTGGCCGTCACTATAGTTCTTGTAGCGATTAAAGTCAAACTAACTGCAGGCAGTAGTACATTGAAAACTGCGGACTGTCTCCGGCGAACCCGGACGAATTGCACGGCAAGTGGCCGTCCGCTACCTCCCAAAAGGCTTCCAGTTAAGTTCTCTGGACTCTTCTACGCGAACTTTCGCTGATCAAGCTGCCTTCGTCGATGTAAGAGGCTACGCTCCTTCCAACACTTGCACAGGGAACTCGCTTACGCCAACGACGCGATAGTCTTCAACTGCACCAGATTCATCGACGGCGAAAACGATGTAGAGAGGAGGAGCCGAGCCAGCGAGGAATTCCACCAGCTCCTCCGGTATCCGCGCACCGGCAGCCTGATAGTAACCGAACAGGCCGGGCCGGACCTCCTCGAAAGAGACGGCACTTCGGGCTGCGTCGATGTCCTCATCGGGCCAATGCGGCTCCATGCGAAAGGCCCGCAAGACCGGCGCATCGTCAAACTGCAGCGAACAGATGAGGTAGTATGTTTCCGGGTAGTGAGCGTTCCAGGCGTCGGTGGCTGACGGGTAGGCGACCGAGACCGGGTGGGAGTGGTAGATCGCCACCATTTCGTCCCCTGCCTCTTCAAACTCGAACTGCTTCAGCAGCGTCTGTGGGTCAACGTCATAGTTGTCTATCCGGTCTTCGGCCAGGTTACGGGCACGGTAGAGCGAGGTCGCTTGTCCGTCCCGTCCCCGCAATATGCCGCAGATCTCTTCCGGCTTCCCTTCGCGAGCGTGGGCGATAATGCCGTCTTGAACCGTTCGGGCGAGGTGGACTATACTCATATCGTGCTCCTGAGAGAGTTTGCCGCGGTTGCCTGTAACTGCCATGCGGCAGGCCCGAAAATTGTACAACTAGTTCCAGCTATATCGCTAAATCAGGGGAGGCTGGCCGGGACTTCATTGCGTGCGGTTCAGGTGGTTACGATTTCAATGCTGCATCGGAAAACATTGGAAAAAATTGAAAAACCTTGGCCGCTATGTTAGGATCCTGCCCACCGCCTTATGCAGCTCTCGGCCTAAATCCATTGCAAGCTCAATTGATTGCCGGTTGGGAAGGGGACACATGGCAGATGTAGAAGGCAGCCGACAGGAGTTTTCGTCCCGCAACTGGGATGATCGCCGACTCCTGCACATTTTGGAATCGGTCGTGCGCCGGTTCTTTCGCAACTATTGGGATCTCGACCCGCTGACGCGCAGCCAGGTGGACCGCCTGCGGATGGCGGCGGCAGAGGCGGCAGGCAGCGCCAATATCAGCGCGCTGGAAAGACGCGCCATCCTGTCCGGCTTCCTCGAAGACTTCGCCTCCATCGAAGCTGTACTCCCAATCGCTAGAGAGTCGATGCGCGGCGGCATCGCCGGTGATAGTCCAGGCTACGCGACGGCGATGGGCATCAGCTACTTGCAGGCGGTCAACGTTCTGCGAGTTATGCAGGATGATCCTTCACACTATATGCCGCGTTCAGTTCAGACGCCCCCCGCCCCTACGCTTCGGGGCGCCCAACCTCCGTCCCGTGATGCAAGGGGACAGCCGAATGCGGGCGCACCGGCAAAGCGCGGCGCGACGTCGGGACTGAAGGACACGACCGCCCCCTCCCAAGGCGCAGCCAGGGGGGCTGAGGTCGTCCAGTTTCACACCTACGTCGACTTTCCGCCGACCATCTCCAACCGCAATGATGTAAAGTATCCATTGGTCGTACAGCTGGTACGCGACCGCCCCCGTGAAAGCCGCGGCCAGGCCGAAGTGGGTATCGCCTTTCAGGACAAGATCGAGTACGTGGACGTTGTCGTGCGCGCGCCCGGCTTTGAGGAAGTCAGCGGCTATGGCGCCGGGGCGCACGACGGACCTGCCCTGCGGCGTACGATCGCGGTGCCTCAGGACGGCGACTCACAACCGGCTGTATTCCTCATGCAGCTCGTTGACGACCACACCGGTCCCCAAAGGGTTACGGTCGACTTTTACCACCGGGGGAGAAACGCCGGTTCGTTGGCATTGGAGGTCGCGGTAAGGAGCTTTCCGTTCCTGGGCCGCGGCACACGACGGGCCGAGACCAAAGGTATCGAGGAGGGCGAAGAGTCTCCTGTATTCGGCACTGCCTCAGTTGTGCGCGCCGTTGACGGTGTAACGATAGGGCAGGGCACGCCGCTTCCGGCTGCAGACATCGAGCTGCGGATCACCCAGGACGCCGATGGGCGCACACTGCATTTCCATCTCCATTCGCAGAAGCTGTCTGCTCTGGATGGACGAAGCGCCGGCTCAATCGTCTTTAGCGACCTTTCCAGGCCCGACCTCTTTTTCGACCGGCTGGCCGAGCGGTTGAGCGCACTGGCGGCCCGCGCCGGCACCGAACTGACAGGCGACGAAGCCGCTCGCATGGAGGATGAAGTTGCCGACCTCGGCGTTGAGCTCTATGAGCAACTCTTCCCTGCCCCTTTGCGCCAGCTCTACTGGGAATTGAAGTTAAGAAGGGACGCTGGAGAGGTGAGGAATCTGCTGATCGTCAGCGACGAGCCCTGGATTCCCTGGGAGCTGGTAAAGCCCTACGACGTCGTGGACGGCAATGATGTCGAAGACGATCACCTGGCCGGCGCATGGTGCATGAGCCGCTGGCTGGCGGGTGCAGCAGTCCCGGCCGACTTGAACGTTCGTGCAGCCCGCCTGATCGCGCCGATGCTTTCGCTGGACTTTGTTACAAGCGAGATGCAGTATTTCGGCAGTCTTGCGGCGCGACAGATCGAGACCGCGCAGCCGATATCAACCCGCGCCCAATTTCTCGAACTGGCGGAACAGGGCGGCGCCCAGCTGTTCCACTTTGCCACGCATGGCAACTACAACCAGGAATTCGTCGACGAGTCTCCGATCGTTCTGGAAGGCGATCCACTCTTCCCCAGTGACTTGACAAGGCGCAGAGCCAGGGGCTTGCGTCGCGAAAAACCGCTCGTCTTCCTCAATACCTGCCACGGCGCCCGCGTAGGCTACAACCTCACCGGCCTGGGGGGTTGGGCACAGCGCCTGGTTGACCACCTGGGCGTCACCGCATTTGTCGGAGCGCTGTGGGAGGTGAACGACGAGCTGGCCTCGAAATTCGCGCAGATCTTCTACGAGGAGCTCTGGGCCGGGAAGACGCTGGGGGAGGCCTTTTTCTTATCACGGCAGCAGGTCCGCGCCATGCAGAGCGCCAACCCAACGTGGCTTGCCTACACTCTTTACGGAGACCCAAACAGCCGTGTCTTCTCTCCTTTAGAAGGCCGCCAAGCCAGTCCGGACCTCTGATCGCGGCCGATTATAACGCAGCCATGACAACTCCGATGCGCCGTCAGTACCTGCAACTGAAGAGCCAGCACCCGGACTGCATTCTCCTCTTCCGCCTGGGCGACTTTTACGAAGCCTTCGACGGCGACGCCGAAACTGTAGCCAAGGTCTGTGACGTGGCGCTGACCAGCCGGCCCGTCGGCAACAATCAGCGCGTGCCGCTGGCCGGCGTTCCCTACCACAGCGTCGAAGGCTACCTAGCGCAGTTGGTGGAGGCCGGTCACAAGGTGGCGGTTGCCGAACAGGTCAGCGAACCGGGTTCAGGTCTGGTGGACCGGGAGATCCAGCAGGTCATCACCAAGGGCACTGTCGCTGAACCTTCGATGCTGGTCGATGAACGAAACAACTATCTCGCGGCGGTGCTGTTCAACGCCCACGGCAGTGAAGCCGGCATCGCCTATTGCGATATAAGCACAGGCGAGTTTGCCGCAACCCAGATCAACGGCAGCGACCTAGCCGAAACTGAGCAGCGTCTGGGGGAGGAGCTGGCCCACCTGCGGCCCAGCGAACTGATCACAGCCGATTGGAGTGCCGAAGAGAGCGGGCTCGCCTCGTTGATCGGCAGTTTGCAGACGATAGTTTCCCAAATCGAAGCTTGGCAGGTGGAGTTTGACACCGCCCGCAGCGCGCTGCAGCGGCATTTTGGGGTCCGCAGCCTGGACGGATTTGGCATGCAGGAGAGTCCGCAGGCTGTGCGCGCCGCCGCCGCAATTCTGGCCTATTTGCAGGAGATGCAACCCAGCGCTCTCTCTCAGTTGGCGAGACTGCAAAGTTACACGGTTGACGAGTTCATGGTGCTGGACGACTCCACGCGCCGCAATCTTGAGTTGACGGAGACGATTCGCGGCGCCGAAGAACGGGGCAGTCTTGTCGGCGTTCTGGACGAGACACTCACACCCATGGGTGGACGCCTGCTACGGAGCTGGCTGGGGCGCCCACTGCTCGACACGTCCCTTATCAACGAAAGGCTGAACGCAGTCCAGGGACTGGTGGACGATTCCAACCTGCGCGGGCAGGTCCGCGAAGCGTTGCGAGGAATGGGGGATCTGGAGCGCTGGATCACGCGCATATCCCAGGCCAAAGCGCTGCCACGCGATCTAACCGGTGTTCGGGAGGTCCTCGGCAGAGCGCCGGGCCTGCGCCAGTTGATCATATCCTCCGGACTGGACGCGGCATCGGGGCACGAGGGCGAAGCCGAGGTACAGGAATCCGCGGACGCTTTCTCGAATCAGATGTTGGACAGACTTCCGGACTGCCGGCTTTCTCTCGAACTTCTGGAGCAGGCCATCGATGACGAGCCTTCAGCGACCCTGGCAAATCCCGGTATCATCAGGCCCGGCTACAGCGAAGAGCTGGATTCCATCGTCGACAACAGCCGATACGCCAAGGAGTGGGTCGCCTCGCTTGAACAGGTCGAACGCACTCGCCTCAACATCCCGAGCCTGAAGGTCGGTTACAACAAGGTTTTCGGATACTACATTGAAGTGAGAAATACCCATGGCGGCAAGGTGCCCCAGGAGTACATCCGAAAGCAGACACTGACCAGCGCGGAACGTTACATCACGCCCGAGCTCAAGGAATACGAGTCGCAGATCCTTAACGCCGACGAACGCCGCCTCGCACTGGAACAGCAGCTTTTCCGCCGCGTCTGTTCCGAGTTGAGCGCGCGTGCCGACGAGATTCGCTGTCTGGCTGAGGGGCTGGCGCTGCTGGATGTATACGCTTCAATGGCTGAGGTCGCGCTCAAGCGTCGTTACTGCCGCCCTGAAATTGACGACGGCGACGCGATCACGATAAGCGGAGGGCGCCATCCGGTTGTGGAAATGACAAGTGACGAGCCCTTTGTGCCCAACGACGCTCATCTCTCGCCGGGGGAACTCATTCACATCCTGACCGGGCCCAACATGTCCGGCAAGTCCACCTTTTTGCGTCAGACGGCCCTCATCACCCTGCTTGCGCAGATCGGTTCCTTTGTGCCAGCGGCTTCCGCCCGCATAGGGGTTGTCGATCGCATCTTCACCCGCATCGGCGCCAGTGATGAACTGCACCGAGGTCAGTCGACCTTCATGGTCGAAATGATCGAGACTGCCAATATCCTCAACCATGCCACCGGGCGCAGCCTGCTAATTCTGGACGAAATCGGGCGGGGCACCAGCACATACGACGGGCTGGCGATCGCCTGGGCGGTGGTCGAGCATATACACAATAGCCCTTCCTTACGCGCCAAGACACAGTTCGCGACACACTACCACGAGCTAACCGACCTGGCGGACCGGCTGCCCCAGATTGTCAACTATAACGTGGCGGTTGACGACAGTGGGGACGAGGTTGTCTTCCTGCGCCGGATCCTGCCCGGTCGGGCCGACCGGTCCTATGGCGTGCACGTTGCGCAGATGGCGGGTCTGCCGCGGGGGGTCGTGCGGCGCGCCGGGGAGATCCTGCTGGATCTGGAGGCTTCCGGCGCGGCCGGCCCGGCGACCCTGTTGGATCAGACGCCCGGCCGCAACCAGAAGGACGCTTTGCAGGTCGGTTTATTCGCTGCCGACCACCCGGCAGTGGAATCACTGCGCGCCCTCGACGTGGACGCGCTGTCGCCGCTGGATGCGCTCAACAGGCTCTACGAGCTGCGGCAGCTGGCAGACAGCAGTTAGAAAGAATTGCACCCCGCATCAGTTTCCTGAAGCCCAAGAAAAAAGAAGATCCTGCGGGAGGTCGCCGAAAGGATTCGGGCCGGCTGCCCGGAGAAGCTAACTCTCCGGCTGAGGCGTCTGGTTGGGATGAATTGAAGTACCCGGCCACATGGTGGTGACCTCGCTCACGTCGATGGTGATCCCGTCAGGATCTTCGACCTTGAATGCCGGCTGCTCCAGGTTATCGGGATCAAGGGGCGTTTTGCCCCCCAGCCCGTCCGAAAAGATCGTGTATCCCATATCGCGCAGGCGGCGGGCCGCGGCCGCAACGTCCGGGACGCCCACACCGATATGCAGGTAGTCGAGCATGCCGCCGATGTGTTCCGGCCGGTCGTCGCCCTGGTGCTGAAATACGGCGAAATTGTGGTAGCCGTCGGTCAGGTCGTAGCGGATCCCTCTCTCGCCGGCGACACGCAGCCCGAGACCGTCGCGCCAGAAGCGGATCGACTCTGAGAGATCTGACGCTCGTACGCCTACGTGAATCAAAACGCTCATTCGTTTGTCTCCTTATATTTGCAGAGCTAATGATGAAAATTTCCGTCGAGCGCGCAGGCGTATGTCAGCGGTCCCAGCGCGAGCGGCGGGATTCAAGATTGGAATGCACATCGATAAGAACTGTCTGCCCTTCGGCATTGAGCTTATGTGCGCGCTGCAAGGCTGGAACCATCTCGGTTGTCCTCTTCACTGTAATCCCGACCGCGCCGAGCCCTTCTGCGATCTTGGCGTAATCTCCGACCATATGGCTGACGCCATACTGCTCGCGTGCTGTTGCGAAATTTCCCGGAGCATACGTCGCCATGCCGCCGTTATTAAGCAGCACGGTCGTAATCGCCGCTTTGGACCGCACCGCCGTCTCAAGGTCGAGCCCGGACATGCCGAACGCTCCGTCGCCCATGAGGTTCAGACAGAACTTATCAGGATGGGCCAGTTTAGCGCCGATCATGAGCGGCAGACCGAAGCCGAGATGGGTCGTCTTTCCCCAGCCAATGTAGCTGTTGGGTACGGTGGCCGTGTAGAAGGGAACAATTGAATCGCGGGGCGCGCCGGCGTCGTGGGTGACGATACTATTCTCCCAGTCGAGCGT
This sequence comes from Caldilineaceae bacterium SB0664_bin_27, assembly GCA_009838625.1. Lineage (GTDB taxonomy): Bacteria > Chloroflexota > Anaerolineae > Caldilineales > Caldilineaceae > Bin5. Next base: position 56,104 of record VXRG01000152.1, read on the forward strand.
GCGGTCTATGTCGTGGATCACCCGGTAGGTATTCAGGGGCTCTTCGTCCGACGTCAGCAGAGGCGTCCATTCGTCCAACCACGGCTTCCTGCAGGCGGCGATCTCGGCTGCGGTTTGGCGGCTTCGTTCGCTGCGGTCCTTCCCTACCTGACGCTTTACCGATTCGACCATTGCCTCCAGGGTCAGCCTGGCATCACCGACCAGGCCGATGTCGACCGATTCATCCTTGTTGATGTCATCCGGGTCGATCGTATTCTGGATAATCACTTTGCCCGGCAAAATTATTTGACAATAGGGCCCGCGCGTGAGGCTTGTGCCGATTGCGAGCAGGAGGTCGCATTCTTGCAGCCAGCGGTGGGCCGGCAGTGTCGTGGCGCGACTGCCCGCGCCCAGGCAAAGCGGATGGCGCTCGTCGAAAGCCGACTTGCCCGGCATCGTGCAAAATACTGGAATACCGGTCAACTCAGCCAGTTCTTGCAGCGCCGCGCTGGCGCCTGCAAGCAGGACCCCGCCTCCTGCCCAGATGACCGGCTTCTCAGCCTGCAGCAGCCTCTTGACCGACTCGTCAATGTCGGCTGCGGCAGGAACCTGTCGCATCATCGGTGGCGGCCGGTAGTCCAACGCGCTTTCAGGGACCTCCTGATCGCAGACGTCCGTAAGCATTTCAACGACCACCGGACCCGGAGGCCCGTTGCGCAGTGCATGGAACGCCCGCCGCATCACCGCCGCGACCTGGTCCGGCCGGTAGATCGCCTCGACACGTTTGACCAGGCCCTGGTAGTTCCGGGATGCGGAAAAGTTGGGTCGCACTGCCAGCTGATCCAGTTGGACACCGCCCGGCAGGACCAGGATCGGGACGTTGTCGGCATAGGCTTGAGCTATCCCGCCCATCGCGTTTTCCGCTCCAGCCTGCGACTGGACCGCGACCACGCCAAAGCGCTGCCGACCGCTGGTGCGGCTGTAGCCGTCCGCGGCCATCACCGCGCCGCGTTCATGGCGAAAATTTATCGGGCGGATGCCAACCTGTGCGGCGGCTTCGATCAGTGGGTTGGAGGGATAGCAGGCGAGCCACTCGACCCCTTCCGCTTTCAATATAGATGCGACTGCTTCGATGCCGTTCATTGGCGGGTCCCTTGTTGCCGCACTCTACGGCGGCGCCTGACGATGGAAATCTGCTACGCCCAGATCAGTCTATTGCGCTAGCGGCTCGGGCAGAACGGACATATCTACCTGCTGCGGCTTGCCGGAGTGGATCGACGCGATGATCGTCTCGACCAGCAGGGTGGACAGAATGCCTGCCTGCGGCGGCACGTACGGTTCCGTGTCGTTGCGTATCGCCTCAACCAGCAGCGGCAAGCGTTCAATTGGCGGCGGGGTCAGTGTCTCGTCCTTTTGCTCCCCGTTCGGGTCGGGGGCCGCAAAGCTGACCTTGCGGAAGTGTTCGTAGAGAATTGCCGTGTTGTCGCCGTCAAAGAACTCAAAGAACCACTTGGAAATGACGGAGTTGAAACCGGCGTCGCTCATCAGGAAGGTGGCGACCGAATCGTTGGCGAAGCGGATGGTTGCTGCGGCAGTATCCACCATGTCGTCACTGCCCAGTTCACCCGGGTGGGTGATTTGCCCGCCTGTTGCGTAGATTTCGACGGGAGTACTGTCGTGGATCCAGCAGAGATAGTCCACCATGTGAACTCCGACATCCCAGAGCGGACCTCCGCCTTCGACAGGATGCCAGCGCCAGCGGTTCAGGTCAGCGCGTCCCATCATGCACTGACTGTGGCTGACTTTGGGCACAGGAAGTCGCTGGCGTATTGCACGTGCGGCGCCCGAAAATCGGATGGAGAAATTGAGCATCAGCTTCGTACCTGCGGCCTGCATCGCTTCGTGGATACGAAGGCAGTCGGCCGTGGTCATGGCCATTGGCTTTTCGAGAAAGAGATGTTTGCCGGCCTGCAGGGCGGCGACCGCCAGATCGGCATGGGAACTATGGGAGGTGGCAATTGATACGATGTCCACTGCAGGATCGGAAAAGACGCGATCCGGGTCGGTGGTGGCGAATTCGGCTCCGTGCTGCTGTTGCAACTGTTCCGCCATGCCGGCTTGTATATCGCAAAAGCCGCGCACGGCTACGCCTTCGGTGTCAGCCGCCCAGCCGGTATGGGCCCGGCCCGCGCCTCCGCAGCCGATAAGCGCCCAGCCCAGAGTCTCTTTTGAGCCGTTCATCGTCATGGATTCACCTCAATTTCTCCCGGCTCGATCAGAGCCTCTGGCTTTCAGTCGCCGAAACATAGGCGAGAGAGGCGAGAATCGCACCCAATAGCACTACACGATTGTGGTCCATCCAGACCGTTAGCTCGCCGTCGCTGTATTGTACACGAAAGCCCCATTTGTCTGAACTGCAACCTGTGCGAGGGCGCATCCCAGATTTGGGGTGGGAAGAAAGGCGAGGAGAGAGTAGAGATGAGTGAGAAGTGAGAGCTGCTGTTTCCTCTGCCTAAGATCGGTTTGCGGCCGGCCGCGGTGTTGTCGTTGGTTGAAATATATGAAAGTTCGCCACTATTTGGTATTCACTTATATGAGAGTGTTGCCTTGCGGGGCGGGAGGGGATGCGCGAAACGGGCATAGTTGTGGCGTCTGAAATGTCCCCTAAGGCTGATTTTGTACAGCTTTTCCGTGGGCCTATTGTTCATCAATTCGTTTGCTGAGGTGCGGTCTTTCGGGGGTGCGGCGGAGGGCGCGAAAGGGGCCGAGAAAGCGATTCAATTTCCCAAAAAGTGATGCATTACTGGTTATTGGGCTTCTGACCAGAGAGAAATAGGGGAAAAAAGGGCGCGATAATGATGCATCAATGGAGATGCATCACTCTTTGCAAAAAAGTCGGCGAAAAATGCTTTAGTGGAGGCGCCGCGGGAGCGGGTCTTCGAGCCGATTCTGGCCGTGACATCGGCGCGGAAATGCGGCTGTTCGCGGTTGGTGATCTTCCGAAAGTGTACAGGTTTTGTTTATGTTTTGTACAGGTTTCCAGAGTTGAGCAGGAAGGGAACGCCCCAAGCC
>VXRG01000154.1 GCA_009838625.1 Caldilineaceae bacterium SB0664_bin_27
GCCTGAATTTGTGGCTGCTACGGCCGTGTGCTATAGTTGAGATCCAGTTTCCGGGGGATTAGCTCAGATGGCTAGAGCGCTACGTTGACATCGTAGAGGTCACTGGTTCAAGTCCAGTATCTCCCACCTTGGCCGTTGCTGAACGACGGCGTTCGGCAAATTTTCGCCGGTCCTGAAATTCCGGACATCTGGCGGTGACGTGGCAAATCGGCCGCGATCCGTCCAACATGGGCAGGTTTCGCGTTAAGGATGAAATCGGTGGTGCCATGAAGCATACGATCCTCTTCTGTGCAGAGGTGTATGCTTGACCCTCTTCGCTTTGGAGTTCAGGGTGGAGAGTGAAAGTTTTCCTTCTACCGAACACACCTCACTTGACGGCTCGGTGCAGGTATGTTCGGTATATTTCTGTGAAATCCGCATGTTCGGCTGAGTGGCACCGGCTCTCAGAGAAGAGCGCTAGAGGAGGAAGACTAATGCGCAGTCGTCTGTCTATAGGTAAATTGGTAGCCGTGCTGATGGCCGCCTCCATATTCCTGTCAGGCTGTCATCACTGGATGAAAAATCATTCGTACATGGACGGTTATTCGCGAATGGATAGAGCGGGCCGTTCAGATCGCCCCCCTGCCAGGCAAGGCTGGCCCAAGGCCGATCGCGCGGGTTACACGGTGGCCATGGTAGGAAAGGCCCTGCGGATTTACGACGCCAAGGGGCGGGAAGCCACCGTCGATTACTATAACTCCCCGGAGAGCGTTGACGGCGAGTGGTACGTCTTCATCGCAGATGAGAACAATGACCTGATCGCTCACCCGAATCCCGACCATTTGGGAGAGAACCTGATGGGTCCTTTGGGCGTGGACATCACCGGTTACCGGCATGGCGAGGAGATTGCCAGCGCGACTGCGGAGGGGAAATGGGTCGATTATATCTTCCTCAACCCTGCCACCGGCAACCAGGAGTACAAGCATACTTGGGTCGTCAAACACGATGGGCTGATCTTCGCCTCTGGTTGGTACCAGGTTCTGCCCAGTCTGGCCCTGGCCGTTACCAAGGCGCAACCGGCTGAATATACCGTCGCCATGGTGGATAAGGCGTTGCGCTACTATAAGGCGCATGGCCGGGAAGCAGCCGTGGCCCATTACAACACCCCGGAAAGCGTGGATGGGGAATGGTATGTCTATATCTTCGACGAGAATGATCAGTTGATCGCCCACGCCAACCCGGATCTGCTGGGTCAGGACTTGAAGGAAGGTCTGGGCCTGGACTCCACCGGCTATCATTTCGGCACCGACATGCTGGAAGCGACGGCGGAGGGATTGTGGGTACACTATGTGTTCCTCAATCCTGCCACCGGCGCCGAGCAGACCAAGCACTCCTGGACAGTGCGCCACGACGGCCTGCTCATTGGCTCCGGCTGGTATGAATAGATTTTCGATGGGTGCCCTCCGGGCGCGGTGACAGGCCAGCAATACAGGGGCGCTCGACCGGGCGCCCCTGTTGTTCTTTTCCGCCGCTTACAGTCAGCGGCGCAGGTAACAGTTTTTGCAGGTGTTTCATGTTGATAGACAGGCTCTCCCACGGAAGCGCAGTGCAGGCCGCAGCCGCAGCCTACGCCGGCCGGCTCGAGCAACTCATCGACCTTTGCGTCGCCGTCCAGCAGATTCCCGCTCCCACCGGCGCCGAGACCGAGCGGGCCGCGTGGATCGAGAGCCGTATGCAGGCGATCGGCCTGGCCGACGTGGCGCGGGACCGGCTGGGAAATGTTTACGGCCGCGTGCGCAGCCGGCGGGCGCAGGACCAACCTGCCCTGCTCGTGTCCGCGCACACCGATACCGTCTTTCCGTCTGAGACCGACCTGCGTCTGCGCCGTCTGGACAATGGACTGATCCGCGGGCCGGGCATCGGCGACAATTCGACAGGGGTCGCCGGCCTGCTCACTTTGGCCGAGACCTTGATACAACTTGCCCCGCCGCCCGTGGACATCTGGCTGGTCGCCAATTCGATGGAAGAGGGCGTGGGCGACCTGCGGGGCATGCGACGGGTCGTGGACCGGCTGGCCGCGCAAACGAACGGGGCAAACCGCAATGCGGGACCTTCCCGCAACGGGCGGGGGGCCCTGGGCGCTGTGATCGTGCTCGAAGGCATGGGCCTGGGCCGCATTGTCCACCAAGCCCTGGGCGTGCGGCGTTACCGTACATCGGCCGCGGCGCCGGGGGGCCACAGCTGGGGTGATTTCGGCGCAGCCAGCGCTGTGCACGGACTGGTATCGCTGGCCGAAGAGATGGCGCGTGTGCAGGTTCCGCAGACACCGCGTACATCCTTCAACATCGGCCGCATCGGCGGGGGCACCTCCATCAATACGATCGCCCAGCAAGCGTGGATGGAGTTGGACCTGCGCAGCGAATCACCCGAAACGCTGGCCTGGCTGGACGGCGAGATTGGAAGGATCGTGGAGCGTCATGCGCAGGCGCATCGTGCGCACGGGGACGGCCTGACTCTACAGCATGAACAGATCGGCAACCGGCCCCCGGGCGGGCTGCCTTTTCAGCATCCACTCGTACAGGCCGCCTCCACAATTCTGCAGGAGCTCGGCGTTAAGGAACGCAGTGATGCGCGCATCAGCAGCACAGATGCCAATGTGCCCCTAAGCCGTAACATTCCCGCGGTCTGTGTGGGCCTTACCGATGGCGGCGACGCCCACCGTTTGAGCGAATGGATCGACCCAATGCCGTTGGTAAAGGGGATGCAGCAGCTGCTCTACCTGACCTGGTGGAGCGCTGCGTGGTTGACTAGTCGCGGGTAGCGGTAGATCCTGGCGGCCAGTGGAGTTCCTATCCACGAGCCAGAGTTCACTTCGGATTTACAGTCCGAGGTGTCAGCGCCCAGCAGTACAACCACTGAAGTTCACAGGAGCAACGGAGATGGCTAGTAAAATTGATGGCCTGTATAACATTCGCCATAGCGCAGCCCACGTTATGGCGCAGGCTGTGCTGGAACTATATCCCGAAGCCAAGTATGCGATCGGGCCGCCGATAGACAACGGTTTCTACTATGATTTTGATCTGGGGGTTGACCAGGACGGTTCACCGCGTACCTTCCGGCCCGAGGATCTGAAAACGATCGAGAAGCGCATGCGCCAGATTATCGGCGGCAAGCACCAGTTTGACTATCGCGAGGTGAGCGCCGAAGAGGCCCGCCAGCTTTTCGCCGACCAGCCATACAAATTAGAACTGATCGACGGCCTGGTCGAGGGTGAAATCGACGAATACGGCAACGAAGCGGCTGAAAAACCGGTGATCAGCACCTACAAACATGATACATTCGAAGACCTGTGCCGGGGACCCCACGTGGAGCATACCGGTCAGATCGTCGCCGACGGTTTTCGGCTTCTCAGCGTCGCCGGCGCCTACTGGCGGGGGGACGAGAAGAACCCCATGCTGCAGCGCATCTACGGCACGGCCTGGCGCAACCGCAAAGAGTTGAGGAAACACCTCGATCAACTCGAAGAGGCCAAGAAGCGGGATCACCGCAAGCTGGGCCGCGAACTGGAGATCTTTATTTTCGAAGAGGAGGTCGGGCCGGGTCTGCCTCTCTGGCTGCCGCGCGGCGCCACTATCATCGAAGAGCTCGAACGCCTGGCCAAGGAGACCGAGGAGGCTGCCGGTTACGACCGGGTGCGCACGCCCCATCTGACCAAGGAGGACCTCTTCAAGCGCAGCGGACATCTTGCTTTCTACAAAGACAGCATGTACCCGCCGATGGAGATGGAAGGCGTCACCTACTACGTGAAGCCGATGAACTGCCCGATGCACCACAAGATTTTCGGCTCCAAGCTGCGCAGCTACCGCGAACTGCCCGTGCGGCTGGCCGAGTACGGGACCTGTTACCGCTATGAACAGAGCGGGGAGCTTTTCGGGCTGATGCGCGTCCGTTCGATGCAGATGAACGACGCCCACATCTATTGCACCCAGGAGCAGTTTGCAGAGGAGTTCATGCGGGTCGTCGATCTGTACAAGTACTACTTCGATCTTTTCGAAATCGAGCGCTTTGTCATGCGTCTGAGCACGCATCACCCCAGAAAGCTGGGCGAGAAGTACGTCGACAACCGCTCGCTGTGGGAGCAGACCGAGGAGATGGTGCGCCAGGCGATGACCGAGGGCAACGTGCCGTTTGAAGAGGAGCCGGACGAGGCCGCCTTCTACGGCCCCAAGATCGACGTGCAGATCTGGAGCGCCATCGGCCGCGAGTTCACCCTAGCCACCAATCAGGTCGACTTCGCGCAGCCGGAACGGTTGGGCCTATCCTATATCAACGCAGCCGGCGAAGAGGAGATCCCGCTGTGTATTCACCGGGCGCCGCTGAGCACGCACGAACGCATGATCGGCTTCCTCATCGAGCATTACGGCGGCAACTTTCCGGTCTGGCTGTCGCCTGAACAGGTGCGGGTCATTCCCGTTACTTCGGCTCACAATGAATACGCGATGCAGATTGAGGAGCGCCTTACCGAGGCCGGGGCGCGGGTTTCCGCCGACCTGAGCAGCGACCGGATGAACAACAAGATCCGCCTGGCCCAGGGTATGAAGGTTCCCTATATGTTGATCGTCGGCGATCGCGAGGTGGAAGAAGAGACAGTTTCGCTGCGCCGGCGCGACGGCGCTCGACAGAACGGGATGCCTGCGGCAGAGTTCGTCTCGCTTGTCGTCGAGCGCAACGCCAGCCGCGCCAAGACACTGTAGAGAGACCGGCTCGTCAAACGTGCGCATGTTTCGCGTGAAGTACGAAACCGGTAGTGCCTTGAACCATCTGCGCCTCTTTCGTACAGAGGCGCAAGCAAAAGATTTTGCGCGCTGAAGTTCATGCTGGAGCGCATACGTTTTTCCTACTGCCGAACACACGTCACTGGATGGCTCGGTGCAGGTGTGTTCGGTATGTTTTTGTTAAATCTTCATGTTTAACCGTTCGACCCGGAATTACCTGCTCTCAATGAAGAGATCTACAGGAGGTAGATGATGCACAACCGTTTGTTACTTAGTCGACTAGCAGCCGTACTGATAGCTGCCGCCGTATTTGTGTCCGGCTGTGATCAATATATGACATCCAATTTGCAAATGGATGGCGCTGTCACCGGGCAAAGCCGGCAGGTTACCAAGGCCGATCGCGCGGGGTTCACGGTGGCCATGGTAGAAAAAGCTCTGCAACGCTACGATGCCGAGGGGCGGGAGGCCGCCGTTGACTACTACAACTCTCCCGAAAGCGTGGACGGAGAATGGTATGTCTTCATCGTCGATGAGAACGACGAGATAATCGCCCACGCCAACCCGGATCTGCTGGGTGAGAGCCTGCATGGCCCTGTAGGGGTGGATATCACCGGCTATCGACAAGGCGAAGCCATAGTCGGCGCCACTGAGGAGGGGCAGTGGGTCGATTACATCTTCCTCAATCTTGCCACCGGCAACCAGGAGTTCAAACATACTTGGGTGGTGCGCCACGACGGGCTGATCTTCGGTTCTGGCTGGTATCAGATTCTGCCCGATTTCTCCCGCAGCGCCCCCTCCAAGGCCGATCGTCCAGGCTACACCGTCCATCTCGTTGAACAGGCCATCCAGCGTTACAAGACCGAAGGACGCGAAGCCACCCTCGAATACATTAACTCGCCCGCAAACCTTGACGGTGAATGGTACGTCTTCCTCATCGACGAAAACGACTTCGTCATCGGCCACCCCAGAGAGGAGCTGCGCGGACAGCATTCCATAGGTGATGAAATTGGCGAGCTCGGCGTCGATATCACCGGATACAGATACGGTGAACTTCTGCACAATGTCGACGAGGAAGGCCTCTGGATCGACTACTTCTTCCTCAATATCGCCACCGGCAACCATGAGTACAAACATTCCTGGGTCGTCCGCCATGACGGTCTTATCTTCGGCTCCGGCTGGTATCAGGTTCTGCCCGGTCTGGAATTGGGCGCCACCAAAGCGCATCCTGTGGCCTACACCGTGGCCATGGTAGAGCAGGCCTTGCAACGATATGAAGCCCAGGGGCGAGAGGCGACGGTCGAGTACTACAACACACCGGAGAGTGCGGACGGCGAGTACTATGTCTTCATCTTCGATGAGGACGATACGTTGATCGCCCACGCCAACCCGGATCTGCTTGGTATGGACCTGAAGGGTGACCTGGGCGTCGACGTCACCGGCTATCGCTTCGGTGACCTGATGCTCAGCGCGACCGAAGAGGGTGTGTGGGTGGACTATCTCTTTCAGAACCTTGCCACCGGCAACCAGGAGTTCAAACATTCCTGGGTGGTGAGACGGGATGGGTTGCTGTTCGGCTCCGGCTGGTACCAGGTCCTGCCC
>VXRG01000088.1 GCA_009838625.1 Caldilineaceae bacterium SB0664_bin_27
GGGGTCGGAGTTGTTTATAATAGACTGATTCCGCCCCTTGCCTGCCCACTGCCGGCCATATCCAACTTCCCGCCTTCCCCCTCAATCTACGGTAGGGGCAGGCCTTGTGCCTGCCCTCAGGGCCCCGCCCCGCCGCCCCTGACCACCAACCACTTCCGTTCAACCTCGCACTCGCACTCAGTCGGCCACACGCCACCTCCGCCCTCCCCCTCAATCTACGGTAGGGGCAGGCCTTGTGCCTGCCCTTGTTCCCCGAGCCACTCCTCCCTCCTCTCCGCTCTCCGCTCTCTCCTCAACTCTCTCCTCACTTCTCTCTCCTCACTCCTCGCCGTTACGCCCTCCAAACCTCTACAAAACCTGTTCAAAAGCTTTACAAAACCTGTGCAAAAATCCCGCATATCCTGATTCAAAAACACCGAACCCCTGTGTTACAATTATCGCTTCGCGGCGCAGCATAATCCCTGCCCCGTCAACCTGTTTGCCATCGCCGGCCCTGCAGCGGTACGGCGAAAACAACACGCATTTGAGGTGCCAACCACAACGTCCAAAATGCTCTGTAAAGCACGCCGAAAAGACGGCAGCCCCTGTAAGGGGCACGCTCTCGACCAGTACGACGGCTACTGCATCGCCCACGGACCCACCCCCCAACAGGTCCATGAGTGGCGCTCCCTTGGCGGCAAAAACTCCGCTACCGTCGCCCGCCAAACTGGACAGACGCAAGAGCCTTCATACTGAGGTTTAGACCGGGCGCACAGGAGCCGGCGCAAGCGCATACTGCAGAGGGGGCACACTTCAAGGCTGATCGTGGCGAGCACAGATAGTCTGTCAATACCCGAAAATGGAAACTCACTAACCGTTGATTGGATTCAGCGAGCCCTGAGCGCCGGCGGCGACCTTCCCTCCATCAGAAACATCGCTGTGGAGGATATTGGCGCAGGCTCAGGGACGATAGGCGCCATCCTGCGCTGCGGCCTGACCTATCACCACGACGTCCCGGATATGCCGAAGTCTGTCGTCATCAAGTTATCCAGTGATGACAAGAAAAGTCTACGAATCGCCAAATTACTGTCAATGTACAAGCGGGAGTACTTCTGCTTCCGCCAGCTGGCCCAGAGTATACCGATGAGGCTTCCTGAACTGTTGTATGGAGATTTTGACAGCCGAACGCATCGCTTCGTCATGGTACTCGAAGATTTGGGGCATATGGAGCATATGGACCAAATCATCGGAGCGAGCGCCGAGCGGGCCATGCACGCCATTAGGAGCGTTGCCGCGTTGCACGGCCGCTTCTGGAACAGGCTGGATCAGCCGCCCGCTTCCGATTTTCTGGCCTCGGTCGGTGGCCCGAGACCCTGGCTATCGCAGCTCATCTACCTGGGATGCCTTCCCCCTTGCCTGGAGCGTTTTGGCAACCTGCTCTCAGTCAGGATGCAGCGCCTGGCGGAAGCTTTCGGCCCCAGGGTCGTTGACCACATGCGTGAACTGGGCGCCGGGCCGCAGACCCTGACGCACGGCGACTTCAGGTTGGAGAACATGTTCTTTGGCGACGGAAGGCCGGACGACTTCGCCGTAATCGACTGGCAGACCTCCGGGCTGATTGGGAACGGAGTGTACGACGTGGCATATTTCATGGTTTCGAGCGTCCCCACCGAGGTCCGCCGTCGCATCGAGCGCCAGGCCCTGGAGGCGTATCACGGCATCGTCTGCAGCATGGGAGCCAAGGGCTTTACAAGCGAAGATTGCTGGCAGAGTTACCGATCTAACATCCTGGGCATGCTGGTGCCGAGCGTCTGTGCGGGTGGGGCGCTGGATATGTCCAACAAACGGATACGCACATTGGGTGAAACGATGCTGAAGAGAACGACGGCAGCCATTGAAGATCTGGATGCCGCCGAGCTTCTCCCCACCCGCAGTGGCTCCCTGACCCCCACCTATCTCTTTTCAGCACTGTCTTCGCAGTTGCACAGTGCGTACAAGCTCTCTTATCGTTTGCGCAGAGCGCGGGCACGGGCGCAGAGCCGTTCCGCTTGACCGCAGTCTGACGGGGGACGTTATGAATCGTAGGGGTGTAGGCGATGACCTCCGCATCAGATGAAAAAAGTGATGCGGACCTCTGCCAGACCACAGGTTTCGTACAACTCCCCAGAAGGCAAGTCGCCGTCTCGATGACCTGCGTAAACCTGGTAATGTTTCTGGCCGCGCTGGGTCAGACCACCGTCGCCACCGCACTGCCCAGCATTGTAGCCGACCTTGGGGGGTTTGACCGCTACGTGTGGATCGCCACCGCCTACATGGTCGCTGCCACTGTTACGGCGCCGATTGCAGGCGGGCTGAGCGACTTGTACGGGCGCAAGCCGTTCTTCATCTTCGGCCTGGTTGTCTTTATCGTTTCCTCGGCTCTGCTCGGGGTGAGCCAATCCATGAGTGCCGTTATTGCCTTTCGTGCGGTACAGGGCATCGGCGGCGGACTTGTAATGACGGCCAGTCTGGTCTCCGTGGCCGACCTGTATCCGCCTGAAGAGCGGGGCAAATACCAGGGATCGCTGGCCGGCGTGTTCGGCGTCGCGTCTATTGTAGGGCCAGTCGTGGGTGGCTACATTACGCACCATTTTCACTGGAACTGGATCTTCCTGCTCAATGTCATTTTCGCTCTTCCCATTCTGCTGCTGATAATATGGGTTTTCCCGCGTGTCATCCCCAACATTACGACCCGAAAACCGGACTATCTGGGAATGATTTCCCTGGCAGTTGCCGTCGTACCCGTGTTGCTTGCCCTCTCGTTCGGAGGCGTTCAGTATGCGTGGAGTTCACCCCAGTGCCTTGGTCTGATGGCGTTTGGCCTGGCGATGGCAGTGGCGTTCGTAGTTGTCGAATCCAGGGCCGAGTCTCCAATCATGTCATTGAGGCTCTATACAGATCGGTTTGTGGCTTCGGCCATGATGGTGATGCTATTAACTGGTTTTATCCTGTACGGCTCCCTGCTTTTCCTGCCTCTCTTCTTCCAGGGCGTGCTCGGCGTTTCAGCCGCAGCCAGTGGAAGACTCCTGGTCCCGATGCTGCCGGGAATCGTGGGCGGCGCGATCTTGTTTGGGCTGCTTCTCTCCAGGACCGGCGGGCGCTTCTGGCTGCATGTGCTCGTCACCACTACGCTCGCTGCAGTGGGGATGTATCTGATGTCCACGATGAATGAGGCGACAGGGGTCTTCCGGATCGTGAGTTACCTCGTGCTCGCGGGGGTCGGCATCGGCGGTACACTGACCGTACTCTCGGCGGCGATCCAGAACTCAGTGCCGTTCAGTCTGGTGGGGGCCGGCACTTCCGCGAGCCAGTTCTGGCGGTCCGTGGGCGGCATGATGGGTCTCGCCGTAATGGGCGCCGTACTCGTGCAGAGCTTCCGACTCAAAGTCGAAGCGAGAGTCCCCGATGAGGTCAGAGCCGCACTCCCGGCAGGGCTGCTTGATTCCGTAAAGGAGAACCCTCAGGCACTACTGAATCCTGCTGAAGCCGAGGCGCTCAGGGAAGTTCTTGCCGAGGCGGGAAGTGACGATTCCCTGATTATTGACAGCCTGCTGGACTCGCTCAACGCTGCGCTGGCGGACGGGTTGAGCAACGTGTTCACCGTACTCGCTGTCGTCGCAACGCTGTCTTGCGCGGGGGCTTTGCTCCTGCGCGTGCAGACCGGTACTGATAACCGCCCGAACACTCTCGTCAGCCAGCGCCGGTTCGTTTGACTGCCTGGGGTGTGAGCAGTCAACCTGGTGTAGAGCCGGGCGCGCAATGCTCGCAAAGGAAGAGAGAGGAATCGCTGTCAATGTCGCAAGTCACCGACAAATTACGGGTTGTTGAAGAGTTCCTGCTGCTTGTCCTCGATTCCGATCACGGCGATATTCGACATTCATTTCCACTGCCCTCGCGCGCCGTCGCCTTCGCCGGCGCAGCGCTGATGGATCTGGCACTGGAACAGCGGATCAAGGCGGACCTCTGGCGCCCTGAGATTCTCGTCGTCTCCGACCCGACACCGTTGGGAAGCGACCTGCTGGATCCCATCCTGGCAAAGATCGCGCGGGATGGAGAAACGACCCGCGAGATCGCCTTCTGGGTTACGGATCTGGCCGACAGTAGCGACGAAATCCGTGAGAATGCCCTGGCCAGACTGATTGAGCGGGGTATCCTTGAAGCCGAAACCAGCGGCGAGGTCTTTCTCTCCGCCGACGTATCCCGTGCCCGCCGCTACAACACGGCGGACGACAAGGCCACCGAGGAGGTACAGCTCCGCATCATGCGGACGCTTTTCAGTGATGATATTCCCGACCCCCGCGACATCGTCATCGTCAGCCTCGCATCGGCCAGCGGTGTGTTCGAGAGCATGTTGTCTCAGGACGAGCTGGCCCAGACGCAGGATAGAATTGACGCCATCTCCAGGCTCGACCTGATTTGCCGCGAGATCGCAGCGACTATCCGGCAGGTTAAGGCCCCACCTCCCGCTGCGCCGTCATCTGTTGGTAACGCCACCAAGATTCCCGCGGCGGCCGGGATGCCTTTGCTGGGCAACGTCTTTAACATGGCGGGAGACCTGCGCGGCTTTCTCATCCAGCAGTACCTTGAACTGGGACCGATATTTCAGATCAGCGCACTCAACAACCGCTTCATCGTCCTTGCCGGTCCGGAGGGGAATACCTTCGTGCAGAGGAACGGGCGAATCCACTTGCGCTCTTACGAGAGTTGGCGAAATTTCAACGCGGCTATGGGCGCCAGAGACGCCCTCATGAGTATGGACGGCCAGCAACACATCCGCATGCGCAAGGTGCAGAAGAGAGGTTTCTCCGGCCCGTTTGTCGAAGACCGGCTCGATCAGGTCGTCGATATCACCAGGCGCCTCATCGCCGAATGGCCGGAGGACCGACCGTTTGTGGTCCAACACGCCATGCAGAGAATTATAACCGAGCATATCGCCGTCCTCACGACCGGCGTTTCCGCTCTGGACTATATCGACGACCTGATCGCGTTTCTCAATGGCATGCTTTCGGTCCACGTGATGAGGCAGCGTCCCGGTCTGCTTCTGAGGCTGCCGCGGCTGACGCGGGCCCGCGAACGAATGGACGAACTCTTTGCCGCGGTGATGGCCCGCCACGAAGAAGAGGAGCGCAGCGACCAGGACCTGATAGACGACCTTCTGGATCTGCACAAGCGTGATCCCCAGTTCTTTCCTGAGACGGCCATGCAGTTGGCTGTGCTCGGCCCCTTCTTTGCCGGGATAGAGACTTCTGCGAACACCGCGTCTTTCATGCTCTACGCGGTACTGAAACACCCTGAACTCCTCGAACGCATGACCGCCGAGGCTGACGCTTGGTTCGATGAAGGCACATTAGCCGCGGAGGGAATGCACCGGCTCGAAGTTACCAAGCGCATCTTCATGGAGACGCTTCGGATGTATCCGGTCATCCCCGCGCTCATGCGCCATGTGATCAACTCCTTTGAGTTTGGCGGTTACACGGTACCGGCCGGGTCGAATGTCATCGTAGGCAACACCGTGGCGCATCACCTACCGCAATGCTTCCCCAATCCAGAACGCTTCGATATCGACCGGTTCTCGCCGGAACGGGCCGAGCACAGTCAGTCGGGCGCTTTCGCTCCCTTCGGGCTGGGCGTCCATCGCTGCCTGGGTATGAATTTTGCCGAGGTGCAGGTCGTGGTTGCACTCTTGACCATCGCCCGCTATTTCGAAATCAGATTGGATCCGCCGGGATACAACCTCAAAATCGACTACACGCCTACGCCCCATCCTGCCAAGTCATTCAAGGTTCGCACACTGCGCCGCCGCCAGCACAGCCTTTAGGCAAGTCGCTGCTCTCGCGCCCCCAGCCGCTCCGCCACTAACCACTGCCCTTCCGCCCCTCGCCGACCCTCTGGCTAACTTCGGCAATGCTGGCAAACCGGATCAAATGCCACTGCCCTGCGAAATCGTGTGTATCCCGGATTCTCTGCGCTGATCACACAAGAAATGGTGGTTTCAGCCCAGGCAACAGTGCCGCCCCATCTGGCAGAAAAAAATATAAAATATCGTCCATCCCCCCTAAAATGTGGACAAAACAGGACAAAACAGGACAAACCCCTCAAATCATCCACCCCTGACCTCAATCAACTGCCGCCGTTCCACGGACCACTGCAGTTCCCCAGCCCGCTACTCTGGAGCATCTCAAATCTGTGATACCCCCCGAAATTATATGAATTTCATATACATCGGCAGGCAACCAGGCTTGGCCATTCCCTTCCTGCTCAACTCTGTAAACCTATACAAAACATAAACAAGACCTGTGCAA
>VXRG01000018.1 GCA_009838625.1 Caldilineaceae bacterium SB0664_bin_27
GCCGTACTCCCCCCCAAATCACGGTTCAAACAACGCCCAAAAACCAATTTTGACAAACATTGGAAGATCACATACAATGGGCCACAATTTGCATTCAACAGGATTTCCTCTGCACTTTCCAGTTGTCTGCAAACCTAAAAGGAACTTGTTCAGCGAAGAACACGCTGAAGCCCTGCATGACCCAACAGACCGTCTTTACCGAAAAAGCCCCTGCTGCGATCGGACCGTATTCCCAGGCCGTCGCCACAGAGCAACTGCTCTTCACTTCGGGTCAGATCGGAATCCATCCCCTGACCGGTCAACTACGACCAGGCATCGTTGAACAGACCCACCAGGTGCTGGAAAACCTCGCCGCAGTCCTTGACGCGGGCGGCTCCAGCATGGGACAGATCGTCAAGACGACGATCTTCCTGACCGACATCGCTGAATTCCCCACTGTGAACGAAATCTACGCGCAAGCGTTCCAGGATGAACCTCCTGCTCGCAGTACAGTGCAGGTAGCCGCACTGCCACTCGGCGCGCTGATTGAAATCGAGGCGATAGCATTACGCGCCAGTGGTGCCTCCGCCGGCGAAAAGTAGTACCTTTCCACAAAGAAGACAAGGTAGTCTTCACCCCTGTATACCGTTCAGAGTAGTGCAGTCCCCTGGCTTGCACTGATAAGAATGTGGACATAGCGCGCCCAACGCTGGCAGGGTAGCGCTTGAGCAAAATCTATTTATCTTGATGTTCGTTTGGTTCTCGTGTTTGTATTTTGCCGACGTCAGAACACAACTGCCGTTACAATCTATCTCTTATTGGAGGAAGTAACACCGTCATGTCACACCAGCAAACAGCCGCAATATTGGAAGCAGTACCAGATTTCCTGACCGAAGAGATCGACGCTGGACCGCCGCAGGACGACCATCCAATGGCCCTGCTCCTTGAGGAATTCGATGATTCCTACGTGAACCAGCCGCAGCAAGGCGACATCCGTCACGGGGTCGTTGTCGATAAGCGCGCCGGCGAGTTGCTCATCGACATCGGCTATAAGTCGGAAGGCATCGTCACCGGCCGTGAAGTCGACCGCCTCGAAGGCGACTTCAAGGAGATGACCATCGGTGACGAAGTGCCCGTCTACGTAATGCGCGAGGACCGCGACGGCAACCTCCTCCTCAGCATCTCCCGCGCCCGGGCCGAGAGCGACTGGAAACACGCCGAAGAGCTGCTCGAATCCCAGGACATGTTCACCGGCTCCGTCAGCGGCTTCAACCGCGGCGGCGTCATCGTCAAGATCGGGCAGGTGCGCGGCTTCGTCCCCGCCAGCCAGCTCAGCAGCGAGAGCCAGTCCCGGCAGCTTACCGAAGGCGAACCGGACAATCGCTGGATGAAGTTGATGGACGCCGAGCTGCGCATGAAGGTCATCGACCTGGACCGCCGCCGCAACCGCCTCATCCTTTCAGAACGGGTCGCCATTCGCGAATGGCGCCGCGAGCAGAAGGAAAGACTGCTTGAATCACTTGAAGAGAGCACCGTCTGCGATGGCGTCGTCAGCAGCCTCGCCGACTTTGGCGCCTTCGTCAACCTCGGCGGCGCCGACGGCCTCATCCATCTGAGCGAGTTGAGCTGGGGCCGCATCAGCCATCCCAAGGAAGTCGTCTCGATCGGCGAAAAGATCCAGGTTATGGTCCTCAACGTCGACCGAGAGCGTAAGCGTATCGGTCTCAGCCTGCGCCGTCTGCTGCCCGAGCCGTGGGAAACCGTGCCCGACCGCTATGAAGTGGGGCAGATCGTGCGCGGCGTCGTGACCAAACTGGTCCACTTCGGTGCCTTCGCCCGTCTCGAAGGCGACACCATCGAAGGGCTGATCCACATTAGCGAACTGACCGAACGCCGCATCACCCATCCCAGCGAGGTCGTGACCGAAGACCAGGGTCTTGAGTTGCGCATCATTCGCATCGACACTGACAAGCGCCGCATGGGCCTCAGCCTCAAGCAGGTCTCGCCCGAAGAGGAATCGGTCGAATTTGACTGGGAACCCGTACCCCTCGAAGAAAATGAAGCGAACGCTGATAACTCAGCCGCTGATAACTCAGCCGCCGAGAACTCAGCCGCAGAAAACTCAGTAGAAGCCGCCGCTGAGGACCAAGCTGAAGCCGACAGCGAACAGGCCGGCCCGGCTGAAGCTCCGGAGGCCGCCAGGGTAGTGGCTTAGCTTCTGGCCTAGCTCCCGAACGCCGGCTTATCCCATTCCAGCCGCCGCCGCGCCGCGCAAGACCTCGGCAGGCCGCGCAAGAACAGAATCCAGGCCGCCCGCCCCCGGCGTTGACAGTCTCGCAGAAAACGTGTCGGACTTCGCGTCCGGCACGTTTTTTTCTGAATTGACAAAATATAAGGGCCGTCGTTACAATATGAGCTGTTACATCTTGTAAAGTCAACGGATGAACGTTTGGCGCACCGGTACGGTCAGTCCGGACCCCACATGTGCCGGTCTTGGCAAACCGCTCGCCAGCCCCAGAACGCCTACTGCACCTTACCTTCCGACAGGCGCCAGGCCCTCTCCTTCCGCAACCGTGCGCACGGATTCGCATTAGTACCGTCCTTCGCCTACGCTCTGCATCCAAGGCATCAACTCTTGCCGCACGCCGTCTGTTGACAAGGAGACAATCGGAATTCCGATTACGTCAGCCGGTTGGTACCTATGGTATAGTAGATTCTGTCCGCCGACTTTTGGACATAATTACGACGACTGAGGGAACGTACCCATGTCTGATAAACTCGAACGCTTCACGAAACGTGCGCGCCGAGTCCTGACCCTTGCACAGGAACAGGCCCTGCGGCTTAACCATAACCATATCGGTACCGAACATCTGCTCCTGGGCCTCGTCCAGGAGGAGAACAGCGTCGCCGTCAAGGTGCTCAAGGAATTGGGCGTCGAACCGGGCCAGGTCGTGCGGGCCGTGGAGCGCACCGTCGGACGCGGGGAACGCACACCATTGGGCAAACCAACCCTCGCCCCGCGCACAAAACGGGTTATCGAACTGGCTGTCGAAGAGGCCCGCATGATGGGCAACCACTACATCGGCACTGAACATCTGCTCCTCGGCCTCGTACGCGACGGAGACGGCGTTGCCGTCAACGTCCTGCGCAACCTCGGCATCAACCTCGATCGCGTCCGTACCCAGACCGCCCGCGATCTCCTGCAAAGCAACGCCCAATCCAAAGAGAAGCAGAAGAAAGAGTCCAAAACGCCTCTCGTGGATCAGCTCGGGCTCGACCTCACCGCCTCCGCTGAGGAGGGCCGCCTGGACCCGGTCATCGGCCGGCAGATGGAGATCGAACGCGTAATCCAGATCCTCAGCCGCCGCAACAAGAACAACCCCGCCCTCATCGGGGAGCCCGGTGTCGGCAAGACTGCCATCGTCGAAGGGCTGGCCCAGCGCGTCGTCGACGGCGACGTGCCCGAGCCTCTCCTCAACAAGCGCATCCTGATGCTCGACGTCGGCAGCCTCGTCGCCGGCACCATGTACCGCGGCCAGTTCGAGGAACGCCTAAAAAAAGTTATCGAAGAGATCATCAACAGCGGCGCCATCCTCTTCATCGATGAAGTCCACATGCTGGTCGGCGCAGGCGCGGCCGGCAGCAGCGTCGACGCCGCCAACATCCTCAAACCGGCCCTCAGCCGCGGCGAGCTCCAGGTCATTGGCGCCACCACGCTCGACGAATACCGCAAACATATCGAACACGACGCCGCCCTTGAACGCCGCTTCCAGCCCATCCTTGTCGAAGAGCCCACCATCGAAGAGACGATCGAGATCCTCAAGGGCATCAAGACCCGTTACGAGGAACACCACAAACTCATCATCTCCGAAGAGGCCCTCGACTCCGCCGCCCATCTGGCCGCGCGCTACGTGCCCGACCGTTTCATGCCCGACAAGGCCATCGACCTCATCGACGAGGCCGGCAGCCGCGTGCGCATGTACAAAGCCCCCCACGCCGTCAGTCTGCGCGAGACCTTCATCGATCTCAAACGCCTCCAGAAGGAAAAGGAAGAGGCGCTCGAAACCCAGCGCTTCGACGACGCCATCGACCTCCGCTATCGAGAGGTCGAGCTTCAGTCGAAACTGGACAAACTGCGCGAGGGCTGGCGCCAGGTCGCCAACCAGCCCGTCGTCTCCGCCGACGACATCGCCGAAGTCGTCTCCATGTGGACCGGCGTCCCCGTCTATCGCATGGGCGGAGAGGAGCGCGAACGCCTCCTCGGCATGGAAGACGAGCTCCACAAACGCATAGTCGGCCAGGATGAACCGATTAAGGCCATCAGCAAGGCCGTCCGCCGCGCACGCGCCGGGCTCAAGGACCCCAAGCGCCCTATCGGCAGCTTCATCTTCCTCGGCCCGACCGGCATCGGAAAGTCCGAGCTGACCAAAGTCCTTGCCGAATTCCTCTTCGGCAGCGAAGAGGCGCTCATCAAACTCGACATGAGCGAGTTCATGGAGCGGCATAACGTCAGCCGCCTCGTCGGCGCGCCCCCCGGCTACGTCGGCTACGAAGAGGGCGGCCAGCTCACCGAAGCCGTCCGCCGCCGGCCCTACTCCGTCGTCCTTCTCGACGAAATCGAAAAGGCCCACCCCGAAGCCTTCAACATGCTCCTCCAGATCATGGAGGACGGCTCCCTCGCCGACGCCAAGGGCCGCCGCGTCGACTTCCGCAACGCCCTGCTCATCATGACCAGCAACGTCGGCGCCAACCTCATCCAGGGCTCCAAGGGCATCGGCTTCGCCATCACCGCCGATGAGCAGACCCGCATGGAAACCGAATATGAGCAGATGAAGTCGAAGGTGATGGATGCTCTCAAGAAGACCTTCCGCCCCGAATTCATCAACCGCCTCGACGGCATCATGGTCTTCCGCAGCCTCACCAAGGAAGAGATTACCGATATCGTGGAGCTTGAGCTGCGCACCCTGCGCGCCCAGCTCGACGAGCAGGAAATGAAGCTGGTGCTCACCCCTGCCGCCCGCTACGCCATCGCCGACGCCGGTTACAATCCGGACTACGGCGCCCGCCCCCTGCGCCGCGTCATCCAGAGCGAAGTCCAGGACCCGCTCAGCGAGGCCCTGCTCGAAGGCCGCTTCGTCCCCGGCGACACCATCCAGGTCGACTTCATCCCCAATGCACCTGCAGGCTTGCCCGCAGACACGTCAACCGCCCGGCCCTCGACCGGCTCGCGCAACCCCTTCGACTCTTCCAACGGCGCCGACGGCGACCAGGACCCCAAGGGCGCCTACGAATTCACCGCCATCGCCCACCGCGAGCAGGAAGAGGAAGAGCCCGAAGACACCGAAGCCACCGAAGAGCTCGAAGCCCTCCTGCAATAGCCCCCAATCAACCAAAACAAAAAAAGAACCCCTGTCAAGGGGTTCTTTTCTTTTCCTGCCCACACATCTCAACTACCTGACTCAGCTAACCTCCCCACTATCCACTATCCACTATCCACTATCCACTGCAGTTCTCACCACTGAATATGGTTCACAGTGTGCCCCGGGTCCAGCGTGAAGACATAGGGCTTGTTGGTGTCGTATTCGTTGTCCGGATAGAACGTGCTGACCCGCAGGAGCGTCTCTTCGTTTTCCGTGATGTAGTCGATCGTAACCGACTTGCCCGTCATCGGGTTGGTGCCGCTGAAGGTAATCTTTGGCGAGTCGGGCAGGAACGGGCCCGGCTGCGCGCTGCCGTCCGCGCCGATGTACCAGTACTGCAGTCCGTTCGGCACCGAGCAGATCTGCGCCGGCGTGGCCGCGTGCTGAATGTGACAGTCGACTCCGGTGTAGACCGGCGTGGAATCCGAACCATCACCGTCGCCGTCACCATCCGGGCCTGAGCCGACCGGCGGCGGCCCGCCCGTTCCATCGTTGTCGTTCCCCCCTGGCGGAGGCGGCGTGTTCGAGTTCGGTGTGTTCGGTGCAGAATTGGCGGGAAGGTGAACGTCATGACCGCCGGCCGCGTTTTCAGCATCGGTGCAATGGCCGGAATTGAGCGTTCCGTCCGGCATCTGGCAGTAGCCGGGCAGATTAGGGTGCGCGTGTGCGGTGGCCGTTACTGCCAGCGCGCTCAACATCAGCGTCAGAGCCAGAAAAATGCGGAAGGTCTTCATTCTGTAAATCTCCTTAATGAGTTTCCCGCCCCTTCGAAAGGATTCCCGGGCGGTGACATGCTACTTAGACGCCGCCTCACCCCCGCATGTTCCCAATCACCGCGCACCAGCTGCGAATCCCCCCGCAA
>VXRG01000024.1 GCA_009838625.1 Caldilineaceae bacterium SB0664_bin_27
ACCGCTTCTGTGCTGGACACCAAAAAAACCGCGGCCGCGGCCAACAACGCTGCCAGGAATGAGAAGTCTTCGGAGCGGGTTCCCCGCCATTCCGCCCCTGCCTCTCTCTGGCCCTCCCCTTTCCACCCCGCGATGAGCGCTGCTGTCAAGGGTACGGCCAGGACCGGTAACGCGCTGAACTTGGAAGAAACCGCCAACCCTGCGCCTATTCCGGCCAGCAGCACGCCCCGCCATGAACGTTCCTGGACCATCAACACACCGCCGTAGACGGCCAGGACAACAAACGTCGTGCTTGCCGGGTCCATGGCGAAGAAGTGGCTGAGTTGAACGGCTTGGGCAGTGAACGCGTATAGAGTCGCCGCCAGCAGGCCTCCGAAACTGCCGTAAAGCCTTCTCCCCAATAGGAATAGGAGAAAAACTGTTAGGGTATCCAGAAAGGCCATCATCAGCCGGCCGGCAACGGCCACACCTTCACAGGCCGTACTGGCCCGCTGCATCAACTCTATCGACCTGTCGGGAAGGGGTAGTAGACCTGCCGGTTTGGCCAGACTGCTCAGCACTTCTCCAGTGAGAACGCCCAGGTAGAGCGGAAAATGTCCGTAGGTAAACGAGCGTCGCCGCTCGTTATGGCGGTCCCACAACGGATTGAGGGGGCTGCGTTTGGGATCAAGAAACTCGTCAACACTCGAAGGCCAGCCAACTGTCGGCGCATAGAAGCATGTCGTGCTTCGCTCGTCCGGATGAGTGTTTAACCCACCGTCAAACCTGACGTTCCATGTCCTCAGTGCCAGCCCGGCAAGTATGACCGCGCCCAGTATGACATTTATGACCAACGTAGTTGACTTCTGCGAATCGGCTTGCATTGGTGTCCGGACTAAACCGTCAGACCAAGTCTGAAACCACTATGCTGCAACTGTCGAAAGGGAGAGAGCGAACTGTACAACTATATTATCACGGTAACTTGAGAAAGTTACGACACAATTTCCTCCCGATAGCCAATTGCCTTAGTCCGCTGCCTTCATCCTCTTTCTTGGCGGCCGCCCGCTGGTGGACTCCCCGACATCTGCCCCTCCCGCACTGCGCCCCAATTCTCAATTGGGAGCCACCGACCATTGACACCTAAACGCAAGAAAAACTGTAGAAATCAAAACGTGCCAACTGACCTTTCAGTTGGCACGGCGGTATTCTACTTTTTCGCTAAGGACCAGCCACTACTGTGGTTCAATCGGCCAGTTGCGGATTACCCACTCGATCTGATGTTCAGGCGGCGGCGGCCAGAGAAGGTAGACATCAACCCAACGGCTCCACAGTACGAGATTGTGGTCGTCATAGCCCAGATCGATGCGACGGAACTGAATGTTTCCGCCTGTATCCAGCGCGTCCCCAAATCCATACCCCGGGACGTAGACCTTGGTGCGCAGCGGAATGATCCTGGGATCCACCGCCACCACACCCTTCCGCATCCTGTCCCCCGTTCGCGTGTACCCGTACCAAGGTTCACTTGTTGAGACGCCGGCAGTGGACGCGCTGTAGCTGGTTGCCCTCATTCTGATCGTACGCCAGTACGTGATCTCCTGACCGTCTTCGGTGACAAAGGTCTTCGGTTCGATTTTCTGACCGTATTCCCTCACCCTGTTACGAGGTTCTTGGGCGACCCACACGTCTTCAAGCTCGCGTTCGACCACCTGGCCGTCTCTCAGGACCACACGGAATCGTCGCCGCGTGATGCCCTCAGCACCGGGATGTTCAACAATGGTATCGATCGGAAGGTCGCGGTTTCCCACCCACGCCGTTCCGAATGGGGCAATCACGTCCTCGACTTCTATCTCCTCCCGCACTCGCACAATCTGAATCTGCATGTCCGGATACAGGTCGGCACTCAGGGGTGGCGACACTTCGTCAAGGCCGGTGAGGCCAACGCCAATCTCCGTAAGCACGTCTCCCACGTTCTCGCTCTGCGTACGCGTTTTGTACAGCACGCCGTCTGCCAACAAACTGACCGGGGTGCTGCGCCGGATGAACACGCGCAGCCCCGAACTGACTTGGCTGCCCAGTCTCGGCTGGACCTCATCTCCAAGATAGATCGTGATCTGCGCATCACGAAGTGCTTCGCCCACAGTCTCGGCCAGTGTGTGGATCGTATAGGGCACCTTGCTTTCATAGACAGTCAGCCGGACCGATCGGTTTATTTCAATTTGAACCGGTACTCTCTCAACCTGTTCCCAGTTCGGGCCGCCCGATAGCCTTGTGTCGCTGATTCGACCGGGCCCTGTCGGCATCGTGTCCTCCCAGCCAATTGCAGTCCCGTAAATCAACACTTGATCGCGCGGGCTGAATGGGATTCCCGCGTCGGCCATCAGCTCTGCAGGTGTCTTCGCCCAGCTTGTAGCCTGAGTTTCCCGGCCGTCCGCCAGGATCAGGAAAGGCTGCGGCCGCTCTATGAATAGCCGCAGTCCATCGGTGATTCTTGTGTTCAAATTGTGGGAAATCCGCAGTCCTTCGCGGGGCGCCGCTTGGGCGGAGTCGTCAACCGTCGCGGCGGAGGCAACATTGGCCTGGCTGTGCCTATCTGCCACACGGACGGTAACGCGGGAGTCACCGGCCAACACTTCTTCAACGACCGCCTCCCGTCCCAGTAACAGGCCGACGTCGGTCATCAAATCACCCACAACTCGCCTGTGGGTCTGCACCGAACTGGTGACTCCGTCCACTTCGATTTCGACTGTGCTAGCCGTCAAATCCCAGAGCAACCAGAGTCCAGCGATCGCAGCCGTCAACGCTGACAACTGTACCAGAATCCGAACCCGCCGGCTCGATTGCCGCCTCAGTTGGGGACCGGAGACGGCAACTTTCGGCTTAATCCGTCGGGTGACAGTAGCCATGGCAACATTCTATCCATTTTCTGGTGTCTTCAAAATATCCTAACGTCCCGTTGGTAGTTAAGACCCCTCTGCCGCCTAAATTGTTCCCCAACTGGACAAGAGTTATGCCAAATGCCCCTGCCCTCCCCCAATTGAAGCCTCTGTCAGCGCCACCAGGGTCCCCGGCGATAGCCGCACGCCGCCAGCCTGAATCCGGAAGGACAACCCCGGCTCCAAGGCACAGTGCTCTGCAAATTGAACACAATAATCTGAATCCAAACTTGGAAGGCAACGAAAGAAAGCCCCTGGGGCAGTTTTCGCCCCTGCTGCCGAACAGGAGACCTGCTCACTCTTAGTTCCTGCAAAGACCGCTCGAGAATTCGAATGCGAGCGAAAATCTCAGAAGCTCAAAATCGCGGGCACAACGAAATACCAGGCGCAAGCAGAACCCAACTCTGCTCTTACCTGGATGCCAACATATCCCACAGTGGATTTGGTTCGTTAAAGGAGAGGAGTAAACCGAGCGATCTGGGGGCAGGGAAGAACAGGCGCGTTAGAACGGGACTACTTCAGCTAGGAAAGTTGCCGCCACTTAAGAAGTTTACAGGAAGATTTGCCGTGACAGAGACGAGAATCGCGTTCTACGCAGTTTGGCCACAGGTAAAAACCAGCTTGAAAAACAGCGATTCCCTAAGGTCACGCCAGCCAGTTCATCTCCTTCAGCATGGGCCAGCGATAACGCTCTTCCGGCCCCGTGTTTCGTGCCCAGGCCGTCAGAAGCGGCTCGTCGGCCCTCTTTTGCGCCATCTTCCGCCGCACCTGCTCCGGGTCCCAGTCCCGCAGTACCTCGTCCTGCATCTCCTGTACTACTGTCTGGCAACCTGGGTCCTCCGAACGGTCGACCAGTTCCTCCGGGTCCTCTTTCAGGTTGAAGAGCTGGGCCGGCATTTCGTGATAGTAAATATATTTCCACTCTTCACGCCGCAACATACGCTGGTAGGCTCCCTCTGGAGGACCGAACTTGTCTGTACAGTACTCAGAGAAAGCCAGGTCATCCCACCCGGCAGCCTCGCGCCCTCCATCGATCTGGGAAAGAAAACTGCGGCCGGCCGCATTGGGTAGCTCTGGCGCCTCCATCGCGTCCAGCATGGTGGCAGCTACGTCAACCGCGCTTACCACCCGTTCGAAGCGCTGCTGCGGCGGAATCCGCCCGGGCCAGCTCATGATTAGAGGAACGCGTATGGATTCCTCGTAGAACACATGCTTCCAGAACAGACCGTGCTCGCCCTGCATGTCACCATGGTCGGATGTGTAGATGATCAGTGTATTGTCGTCAAGCCCGTTCTCCTCCAGGGCATCAAGGATCTGACCCACCATGGCGTCCGTGCGGTACACAAGCCCTGCGTATGCAGCGCGCGCTCTCCGAACTTCATCTTCGTCCATAACTGTTATTCCAGTGGACTCCCGCCACCATCGCAGGAAGGGATGCTGCTCAGCAACCGGCGGCGCAGCCTTGCGAGGCAGTGTCATCGAGTCCGCGTAGCGTTCGTAGTCCTCCTGCCGCGCAACATACGGAGGATGCGGAAGTATGTACCCGACCGACAGACTGAATGGCTGCTTTAGCAGACCCGCCCGCTTCTGCACGCCAAACCTGTTCAATCGATCGATTGTTACCGCCGTCACCTCCTCGTCATGGACCTGGTACGCGCTCTGACCGGCTCCCGAACGTTTCAGGCTGAGATGATGCGGCCCGGCCGTGACACCGAGAATGCCGCGATCAGGGCCCGGGTTGCCCGGGTGATTCGCACCGTGGTCGCCTACAAACCGCGCCGCATAACCGTGCAGCTGGTCCGGCCCCAGCGCGTGCATTCGCCCCACAAGCTCCGGCTGATACCCCGCCGCGCCCATCGCATGCGCAATCGTAGGAATCCTCGATTCCAGGGCGTGCTCATTGGTCCAGACCTCGTTCTGAAACGGGTGCCGCCCGCTCAGCATTGACATGCGAGAGGGAACGCAGATCGGCGAGTTGCAATACGCATTGTCAAAAACCACCCCGTTGGCCGCCAGCCGGTCGAGGTTCGGCGTATCGACCAGATCGTCGCCGTAGCAGCCCGTCACGTGAGGACAATGTTGGTCAGAGTGGATGTAAAGAAGATTGGGGCCGTTTGACTCGCTCATATCGATCTCCGGATAGTCTGATTTTGCTCGTGCAGGCTTCTTGATTCAGCGAACGTCGACGGCGCACTGAAGTTTCACTTCTCCTGCCGCCGGTTGTACTCATTGAGGCACACGCTTCCGTTGCCTTCGGCCGCTCCGCAAAACAATTGCGAGACCCTCGCTGCAGCACACCTCCGGCTCCCTTTTTCCTCCTTCTGCGGCGGTGGTAGATAAGTGCGCTGGTGGGCAAGCGCGATGGTAGATTAGCAAAGGCGGCCTGGTGAGGCAAATGCCAGCCGGCAGGCACGCCTCAGCTGCATTCCAGACTCGCCAGTCCCGCGGCACTCTCCATCGCAGGAGAACAGTTCCTCGAAAATCTCCCGATCCTGCCCTCCCGCCACTGACCACCGACCACTGCCGCTCTGACCACTGCCGTTCCGCCCAGCCCCTGCCCTTGTACCCGCACCCACTCCTCCCTCCTCTCCTCTCTCCTCGCCGTTAAGCCATCCCGACGACCCCACAAACCTCTACAAAACCTGTTCAAAAGCTTTACAAAACCTGCACAAAAATCCAGCAAATCCTGATTAAGAAATTCCAAACCCCTGTGTTACCATGGTCGCTTCGCGGTGCTCTATTTTCGATGCACCGCCATCCTATTCACCATCGCCGGCCCTTAATCGGCACGGCGAAGACAACACGCATTTGAGGTGCCATTAACAATGTCCAAAATGCTCTGTAAAGCACTCAAAAAAGACGGCAGCCCCTGTAAGGGGCACGCCCTTGACCAGTACGGCGGCTACTGCATCGCCCACGGACCCACCCCCGAACAGGTCCATGAGTGGCGCGCCCGCGGCGGCAAGAACTCAGCCACCGTCGTACGCATCGAAAAGAAGATGCCCGAACATTACACTGTCATCCTTGACCTCCTCGTCGAGGGCATGAAAATGGTGATGGACGGAACGCTCTCCCCCGCACGCTACGACGCCATGTGCCGCGGCGCCAAGGCGACTCTTGATGCTTGCTGCCGCATCGAAGAGGAAATGAAGCGCGTCCGCACCGAAGAAATCGAGGACGCGGCCGCCCAACACCTTGAAGTGAACCCCGACCTCGACGTCCTCAAGGCCGTCGACCTCAAAAAAGCCGAACAGG
>VXRG01000178.1 GCA_009838625.1 Caldilineaceae bacterium SB0664_bin_27
AATCGGCGCGGAAATGCGGCTGTTCGCGGTTGGTGGTCTGCCGAAGGTGTACAGGTTTTGTTTATGTTTTGTACAGGTTTTCAAGATTGAGCCGGAAGGAAATGGCCAAGCCTGGTTGGCTGCCGATATATATGAAACGCGTCCAATTTTGGGGTGTATAACAGATTTGAGATGCTCCATGGTATCGGGCTGTGGATCCTGGTATATCTCCCTAGAGTAGCCTGAATCTCATCCCCATTTTGGACTGCGCCCCAGCACCGGTCAGGATTGACTTTGACCCTAGCCCTTGCTAAAATGGTCGCAACTGTCGTTCAACAAGGTTATCACAGAAGGAGCGGCCCAAGGGCCGCGGTGGAGAAACAGATGCCGAATATCAGATCAGCCGCTAAGCGGGCGCGCCAGGACCTACGGCGCCGGGACCGCAATCGAGGATATCGCAGTGCCGCCCGAACAGCTGTGAAGAGGGCGCGTGAATCAATTGAAGACGCCGATCCGGAGGCACCAGAGGCAATACGTCAGGCTTACGTGGCGTTGGACAAAGCTGCCCAACGCGGAGCCATTCATTCCAACAATGCCGCACGCCGCAAGAGCAGACTGAAGCGCCAGCAAAAGAAAGCTCTGGCAGAATAGACTCAGTACAGTTTCAGCCTGGGAACTGTCCCGGAATGAGCCGAACCGGGACAAGAAGAGTTTCCTACTACACGCCGCCTGTGTTTGTGTCAGGCGGCTTTTTTTGCGCTCTTGATTCCTGGTCAGGATGAGCGTCCACCCAGTCCCCGGCACGCGAGTTGTAGTCGCACTCGTAGTTCAGTACGCAGACTGCGCAGCGGGGCGTGCGGGCAATGCAGACCGACCGGCCGTGGCGAATCAGGTTCATGTGCAGGCAAAAATAGGTATCCTCCGGCAGCATCTCTTCCCACGTTCCCTTAATCTTCTCCGCGGACGCGCGCCGGCGGCTCATGCCCAAGCGCTGGGTCACGCGCTGAACGTGCGTGTCGACCGGAAATGCTGCCATGCCGTAGCTGAACAAAAGGACGATGCTGGCCGTTTTGTGGCCTACACCGGGAAAACGCTGCAGGTAGGTCAGGGCGGCTGCTGGCGCCATCTCGCGCACGTGGTCCAGGCTGTAGCAGCCCTTTTCCCTGTGTAGAATATCCAAGGTCTCGACAATGTGGGGGGCCTTCTGGTTGTACATTCCGGCGACGCGGATGGCGTCTTTGACCTCCTCGAGGGGCGCGGTGCGAATGGCGTCCCAGTCGCCTCCGAAGCGGGTCTTGAGAGTTTCGAACGCTCTACCCGAATTGCGATCGTTGGTGTTGGCGCTGAGGATTGTCTGGATCAACTGCTCGAAGCCGGAACGCGTTGGTCTCCACTCCGGTTCGCCATACTCTTCCACCAGCAGTTCGTAGATCTTGCGGGACTTGGTTTCCAGCTCGCGTTCTTCCTTTGCCATTGTTTACCCGCTGGCGGTCTGGCCGCTCGAAACCCGACTTCAAATCGCAACTCGGGGCAGCCGCGCCATCAGCCGGCTGGCCACTTCGTAGTTGTTCGTTTCCAGACGTACGGCAGCATCCTCTGCCGAAATGGCTGCGCCCTGCTGACCGCCGATCAAAACGACCTCGTCGTCGCGGGCAATAGGGATTCCAGACTCAGTGAGTTCAGTCACGTCAGCAAAAGTATGGTCCATGCAGACGCGGCCCACGACAGGCGCCTGGCGGCCGCCGATGAGCACGCTCTTCCAGGTATGGGGGCTGCGGGGAAAGCCGTCGGCGTAGCCTACCGGGACAACGGCCACGGTTCGCGGATTGGGGGCCCGCCAGGTGTTGCCGTAGGACACAGGTTCACCGGGATTCAGGCGGCGAACCTGGGCAATGCGTGCTTTCCAGCTCAGCACTGGCCGGAATTCCCGCGGCGACGGCACCTCGTCGCTCGGTGAAAGACCATAAAGTAGGATCCCGCAGCGCACAGCGTCCAAATGCGCCTCTGGCAGGTCGATGGTAGCTGCTGAGTTTGCGGCATGGGCAATGGGGGGCCGGCAGCCGGCGCGCCTGAGCTGTTCCAGCAGCGAAGTAAAGCGATGGAGCTGCAAACGGCTGTAATCTTTGTTGGACTCATCAGCCGTACTGAAATGCGTATAGATGCCTTCCAACCGTAGACCCGCACTTTCGGATAGCAGTTTACACAGCGCGGGCGCGTCGGCGGGATCGATTCCCAGACGGTGCATTCCCGTATCTACTTTCAGATGTACGGTCAGTTGTTTACCGTTGCGGGCGGCGGCGGCGGCGGCGAAGGCATGGGCAGCGCGAGTTTCGTAGACGGATACGGCGAGATCGTAAGCCAGCAGCGTTTCGGCCAGTTCCGGAGGCGTGTATCCGAGCAGGAGAATTGGGGCGCGTACGCCCGCATGGCGTAGAGAGATTGCCTCGTTCACCGCTGCGACCGCGAGGCGGTCTGCGCCGGCCTCCAAAGCGGCCGGCGCAACAAGCTCGGCGCCGTGGCCGTATGCATTGGCCTTTACAACCGCATAGAGAATCCGGCGGGGTCCTGTACGCCGCCGCAGTTCGGCTACGTTGTTCGCCAGTGCGTCAAGATCGATCTCCAGCCAGGTTGGGCGCGAGATCTGGTCCAACGGTAGCTGCTCAGAAGGAGAAGCTGTGGCTACCATCCGTTCAAGTCCCGAAGCCCCTGCCACTGTTCCAGTTCAAGGCCGGCCTCGCCGAGACGGTTCGGCTTGCGTTCACCGTGGTAATCACTGCCGCCGGTTTGAAATAGGCCGAACCGGACTGCCAGCTCGGCAAAGCAGGCAATCGGCCTGTCTGTCGAGTCTCTTCCTTCTGGTGCATAAGGATACTGGATTTCCAGTCCGTCCAGACCGACGTCAACCAGGCGGGCCAGCGACTCTTCGAGGCTGCGTATGCGCCGGTATATGCCCGGATGGGCCAGAACAGCCTTTCCGCCGGCAACATGAGTCAGTTCGATGGCGTCGATGACGCCCAGAATGAAGGAACGGGGTACGTGTGTGGGGTTTTCGGCGTCGGAGGCGAGATACTGCTGGAAGACGTCGCTAAGGGATGTGAATTTTTGCGGGTTGTATTTGAGAGCGATCTGGGCGATGTGGGGTCGGCCCGGCACGCCTCCAGCCAGCGCCAGAACTTCGTCGACCGGCACATGAAGCCCGTAGCTCTGGAGACGCTCGACCTGGCGCGATTTCTGGTCAATGCGGGCCTCCTTCAACCGTTTCATCGTATCCAGGAGGTCTGAATTGGTCGGGTCGATACCATAGCCAAGGATGTCGAAGTCCCGAAAGTCATTCTCCCGGTCGCGGGCGGTACTGAATTCGACAGCCGGCAGCACGCGTACATCAACTTCGGCCCCGCAAGCCTGGGCGTCGGCAACGCCGAGAACGCTGTCATGGTCGGTCACCGCCAGAACGCGGATACCCAGCTCCGATGCTTTGCGGACCAGCTCTTCCGGCGTGTCGGTGCCGTCTGAACAGCTGCTGTGAACTTGCAAGTCCACCGGGTAGACTCGAGGGGACCTTTCAGGCTGGACTTCCATTGCGTTACTGTCCGATCGTTGCCGTATGGCGGAGTTGGGCTACGCTATTGCGCCACGGCGTGGGTAGAAAATAAAGAAAAACGTCCGGGTGGCCCCGGACGCATTTCCAACCCCGCAATGTCGTGTGATCCAGTGGGTACGAACCGAGGTTCGTAGGTGGGTGCCGGCTAGTCGCTTCCGTCTTGCCCTTACCCGTGTTGGGCGGGCTATCACATCCACGTACCTTCGCCTTGCTCCCGTGTGTCTGGTGTTGGTTCGCCCTCAAACTAGCCAATCACGGACATTGCAGGGCTGCACAGAAACTATAGCACAGTTGGAAACACGCTGCCAAACAAGATCTTGGCACATTGTGTGCCTGCCGGCCGGCAACGATGGACGGCGTCGCGCCTTCAATCCTTCTCGGCGCCGGCTGCACTGCGTGCCGGGCTCCGAACGTTGTCATGGGTATCGTCAGACCCGAAGGTCGGCGCGAGCAGCTGAGGCCTCCCTCTCATTTTGCACTTTCCTCCTGCTCTCTGACAGCGATGTGCAGCTCCGCGAGCTGTTCGTCTTCAACCAGGCTCGGGGCTTCCAGGAGAAGGTCTGTCCCGGTTGCGGTCTTGGGAAAGGCCATTACCTCGCGAATGCTTTGGGCATCGGCGAAGAGGGCGACCACCCGCTCGATTCCCATTGCGATTCCTCCGTGCGGCGGCGCCCCGTATTGGAAGGCTTCAAGCATGTGGCCGAACTGTTCGTCCACTTCACTCTCGCTCAAGCCCAGTCGTTGGAACATCCGCATCTGCTGGTCGCTACGGTGGATGCGGATACTGCCGCCTCCGATCTCCCAGCCGTTGAGAACAATATCATAGGCCTTGGCCTTGACGTCGGCAGGGCGCTGCTCAAGGATGCTCCAGTCCTCGTCGCGGGCACTGGTGAATGGATGGTGAATGGCGCCCCAGCGATCTTCGTCTCTGTCGTATTCGAGCAGAGGGAAGTCAACCACCCAGCAAAAGGCAAGGAGGTCCGAACTGATCAAGTCGGTGCGTGCGCCGATCTCCAGTCGCAGGTTGGCGAGTGCAGGATTGGTCACGCCTTCTTCGTCTGCCACTAGGAGAATGAGGTCCCCTCTTCTGGCGTCAGATGCTGAGACGATACCTGCAATCTCCTCTTTTCCGAGGAACTTGATGATCGGACTGCGCAGGCTCTCTGCCGGATACGTTCCGTCGGCCGCGGCTTCCCCGGTAAGGCCGATCCAAGCCAATCCCTTTGCTCCGTATGGCTTAACGTATTCGATCAGCCCGTCAATCTCTTTGCGGCTCAGATCCGCCCCCTGCGGGAACAGAACGCCCTTGACGATGCCGCCGGCAGCTACGGCGTTCTTGAAAACGCCGAACTGACTGTTGCGAACCAGATCGGTAACTTCGAAGAGCTGGAGTCCGAAGCGAATGTCCGGGCGGTCGATACCGTATTTGGCCATGGCCTCGTCGTAGCTCATGACCGGGAACGGAGTCTGCTGGACCGGCTTGTCGCTGATCTTCGCCGAAAGTTTGATGAGCATCTCTTCGATGAGAGCCATTATGTCGGCGGCCTCGACGAAGCTCATTTCCAAGTCCAGCTGTGTGAACTCGGGCTGGCGGTCGGCGCGCAGGTCCTCGTCGCGAAAACAGCGGGCGATCTGAAAGTAGCGCTCGAAACCGGCAATCATCAGCAGCTGCTTCATCTGCTGCGGAGACTGTGGCAGCGCGTAGAACCGGCCGGCATGAATGCGGCTGGGCACGACGAAATCGCGTGCGCCTTCCGGTGTGCTTTTGAGCAGGATCGGCGTCTCGACCTCGAGAAAGTCCCTTTCGTAGAAATAGTTGCGAATGAAACGGACGATCTCGTGCCGCAGCCGCATATTCTCGGCCAGCTTGGGTCGGCGCAGGTCGAGGTAGCGATATTTCAGCCGCACCGCCTCGTCGACCTCGTCTCCCTGACTGCCGCTAATCACGAAGGGAGGAGTACGAGCTTCGCTCAGAATTTCCAGCTCGCTGGCGATGACCTCGATTTCCCCTGTATCCAGTTCCGGGTTTTCGAAGCCTTCCGGCCGCTTCTGTACCGAGCCGTTCACTCTGACGACAAATTCGCTGCGCACCTGGGAAGCGACTTCATGCGCTTGTGTACAGGAACTGCTATTGCCGGAGCCATTCGACGGATTGGCCGCATTCGGCAGATCGAGTTCTGAGTCATCCGAAATGGTGACCTGTGTGATGCCAAAACGGTCGCGCAAGTCCAGGAAAATCAGTCCGCCGTGATCGCGGCGGCGGTTGACCCACCCGGATAGAGTGACCGCCTTCCCGGCATCGCTGGCTCGCAGTTCGCCACAAGTATGGGTCTTCAGCATAGCAATGCTCCGTAAGGTTGGAACGGTCCGATGGCGCGGTGAGTGAACGAACAGTGTCAACGAGGTGTCTAAGCTCGCGGAGTGCTGCGGCGTACACATTCTTACGCGCATGTAAAGCTCAATTATAGATGGGACACGGGGGCGGTGCAATTTCTTGACCCGGTACTGCTGTCAATTGTGATGTCCCAGGGCAATCGCGAACCTTAAGGAGGATTGACAAAATGGGATAGGGATTTATT
>VXRG01000114.1 GCA_009838625.1 Caldilineaceae bacterium SB0664_bin_27
GGCGCCCGAAAGGGGCCGCGAAGGTGTTGCAATTTCAGCGAAAGTGTAACATTTCTGTTTTTGGGGCTCCTGACCAGAGAGAAATTGGGGCAATAAAGGGCGAAAAATGTTACAAAAAAATGTTCCAATGGGGATGTTACACTTTTGGTCAAAAATCGACGGAATTTGAGGCGTCGCGGGAGCGTGTTTTCGGGCTGATTCTGGCCGCAAAAGCGGCGCGGAAATGCGGTCGTTCGCGGTTGGTGGTCTGCCGAAGACGCACAGGTTTTGTACAAGTTTTCAGCACTGAGCAGGAAGGGAACGACCCAAGCCTGGTTGCCTGCCGATGTATGTGAAATTCGTCCAATTTCGGAGGGTGCATCCCAATGTTTGTGCGAACTTTCATATATCTCCGGTAGCGCAGGCTCCGCCTCAAGCCACTGCCGTTCCGCCCTTCGTCGACCCTCTGGCCAAATGCGGCTATGCCGGCAAACCGGTTTAGATGCCATTGCCCTGCGGAACCTGTTGCATCCCGGATTCTCTGCGGTAATCACACAAGAAATGGTGGTTTCAGCACAGGCAACAGTTCGGCTCCATCTGACAGAAAAAAGATATAAAATATCATACATCCCCTCTTAAAACCGGACAAAACACGACAAAACACGACAAAAGCCTCAAATCAATAACCCTTGAGCCCTTGAATCGAACGCCTCCTTGACCTTGGTCAAACAAGCAATTTGCTCCCGCAAACTGCCTGCCCGCGCAACGTCGCGCAGTCTCGCCGCGCCTATCCTCAATCAATCGCCGCAGTCACTGATCATTGACCACTGGCCACTGGCCCCCAACCCCTGCCGCGCCCACCCAGATCTGGGATGCACCCCTGTTCGGTTCAGTTGTTGACTTGCAAACTCCGTATGCTATGATTGACGGCACGCCCACCCAACGTCGAACACCTTTGCCCCGTATTTCGGGCATCTGCAAAGGTCCGAGAATAGATATTGTTGCGTCATACCCTGTCCAACCACAGTGGTATCGTGGATAGTGCATTGCAGACTGAACTTGCCGCGAGCCACGAACCAATCCAGTCAGGAGCTGCACGATGAGCAAGTTAGCCCTACTCGGCGGCGAGAAGGCCGTCACCACCGAGCCCCATTCCGGCGGCCACCACCGTTCACCGATGTGGGAAAGCGGTAAGGCCGCCGACTGGGAGGAGTTCTCCGAGGCCTTCGCCGCAAAGATGCAGGTCGAATACGCCCTGCCCGTCTCCTCCGGCCAGGTCGCCCTCAACTCCGCCCTCGTCGCCGCCCAGGCCGGCCCCGGTGACGAAGTCATCGTCCCCTCCTTCACTTGGATCGCCAGCGTAAGCTGCATCATGCACAACAACGCGGTGCCGATTTTCGCCGACGTCGATCCCAAAACATACACCGTCGACCCGGAGGACGTGCGCCGCAAGATCACCCACCGCACCAAGGCCATCATCGCCGTCGACCTCTACGGCCATCCCGCCTACCTCAAAGAGCTGCTCGCCATCGCCCGCGAACACGATATCGTCCTCATCGAAGACTCAGCCCAGGCCACCGGCGCCTACGTCGACGGCGAGATCGTCGGCGGCATCGCCGACATCACCTGCTTCAGCTTCGCGGGCAAGCCGATCGCCGCCACCAGCGGCGGGGTGATGACGACCAACAGCCGTGAATACTACGAGCTCGGCGCCCTGGGCGGGCAGCATCCCTCGACCCTGTCCAAGATCCTCACCAACTCCGATCTGCTCAAGTACGCCTCTACTGGCGGTTATGGCGACAACCACCGCATCGACCGCTACGCCATGACGGTGGCCTATGAGGCGCTGGAGACCTTCGAGGAGGCCAACGACGCCCGTATCGCCAACTGCGATCTCCTCACCCAGGAGTTGAGCAAGGTCAAGGGGATCACGCCGCCCTACGTCGAGCCCGGGGTCAAGCATGTCTACCACATGTTTTCCAGCCTCTACAACGAAGAAGAACTGGGCGTGCCCAGAGAGACGTTTGTCAAGGCCATCAACGCCGAGGGCGTAACCGCCCTCACCTACGTCAACAGCGCTAATTTCCTCTTCCATCCCGGCGGCAAGCCGATGCCGTCCGGGCCGATCCATCATCGCGCCGTTTTTCAGGAAAAGAACGTGTACGGGCACGGCTGCCCCTTTCAGTGCCCCCATTACACCGGCGAGGCCGACTACTCGATCGGCTCGCTGCCCGTCACCGAAAAACTGGTCGACCAGGAGTTCAACTTCCTGCAGCCGCATCTCTCCGCCCCCAACGGCCCCGACCAGATGGAGCAGGTCCTGGACGCCGTGACCAAGGTGGTCGACAACATCGGCGACCTCGAAGGCTACCAGGTCGACTAGCGTTCGGCCGCGGAGGTCAAGCGCAACCGCCGCGCTGTATGCGCGCGCTGAAACTGGAGAAATTTCAATGCTGGAAGAACTGAGCCACGCCCAGTGGCAGGAATTTGAACGGGAAGGCTACCTGCGCCTGGGGCACTGTATGACCGGCGATGAACTGGCCGCGATACAGCAGCGCATGGACGAAATCATGCTCGGTACTGCGCCGGTCGACTACAGCCGCATGATGATGCAGCTGGACCGCATCCCCGGCAAGACCGATGCACCCGGCCCTGGGGGGAAAGGGCACAAGGGGGCGACGCTGCACTATCGCAAAATTCAGGATCTGGAGTTCGACCCGCTCTTCCTGCGCTATATGCAGAGACCGCTCTTCCGCCACATCTGCTGCATGGTATACGGCGCGGACACGCCGGTCGCCTGTATGCGCGCCATGTTCATGAACAAGCCCGCGGCCGACCCGGCGGATGGCGGCGGCGAGCAGGCGGGGCAGTCCGTCGGCGGCACACACCTTGTCTGGCATCAGGATCGCTGGACCTATTTCGACCGCGATCCCCTGATCACCATCTGGACCGCACTCGACCCGGCCACGGTGGCCAACGGCTGCGTCCATATCGCACCCCGCCGCCATCATACTTTGATCAACCCTTCCCACGTTTCCGGCTTTATGACCGACGATCAGGCCCATGCGCTGGTAGCGGAAGCCGAGACGGTCCCGCTCGAAATGGAGGCCGGCGAAGCGGTGCTGCTGCACAACTATCTGCCGCACAGCTCCGGCGTCAACAGCACCGCCATTGCCCGCCGCGCCTTCAGCGTCTGTTACATGGATGCTGCCACTGTAGACACCCAGAACCATGAGTACTCGCTGATCTTCGGCGACGGCGCGCTCGATCCGGAGCGGCTATAACGGCAAGAAGCGAGGAGTGAGGGAAGAGGAGTGAGAAGAGAGTAACCACCTTCCGCTCCTCCACCGCGGCTTTACCGGCAGGGATCAACTGGTCGCCGGCCAACTGTCACCAACCACTGTAGTTTCAGGCAGGAGAGAGAAATGCAACCCGAAATCGCACTGGCAAAACGGGAACAGATGCTGCAGGACGGTTTCTGCTTCGTTGACGATATCCTCACCGAAGAGTTCCTGCAGGAGCTGCGTGAAGAGTCCGAGCGCCTCATCGCCGATCACATGCCCCCGCCCGACGTCAGGTACCAGGGCCAGCACGTCAATGTACGCGGCGAGGAGAACGACGTTATCAAGAGGCTCCTAGAATGGCAGCCGGCGCGGCAAGCGCTCGAGGAGATGGGGTTCGGCGACTTCGAGAGCACCGGCGGAATTATCATCCTGACGAAGGACCCGGGCGAACCGGCCCTCTACTGGCACCAGGACTGGGCGAGTTGGGAGGACCCCATCAGCGTCACGCCCTGGCCGCAGCAGATTTTCGTCTCCTACTATCTGAGCGACACCAGCGTCGAGAACGGCTGTCTCAAGGTCATCCCCGGCACCCACCGCAAGCGTATCCTGCTGCATGATGAGCTGGTGCCCGCCCACGAACAGGGCGCCCGCTACATTGAAGAGGACCACCCCGTCATGTTCGGCGACCATCCCGATCAGGTCGACGTCTGCGTGCGCGCCCGCTCCTTCGTGTTGGCGGACGCCCGTCTGCTGCACTCAGCGCGGCGTAATCTGACCGATGAGCGCCGCACGCTCATCCTGGCCTGGCACCGGCGGCGCGACGAGGTCTGGGACAAGCCCCCCGCCTACTGGGAGGGCGAGATCCCCGAAGTTCTGGTCAATCGCGACGCAAAACGGGAGTACGAACGCTCGCGCATCCCCGGCGAATATCTCGAATTCAGCGGCCAGTAGCTGATCGCAGGCAACCGGACATTGAAGTAATGCGATTTGCCCTCTTCGGCGCCGGCCGCGCCGGCACGATCCACGCCCGCAACATCGCCGCCCACCCCCGCGCCGAACTCGGTTACATCTTCGACGTCGACCAGGCCGCCGCACAGCGGCTCACGGACGCCCGCGGCGGCCTGGTTCCCTCCAGCCCGCAGCAGATCTGGGAGGCGGATGACGTCGACGCGGTCCTGATCGCCTCTTCCACAGACACCCACGTCGACCTGCTGCGGCAGGCGATGCGGGCCGGTTTGCCGGCCTACTGCGAAAAGCCGATCGATCTCGACATCGAGAAGGTGAGGATGTTCGTGGACGACGCGTCCGTGAGCGACCCGCCGGTGTTTGTCGGATTCCGCCGCCGCTTCCAGCCTGAATTCAGTTCCATGCAGCGGCAGGTCCGGGACGGCGCAGTCGGACAGATCGAGTCGATCCGCATCATTGCCCGCGACTTTGCGCTGGCTCCCCTCGCCTTTCTGCAGCGTTCCGGCGGCCTGCTGCGCGACAAGATGATCCACTACTTCGACCTGGCCCCATGGCTCGCCGCGGAGAGACCGGCCGAACTGTACGCGACCGGATCCAACCTCATCGATCCCGTCGTCGGTGAGATGGGCGACGTCGACACCGCGGTGGCGGTTCTGCGGTTCCCCAGCGGCGCGCTCTGTACGATCGAGAACGGCCGGCGCGCGGTCTACGGCTTCGATGACCGGGTCGAAATCTTTGGCGCCGAAGGGATGCTGCAAGGCGGCTCGGCCCCCGCCGAAAACCTGGTCCGGTTCAACGCGACAGGCATCACGCAGAACCGCTTTCCCGACTACTACGGCGAGGAGAGCTTCGCCTACGCGCTCGATGCCTTCATCAGCGCGCTCGAGAGCGGCGCGGCCGTCTCGCCCTCGCTGCAGGACGGCTACCAGGCCCAGCTGATCGCCGAAGCCGCGATAGAGTCGATGCGCACCAACCGGCCGGTGAAACTCCAATGGACATCGTAGATGCGCTACTGTTTCGCCCACTGCGCCCGCAGGAAATCCATTCAGCCCGCGTCTGCTTATGAAAGCAAATTCTGATACTGTAGCGAACGCCTATCAACTCCGCGTCGGAGAGAGCGTCCTTCTGCTCGACGAAGCCCTGACCCAGGAGGAGGACGGCATCACCCGCGAAGTCCAGTCCTGCACCAAGACCCCGTTCGTCATGGAGCCCGACCCGGACAAGCTCTGGGAATACTGCGGCCCCGGCATGAGCAAACGCATCCATCTTTACGGCACAGCCCTCTACGACGACCTGGCAGGCAAGTATCGCATGTGGTACTTCGGCCGCATGGGCCCGCACTGGCGCGTGCCCGACGGCAACTACCAGATCCCCGGCCTCTATGTTCCCCGCACCGACGATAGACCCTTCCACTGCAACGGCGTCACCGCCGACCGTTATGGACGTCCCTTCGTCGACAACGACCGCGGCGACCTCACCCTGTACGCCGAGAGCGATGACGGCATCAACTGGACCAAGCCGGAGCTGGGGATCTTCACGTTCAACGGCAGCTCTGCCAACAACATCATCTGGGATCTCCACGGCGCCTCCGTCTTCATCGACCGCGATGAAGAGGACAAGGACCAACGCTATAAGGCGATCGGCTTCTGCCGCCGCTATCGCAGCATCTTCCTGCTCACGTCCCCCGACGGCATCCACTGGAATGACAACGTTACCGTAAACCTTCCTGAGCAGGGGCGCACCCATAACTGTCTCGAGCCGGTGGTGAAGCGCAGCAACGAGGGTACATTCAACGTTACCTGGGACCCGGTCGATTCCATCTACCGCGCCTACTCGCTCCAGCGCTTCGACGACAGCGAGAAGCGTCGCGTTATCTGCTACTCGGAAAGCCCCTCTCTGGCCGGCCCCTGGAAGGACTCTTACCCGATCCTGGAGCCGGGCAACTGGGACGACGAGATCGCCCGGCGCAGGTACGGCGCGCTGCGCGCCGAGTTCCACAACATGTCCGCCTTCCGTTATGGGGGTCTCCATATCGGTCTGCTGGGCGTCCTATACGTGACCGCCGAGCAGATCCCGGGCGAAAAGAATCAGATTCCCTGCGACGGCCCCATTGACGGTCAGTTCGTCTACAGCCGCGACGGCATCAACTGGCAGCACGCCGACCGCGCCCGCACCGTCGCGCTCCCGCGCGGCGCCGGCGACGCCTTCGACCGGGGCATGATCATCGGCACGGCCAAGGAGCCGATCATCGAGGGCGATGAGATTCACTGGTACTACACCGGCTGCGAACACACGCACGGCGAGGTAGACATGGAGAAGCGCGTCAAGCGGCTGGGGCGCGCCACCTGGCAGCGGGACCGCTTCGTCGCGCTCGCCGCGGCCGGCGAAGCGATGGTCGCGACAAAACCCCTGCTCCTGCCCGCGGGGGTGAGAGCCCTCGAAGTGAACGCCGATGCCGCCGGTGGGCAACTGCACGTCGAACTGTGCCGCCCCGACGGGCGCGTTCTGGACGGCTTCGCGCGCGCCGACTGCATTCCTCTGCAGACCGACGACCTGCACTGGCAGGTCAGGTGGCAGATCCAGGAACTTCCAATCGAAGGCTCCGTCCAACTCCGCTTTTACCTCAACCGCAGCAAGCTTTACAGCTTCACATTCAGGTCCTGAATTCCCCGCTCTTCAACTTGACCTGCGGTTGGCATCAGCAGGATCAATACCCCAGTCGGCTCTGCCAAATTGGAGAGCCGGCTTCCAGACCGAAACTCTTCCCAACACAATAGCAACTCCTGTCTCCGTTGCCGCGCGATTCTGTCTTTCGTCTGACATAATTGTGCAACATTTCACCGCTATCATGGCCAGGTATGAGGGATACGCCCTCAGGCAAACGAAATGTAAAGGGGTGAAACGATGGCAAACAAGACAGTGAAGACGAAGTACTTCTTGCTGATGTTAATGCTGACTATCGTCATGGCGGCAATCGGCATAAGCGGCTGTGTGGTGACTGTCCCTGCGGGCGAGCATCACGGATCAGACGCTATCACGACGAGCCGGGGCGAACACGAACGTGAAGGCGCCAACGGAAGCGACGGCGAGGAATCAGGCACAACCGTGACCCTGACCGAGCAATATGATACCGTTCGCAAGGGCGCCCGGCTGATTCTTGTCTACGACGCCGATAGCAACGCCTTTACCGGCACGGTGGAAAACACCACCACCAGCACCTTGCAGCAGGTTCGGGTTGAGGTTCACCTGTCGAATGGAGTCGAACTCGGACCGACAACGCCGGTCGACCTCGCTCCTGGTCAAATCGTGGATGTTTCTCTCACAGCAACAGACCAGGCGTTCGACGGGTGGACGCCCCACGCTGAAGTAGGGCCGGGAAGCGGCGGCGAGGGCGAACACAGTAGCGGCGGCTAACGGGAGCGGCATGAAAGAAGCTGAGATTTGTTCACTGGCGGAGATGTATGATATTCAGACGCGGAGGCCATACGGGCCTCCGCGTCTGAATGGCTTCAGTTGAGAAGAGACGATGAGTCACATGATTCTGATCGTTGAAGATGATACGAGGATCGCGAACTGGCTGAAGATTTTCTTTGAGGAAGCGGGTTTTACGGTCGAGGTCGCCTACGACGGCAGGGCGGGACTCAACGTCGCCCGCACCGTATCCCCCGACCTGATTGTGCTCGATCTGATGCTCCCCCACCTCGATGGGATCGAGCTCTGTCGCACTTTACGCCGCGAATCAGATGTTCCTATCATCATGCTCACCGCGAGGGAAGCCCATTCCGACCGCATTATCGGCTTGGAAAGCGGCGCAGA
Organism: Caldilineaceae bacterium SB0664_bin_27; assembly: GCA_009838625.1. Taxonomy (GTDB): domain Bacteria; phylum Chloroflexota; class Anaerolineae; order Caldilineales; family Caldilineaceae; genus Bin5. The sequence continues at coordinate 8,046 of VXRG01000114.1, forward strand.
TGATTATGTCGTCAAACCGTTCGACCCTGAGGAAGTCGTAGCACGCGCCAAAGCGGTTTTGCGTCGGGTCCACGACAAAGTTCAACAAGCATTGACATGTGGCAACATCACGATTGACGAAACGACCCGGCGTGTAACGGTTGGCGAGCGACCAGTCCACCTGAGTCAGGCGCAATTCCTCCTGCTCGCTGCTTTCATGCGTCATCCGAATCAGGTGCTCACACGCGATCAGCTAATCGCACTCGCCTTCAAAAACGAATTTGATGGATATGATCGCGCCATTGATAACCACATCCTTCGTCTGCGCAGGCAAATTGCTGTAGATGGGCGCCAGCCGATTCAAACCGTCTACGGCGCCGGCTATAGATTTGTGACGGAGGATGTCTGATGTCGTTACGCTGGCGTTTTCTGGGCGCGTTTGTCCTGCTCATCCTTCTTGTTGTTTCGCTTAGTCTGGGCGTCGGATACTATACGACACAAGCCCAACTGGATACATTTATTGGCGAGCTCAGTAGCGACGAAGCCGATGATTTAGCTCGCAAGCTGAGCCAGGCCTACACGTCGTCAGATGGCTGGGAAACGTTAGAGGCCGCTCTCTCTGAGTCAGGATACCTCTTCGCGCGCGGCGCGGAACAAGAGCGCGCCGAAGAAGCTGAAGAAAAGTCCTCTGAATTCTTCCATCGAGAGTCTGACAGAGACCCTATACGCGTTGTCATTACCGATGTGGATGGATATGTCTTACAAGATAACTTCTCCGAACTGCGGCAGGGTGAGGCCGCGCCGGAATTGGGTGGACAGCGCGTCGATATATTCGATCTGCGCACGCGTCAGTCTGTGGGATATGCCTATGTCGATGTAAATCGTGAATTCTGGGCAACCGAGTCGCATGGTTTTCTTCGAAACCTGCTCTACACCATCACCATTGGCGGCCTGTTGACTGTCGCCATAGCCCTCCTGCTCGCCTTCTGGCTCTCCCGACGCATCACCGCCCCTGTTACAGCGCTCACCCAAGCCGCCCAGTCTATCGCTCAACGCGACGATCCCGCGTTGCTCCCGGTCACCTCCTCCGACGAGCTTGGGCAGATGAGCGCGGCATTCAACCGGATGACAACCGACCTCCATACACAACGTGATTTACGCAAGAGACTGCTCAACGACATCTCGCATGAGCTGAACACGCCGTTAAGCGTCATCCGTTTGGAGGCGCATGGGCTGCACCAGGGGTTGCAGACGCCCCCACGAGCAGCCGAACAGATCATTCAAGAGGTGGAGATGCTTCGCAATCTGGCGCGCGACCTGAACTGGCTGGCCGAAACCGAAACAGACGAGCTGCGGCTCTCGATTGAACCGTACTCGATCCATCAACTGCTCACCGCCGAAGTGGAACGCTGGCAGCCGCAAGCGCAGATAGGCCAGGTCACCTTATCGCTGCAAACGCCGCCTGAACTACCGGTGCTCAATCTCGACCGGATGCGGATGAGCCAGGCGTTAGGCAACGTCATTCACAATGCGCTCCAGCATACGGAGGCGGGCGGCCGGGTTATGGTTGCGGCAATCATCGAAGAAGGCGGGACTGTGGGAATTTCGGTAACGGATGATGGGGCAGGGATTGACGCGGCCGACTTGCCCCATGTCTTCAACCGCCTCTACCGCGCCGATCAATCTCGCAATCGCCGTACAGGTGGCATGGGGCTGGGGCTGACCATCGCTCGTGCCATCATTGAGGCGCATAATGGTATGATTGCCGTTACCAGCAACGGGCTTGGACAGGGGACGACCGTGCGGTTCGCTCTCCCACTGCCTTAATTGAAACCAGCCAACCAGCTTTATCTTCATCACAGTCCAGCGTCCGGGGCAACCAGGCTCGTACTTTCCGGGAGCGCAATTGCCGGCTTGCATGTGTGAACAGCGATTGCTTTGATTCGCAGTCCGCTATATATTTGTAGAGAAGCGAATACAGAGAGCTTATAAGACCCATGCCGGGCCCAGCAGTTTTGGCCGCCAGCATAGTAGTGAATTAAAGCTGAACAGGCGACCCACAGATCGAGGAATCCAATGAGCCTTACTACCCAGGAAAAAGAGTCCTTTGAAGCCGACGGCTATCTGCTCAAGAAGGGCCTCGTCTCTCGGCAGGAGATCGAGCAGATCCGCCAGGAATTGCCGGACATCCACCGGCGCATGCTGGCCGATCCTCCGCCCGAAGTCCACGTCGCCTGGGAGGACGAGGACGCGCCCGATGAGAGCAAGATCATCCGCCAGCTGATGCACAGCGAGCTGGTCAGCCCCACTCTCAACAGCATCCTGCGCAGCGACACGCTCGTCGATATCGTCGCCGAGCTGATGCACCCGCAGGTCGCTCTCTACCACAGCAAGCTCCTGCCCAAAGAGGCCGGCGTCGGCGCGGCGACGCCCTGGCACCAGGACTACGCCTACTGGAAGACCGACGAAAACCAGCCGATGATGATCAACTGTCAGCTCGCCATCGATCCGATGACCCTCGAAAACGGCTGCCTGGAGTTCATCCCCGGCAGCCACCGCTGGGGATTGCAGGACCATGAGCAGCACCAGGAGACCTTCGGCAGGTTCCTGCCCGGCCGCTACTACAAGCGCGACGAGGGCGTGACCATCCCGATGGAGCCGGGCGACGGCATCTTCTTCACCGCCCTCGTCATCCACGGCTCCGCGCCCAACACGTCGCCCCAGCCTCGTTGGGCCAACACCTTCGCCTACAACGTACCCGGCAACGGCGAGCATCAGGTTCGCGAAGTTCTGCGTTGACGACAGGGGCCGGTGACCGGTCTCCCATGGGAGCCGACTCTGGTCAACTGGCCTCTGCGGTTCTCCGCGCCCCGTCCCGACAAATTTGCTCTTGCCCCGCGCTGCATATACAATAGCGTACCGGCCGATTGGGCTGAAGAATCAGTAGTGGTCACAACAAACCCTATGACCCCAACGGCATCAGCCAAAACAGGTCATCGCAAAACACTCGATCCTCTCCCCCGATATCGAGGTTGTTCCGGCAGTGTTTCATTTGAGCCGGCTTGTTTGACTTCCCTGGACGGCCAACGCACTTTGTTCTGGCATCCGTCTACTGCCGTTCCGCCTTTATCTGCTGCTACAGGAATTCATCTGTGTTTTCATTCTTGTTTCATCGACAATGAGTAGTTCGGTATACAACCAAACCATTGGAGGAGAATCCATGACTCAGAGGCACATTTCACGACGAAGGTTCTTGCAGGTATCTGCCTTTGCTACCGCCGGCGCGGTGCTGGCTGCCTGCGGCGCCGGCGATGCGCCCGCCGCGGAAGCGCCCGCCGCGGAAGCGCCGGCTGCATCCGACAGCGGCGACGCAATGGCCGCATCCCAGTACAATGAAGCGCCCATGCTGGCCGAAATGGTCGCCAACGGCGAAATTCCCCCCGTGGACGAGCGGCTGCCACCCACCCCAATGGTGATCGAACCTCTGAATGAGGTCGGTGAGTACGGCGGCACCTGGCGCCGCATCGGCGTAGGCCCCGGCGACGCCGGCATCTTCCGGTTCCGCCTCATGTACCCGCAGCTGGTGCGCTACAACATGGACGGATCCGAAATCGGCCCCAATTTGGCCGAATCCTGGGAAGTCTCCGATGACGGCACCACCTATACCTTCCACCTGCGTGAAGGCGTCAAGTGGTCGGACGGCGCGCCGCACTCCTCAGGGGACTTCATGTTCTGGTATGAGGACGTGCTGGGCGATGAAGACCTTGCCCCCAGCTTCCCCGTCTGGCTGACCGTCGGCGGCGAACCTGTCGTTATGGACGCGCCCGACGATCTCACCATCCGCTTCACCTTCCCCGGCGCGCATGGCATCTTCATGCCCTTGATGGCCGGAGCCAACGGCGCTTCGATGACCTGGTATCCCAAGCACTACATGACCCAGTTCCATCGCAACTACGCCGACGAAGAGGAGTTGAACGCGCAGGCGCAGGAAAACGAGTTTGAGTTCTGGCATCAGTACTTCAACAACCGGCTTACCCCCCGCCTGAACCTGGATGTGCCGGTCCTTTTCGCCTGGCGTTTCACCAAGATTACGCCCGATGTTCCGGTCGTGCTGGAACGCAACCCCTACTACTGGAAGGTGGACACCGCCGGCAACCAGCTGCCCTACATCGACCGGGTTTCCACAGACATTGTAGAGGACTCCGAGGTTCTGAATTTGCGTGCCGTGGCCGGCGATATCGACATGCAGCACCGCCATATCCTGATGGAGAACTTCTCGCTCTTCAAGGAGAATGAGGATGTCGGCAACTACGAGATCCTGCTTTGGAAGTTCGGCGAGACGAGCGATTCCGTTATCTCCTTCAATCTCTGCCATCCGGACCCGGTGATGCACGAGATTTTCAACGACAAGCGCTTCCGCTTTGCCATGTCGCACGCGATGAATCGCGATGAGGTCATTGAGGCCGTCTACCTCGGCCAGGGCGAACCGGGGCAGCCGTCGCCGCTCGCCTCCTCCCCCTTGTATGATGAGGCCCAAGCCAAGGTCGCCCTCGAGTACAACACGGACCTGGCCAATTCTCTGCTCGACGAGATGGGCCTGGACGAAAGGAACGCTGACGGTGTGCGTCTGAAGTCGGACGGCGAGCCGCTCAGCATCATCTTCAACTATGCACCGGTCTTTGGCTCCTGGCGCAGCATCGGCGAGTTGATGCAGAAGTATATGGCCGACGTCGGCGTCCAGTTGTCGCTGAAGGAAGAAGCCCGCCCGCTCTGGAGCCAGCGCGTCCAGGCTTCCGAGCACGACATGACCGTCTGGACCGGCTCGGCCGAGTTCAACCCGCTGATCGACCCGCGGCACTTCCTGCCCTTCTCGCAGGGCAGCTCGCATCACGCCGCCTGTCATGCCCTCTGGTACACCTCCGGCGGCGCCAATGGCGTCGAGCCCACCGGCGACTTGCGCACGGTCATTGACCTTTACGAGGCGATCAAGGGCACGCCGGACGTCGCAGAGCATAAGCGCCTCTTCCAGCAGATCCTCGACCTCAACAGGGAGAATCTGTGGACGTTCAGCATGGCGGTCGGCCTGCCTGCGCCCGTTGTCCTGAGCAAGAACATGGGCAACGTCCCGCGCGAGGGCGTTTCCTCCTGGCATCTGCAGACGCCCGGCAGCACCGTGCCGGAGCAGTACTACTTCAAGAGCTAAAGAAAATCCAAGAAAGAGGAGTGAGGAGTGAGAGAACATCTCACTCCTCACTCCTTTTAATTCACTTCACGCCTTTCACCATGTCCTCATTCATCTTGCGCCGTCTCATCCTGATGGTGCCGACGCTGTTCATGATCTCGTTGATCTCATTCGTTATCATTGAACTGCCGCCCGGCGACTACATGACATCCTATATCGCCAACCGTATGGCGATGGGTGACGACGTACGCCAGGACGAGATCGACGCGCTCATCAAGCAGTACGGCCTCGACCAGCCGGCGCCGGTACGCTATACCAAATGGCTGGGCAACGTCGTGCAGGGCAATTTCGGTTTCTCTTTCGAATGGCAGCTCCCTGTGAGCGATCTCATCTGGGAACGGCTCGGCCTGACGGTGGTGGTTGCCTTCGCCGCGTTGATATTCTCGTGGATCGTCGGCCTGGTGATCGGTATATTCTCCGCTGTCTACCAGTATTCACTCGGGGACTACATCTTCACTTCCCTCAGTTTCATCGGCCTCGGTACGCCCAACTTCATGCTCGCCCTCATCATGATGTGGATCGCTCTTGCCTATTTCGGCACCAATATTTCAGGCCTCTTCTCACCGGAGTTTGTCGATGAGCCCTGGAGCATTGCCAAGTTTGGCGATATGCTCAAGCATCTTTGGGCGCCCGCCATCATCGTGGGGACGGCCGGGTCCGCCGGTCTTGTGCGCACCATGCGCGCCAATCTGCTCGATGAACTGAGTAAGCCCTACGTGGAAACGGGACGCGCCAAGGGCCTCAACGAGATGAGGCTCGTGTTCAAATACCCTACTCGCGTGGCCCTCAACCCGTTCGTCAGCACCATGGGCTGGGCCCTGCCGCAACTCGTCTCCGGCTCAATCATCGTCTCCGTCGTGCTCAGCCTGCCCACCACCGGTCCGCTGCTGTTGCGTGCTTTGCTGACCCAGGACATGTACCTGGCCTCAAGCTTTCTCCTCATGCTCAGCACGTTGACCATTATCGGCACGCTGATTTCGGACATAATGCTGGCGCTGCTCGATCCTCGCATCCGGATGGGAGGGTAGCATGAGCGCTGACCGATCATTCACCGACCAAACCACAACCCCTGCGGAGTCCTCTCCCACCGCCGCTACGGGCGATCTTGTGGGCGCCGACGTCGACGATACCGGCACCTATCTCTCTGTCGAGGAAGACGAAGAGCGCATCTACATCGCTTCGCCGCTGCAGATGATGTGGTGGCGTTTTGTCAAGCACAAAATGGCCATCGTGGGCGGCGTAGTCGTTATACTCCTCTACCTGCTCGCTCTCTTCGCCGAAGTGCTCGCTCCCTATAATCCTGAAACCTATGAGGTCGCGCTGACCTACGCGCCGCCGCAACGGGTCCATTTCTTCCACAACGGCGAGTTCCAGGGCACACCCTTCGTTTACGGCCTCACCCAAGCCCGCAATCCCGAAACCCTGCGCATGGAGTTCCAGACTGACGAAACCGTGCGTTACCCCATTCGGTTCTGGGTCGAGGGCGATTCTTACAAGCTCTGGGGTATTTTTCGGAACAGCCGCCACCTCTTCGGCATTGGCGAACCCATATACGACGCCTCCGCCGGGGAAAGCTCAGAGGAGCCTTTCTCTACAATATTTCTGCTCGGCGCAGATAAACTCGGCCGCGACATGTTCACCCGCATCATCTACGGCTCCCGCATCTCCCTCTCCATCGGCCTGATCGGCGTCGCGCTCAGCTTTGTTTTCGGCGTCGTCCTCGGCGGCATCTCGGGCTTCTACGGCGGCGTTATCGATGTGCTGATCCAGCGAATCATCGAGTTCATCCGCTCCGTCCCCTCCATCCCACTCTGGATGGCCCTTAGCGCCTCCCTGCCCCAGGACTGGTCCAACATCCGCGTCTATTTCGGCATCACCCTCATCCTCTCGCTGATTGGCTGGACATTCCTCGCGCGCGCCGTGCGCGGACGCTTTCTCTCCATGCGCGAGGAGGAGTTCATCCTCGCGGCCCGCTTCGCCGGCGCCGGTGAAATGCGCATCATCCTGCGCCACATGGTGCCCTCATTCTTCAGCCACCTGATCGCCTCCGCCACCCTCGCCGTTCCCGCGATGATCCTCAGCGAAACATCGCTCAGCTTTCTGGGCCTGGGGCTGCGGCCCCCGACGATCAGTTGGGGCGTCCTCCTGCAGGAATCCCAGAACCTGCGCTCGGTCGCGCTGGCGCCGTGGCTGCTGCTGCCCGGCGTCTTCGTCATCATCACCGTCCTGGCGCTCAACTTCCTCGGCGACGGTCTGCGCGACGCGGCCGATCCGTACCACTAGTAGCTTTCAAATTTCTGAATCCTGGTAACTGCGCGTTCGCTCGCGCCTGTGTGCTATTGGGAATCGGAAACCGGGCGCTGATGATGGCGGCGGCCACCATCATGATCGTGCCCGTCCTCATCGTTTTTTTCTTTGCCCAGCGCTTCTTCGTAAAGGGAATCGCCCTGTCCGGACTCGGCGGACGCTGAGGAATAAGCAAGCTACGCGCATTCGGTTCTTGCTGAGACCGCGAACGCGCGCAGTCCACTAGAACCTGAAAACTCAACAAGGCCTGCTCTCATGCGCACGCAAAAACCGAACATCCTCGTCTTCATCTGCCACGATCTGGGCCGCTACCTCGGCTGCTACGGCGTTCCCGGTGTCCGCACACCGCATATCGACGCCTTCGCGGCCGCGTCACTCCAGTTCGAGAACAGCTTCTGCGTCGCGCCCCAGTGCAGCCCGTCGCGGGCCGCTCTCTGGACCGGCCGCTACCCGCACGCCAACGGCGTCGTCGGTCTGGCCCACTCCGGCTTCGCCAATGACCTGAAGCCGGGCGAGCGCCATCTGGCCCAGATGCTCTCAGCGTATGGATACGAAACCCGACTCTTCGGTACCCAACACGAGGCCAACAGCCCGGAGCGTTGCGGCTATATGCAGGCAAGTCCAAGGGGGAGCTGCGCGGAGCTGGTAACGGCCTTTTGCAGCTTCCTGACGCAGCGCGAACAGAATGCGGCCCCGTTCTTCGCCCAGATCGGCTTTACCGAGCCGCATCGCCCCTTCCCACATGACGTAGAGAAGATTGACGCAGATACGGTCGCCATGCCGCCTTACCTGCCGGATATCCCTGAAGTGCGTGAGGATATGGTCGATATGGAAGCCTCGGTTGCCTCGATCGACAAGGCGTTCGGCAGGGCTCTTGAGGCGCTCGAGATCGCGGGCCTGGAAGACGAAACCGTCGTTGTATTCACCGCCGATCACGGCATCCCCTTCCCGCTGGCGAAGATGAGCCTCTACGACGCCGGCATCGAGGTGCCGCTGCTTCTGCGCATTCCGGGGTTGGAGGGGGGCCGGCGCTATGCGGAGTTCGTCACCCACGTGGACTTCGTGCCCACCGTGCTTGACATGCTGGAGATAGAAAAGCCGCAGAATCTGCAGGGGCGGAGCTACTGGAGCCTGCTACGAGGAGATACATACCGGCCAAGCGAATACATATTCGCCGAAAAGACCTACCATACCTACTACGACCCCATGCGCGCCATCCGCACGGAGCGCTGGAAACTGATCGCCAACTTCGAATTCGCGCCGACGATCGAGACGCCGCCCGACTACCTCAGCAACGCAAAGGGGTACCCTGAGACCAGCATAGCCCTGGACATACCCTACACCGAGATGTACCATCCGCTCTTCGAGCTGTTCGACCTGGAGCAGGACCCACTGGAACAGAACAACCTGTCCGAAGACCCGAGCTATGCCGGCATAAGAGACGACCTGGCGCGGCGTCTGCGCGACTGGATGGCGGAGACGTCCGACCCGCTGCTGGACGGGCCCATACCCCAGGCCGCCTACACCAATCGAATGCGGGCATTCAAGAGCATCTGAGTGCATTTCATGCCGCCTGCACCGTCCGGCAGCAGCCCCATCGCGCCCCCGCTACATGCACCTCCCAATACGCCCTAATCCGCCCCCAGCCATTCCCCAAACCACTCGCGGCTGAAGCGGTGATTGTAGGCGTGCGGTCCGGGATGCACGCCCAGCGAGCAACGTTCTCCCACCCCCAGCAACTCGTACGCCTGCGCCGCGAGGGCGAACTGCTCGCGTACCCCGTCAATCGGGAAGATGTCATCCTGCTCACCCGCGATCGCCCGCAACGGACGCGGCGCGATCAGAGCGGCAAGGTCGCCCATCTCTGCCCATTCCAGGATGCCGGGCACGTAGTTGCATTCGCAGTGGCGCAGGTTGTAGATCGATTCGCGGAACGAACAGAGATAGCAGCCCGGCACGGCCACCGTGATCCGCTCGTCGATCGCCGACAGCCATAGCGCGGTCGTGCCCCCGCCCGAGTTGCCGGTGCAGCCCAGAACGCCCGGCACAACATCCGGGCGGTTCTGCAGAAAAGCGATGGCGCACATGCCGTCCCAGCAGCGTTCGCCGACCAGGTTACGGCCCGCCATCTGGTAGGCGAACGCCAGGTGGCGGCAGGAGTTCTCGTGCACGCTGCCCCGCCCGTCCTCGGACTGCCGCTCGCCAAAGCCCCGCTGCTCCACCGCGCAGACCAGATAGCCGGCCTGCGCCAGTGCCTGCGCATAGTTGTTGTCCGCCTTGAGCCGGATCTCCCTCTCCTCCGCACTCGGATAGTTGCCCAGGACCCACTGCACCGACGGGTTGTGGCCGTGGAAGACCAGCACCGGCCGGTAAGGCGGATCCGTCCTGGGGATCAGCAGATAGGCCGGGATGCTCACGCCCTCGCCCGCGTCCAGGAGATACTTCTCCTCCACATAGCCGTCCCGCTCCACCGCCTGCAGCTTCGCCGCCGTCACTGCTGCCGGCGGCGTGCGTCCGGCCAGGCCGAGCAGTTCCAGCGTCTTCCCGCGCAGCGCCGCCTGCCACGCGCCAAATTCAGCGGGGGTCCGGGCACTGAACGCCAGCCTCCGCGGCGCAGCCTCGTACATCGCGTCTACATGCCCTTGCAACAGAAATCGGGAGTTATGCATCGGGGAATCTCCTGTTTCAATCGTAAACTGAATGTTGCGCGGGCTCTATCAGATGCCCACCTGTCCTGGCCTGAACAATATGCGCCCCTCGCCGAGGACTGCGCCGGCAGCACAAGGCGTGTTGCCCGTTTCGGATCATACCTGTCCCTTTTCCGGACTGCAATCGCGTCCTCTACGTCCTGCAGCCCGGCCAATTTTTGCTGGTTGACAGCATATAATGGCTACAGTACAATGCGGCGCATTCGAGGGCATTCGCCTCAGATGAATCATTTCGATTGTTCCCCGCAGTGCCAGACGTAATGTCGTGCCTCAAACAGCGCGCAATAAGCCTTTTCATTTTGTCGAGGGACAAACCGTTCCTTGCATCAAATCTAAGGAGAAAGGTCATGGCAAGACGTACGATCACCCGGCGTAAGTTTATGCAACTATCGGCGGCTATGACGGCAGGCTCACTGCTGGCTGCCTGCGGCGCAGGCGATGCTGAACCTGCCGCCGATCAACCGGCCGCGGAGGCGCCCGCCGAATCGCCGGCGCAGGCTGCAGAGTCATCGTCCCAGTACAACGAAGCTCCGATGCTCAAAGCGATGGTGGACGCCGGCGATTTGCCCCCGGTGGATGATCGACTGCCGGTCAACCCGCGCATCGTCACCCCCATCCATGAAGTCGGAAACTACAGTGAATCGATCCGCGGCTTCACCCTCAACGAGACCGACCGCGCCGCGCCCGGCTACATCGTCAACCGCGGTTTTATCGACATTCCTACCGACCTGGACGGATTCGGCGCCGGGTTGCCGACGGGCGGCTGGGAACCATACCTGGCCGAGAGCTTCGAGTGGAACGGTGACGCCACCCAGCTCACGATCAATATGCGCGAGGGCATGAAATGGTCGGACGGCGAAGCGTTCACTTCCGAGGACGTTCTCTTCCTGTGGGAGGATATGTGGTTCGACGAAGAGTACACGCCCATAGCGCCTACCCGTTGCTTTGTGGACGGCGAGCCAGTAGTCCTGGAAACGCCGGACGACTACACATTGGTCTTCAAGTTCCCGGCTCCCTATCCCACCTTCCCCTTCCTCTTCCGCGGGCGCACACTGGCAACCAAGCCCAAGCATCACCTGATGCAGTGGCATCCCAAATACACCGATGGGGCTGAATACAAGGATCTGAGAGAGAACGACGTCTATCTCGATCCCGATTTCCCCGGCGTAACTCCTTGGATCTCGAAGGGCTATGACGAATCAGGGCTGCGGCTGGAACGCAATCCCTACTTCTGCGCCGTAGATACCGCCGGTAATCAACTCCCTTACTGCGACAACTACCTCTTCCCCTACGCCGGCACCCAGGAGAACGCCGTCCTGATGGCAATTGCCGGCCAGATCGATGTCGGTATTCGCAACATGCAGCTGTTCGAGAGCCTGCCAACACTGCGCGAAAACGAGGAGCGAGGCGACTACCGGCTGCTCTTCTGGCCGGGTACCTCCTTCACCACCGGCAACCACATCACCATCAACTACCGCCTCCAAAACGAAAAAGACAGGGAACTCGCCGAGTTCTTCCGCAAAAAGTCTTTCCGCAATGCCTTGTCAATGGCTATCAATCGCGACGAGGTCAACGAAACGCTCTACTTCGGCGCCGGCCGGCCAGCCAGTTACGCTCTGGCCTCCTCATCTCCCTACTGGGATGATGATATGGATTCCATCACCATGACGAACGGGCAGTTCGACATGGCCCAGGTTGACAGTATCTTTGATGAACTGGGCCTGGAGAAGGGCGACGACGGTATGCGTACATTCCCCAGCGGCGAGCCGGTGACGATCATCCTGGATGCCGCGACCGAAATCACCGTGCATCAGCAGGTCGCGGAAATGGTGGTGGCCGACTGGCGCGACGCCGGCATCGACGCCCGCCTCAACGCAATCCAGCGCTCGGTCCTGTTCTCCCGCTGGCGTGCCGGCGAGTCCCATACTTACATGTGGGGCACCGATGCCAATGAAATTCCCTTGATGCGGCCCTTCCAGCCGATCTTTACCCCGAAGGGTCATGGGCTTGATATGTTGCCGGTGCACTACAATGACGACCCCGAGTGGCTGCAAGAACTCGGACCGCCGGAAGGCGGCGAAGCGATGTTCGCCCTGCAGAATGAGATCAAGAAAGAGATCGACCCTGTGGAGAGCAAACGCCTGCACAAGGAGCTCTTCAAGTACCACGTCGACTGGCAGTTCGACATCCATATTATCGCCGACGTGCCGCTCATGGTCCTGGTCGCCAACCGCGTCGGCAACTGCCCCGAAGTAGCCAATGGTCTGCAGGACTTCACCTACGCCTATCCGGAGCAGTTCTACATAAAGTCGTAAACGCTAAGGAGTGGGGAGGGAGAGGTTTCTCTCTTTTCTCACTCCTCTTCACTCTCTCCTCTGACGGCCACTGGCCGCGAACCACTGCAGTCCTGGGGTCCACATGCTGGATTACGTCATACGCAGAGTGTTGATAGCTATTCCCACACTTCTGCTCATCTCTTTCATCTGCTTTATCGTCATCAACCTCCCCGCCGGAGACGTTATCACCACCTATGAGCAAAACCTCGTAGGCAACCGCGGCTGGGGTGAAGAGGAAGCGAGAATAGAGGGCGATAATATCCGCCGCGAGTACGGGTTGGACCGCCCGATACCGATACAGTACTTCTATTGGTTATTTGCCTTTCTACAGGGTGACTTCGGCGTCTCACTCGTCACCTACGATCGCGTCGCTTCCGAAGTCATCTGGACCAACTTGGGCTATACGATGCTGATCGCGTCGCTCTCACTCGGTCTTTCCTGGGCCGTGGGCCTGCCGGTCGGCATCTATTCCGCCACGCGCCAGTACTCCGTGTCGGACAATGTCTTTACCGTCATGAGTTTCATCGGTCTTTCGATGCCCGGCTTCCTGCTGGCGCTGGCGATACTGGTCTACATGACTTTCGTTCTCGACCTGCCCTTGCTGACCGGACTCTACTCGCCCGAGTATGCCGACGCGCCCTGGAGTTTTGGAAGGGTCAAGGACCTTGCCGCCCATATCTGGCTGCCGGTGTTCGTGGGCGGCATTCCCGGCATCGCCTCCCTGATGCGTATCATGCGCGGCAATCTGCTCGATGAGTTGGGCCGTCAGTACGTCGAGACCGCCCGCGCCAAGGGGATGGCTGAAAAGATCGTCGTCATCAAACACGCAGTGCGCGTCGCCATCAACCCGCTGATCAGTCTGCTGGGCATGCAGTTTCCGGAGATCGTCTCCGGCGGCGTCATCACCGCCATCGTGCTGGGGCTGCGCACCATTGGCCCCACGCTCAACTCTGCCCTCCAGGCCCAGGATGTCTACGTCGCTTCCGCCATCCTGATGCTCCTCAGCGTCCTGCTCGTGCTGGGCAACCTGGTCGCCGACCTGCTGCTGGCATGGGTCGACCCGCGCGTTCGCTTTGACTAGACTGAAACAGCCGGCGGCCTCCAAGACGGCCGGCAAAACGATAAGAGTCTTCTATGAGCGTCGTTTCAGAACAGGCACAGACCCCACTGCAACCGGGCGCGCCGCGTCCTCCCGCTGCTGATGTCGATGTAACTTCCTCCGAGCAGGTTGCCTCGCGCGGTCGCATTCTCGGCGCGCGCATCATGGCCAATCGCTTGGGGATCATCGGCATCGTCTGGTTGGTGATTACGGTCCTGATCGCGCTTTTTGCCGACTTCTTCGCGCCGTATACCGTTGACTATGTCCACGAAGAAGCGTTGCGCGCGCCGCCGCAGCGCGTGCATATCTTCCGCGATGGAAGGCTTGTAAGGCCTTTCGTCTACGGCTACAAGAGCGAGCGCGACGCGCGCACCTTTCTCACCACCTATACCGAAGACCCGGAACTGGTCTACCCGATCCACTTTTTCGTCGAGGCGGAACCCTACAAGCTATGGGGCCTGATAGAGAGCAACCGGCGCCTTTTCGGCGTTGAAGAGGGCGGTATGGTCGCTCTCTTCGGCACGGGCAGGCTGGGCCGCGATGTCTTCTCGCGCGTCCTGACCGCCACCCGTATCTCGCTCTCAGTGCCGATAATCGGCATGCTCATCAGCGTCATCCTCGGCTCAACCATCGGCGTGGCATCCGGCTACTGGGGCGGTGTGGCCGATATTCTCATTCAACGCCTCACCGAGGTACTGATGTCCTTCCCTCGCATCCCTCTGTGGATGGCCCTGGCCGCCACCCTGCCGCCCGAGCTCTCGTCTCTCCATCGCTACTTGGGCGTCACCATCGTACTTGCCCTCATTGGCTGGGCCGGGCTTTGCCGCCAGATCCGCGGCAAAACGCTGGCGCTCAAAGAGTCGGATTTCATCATGGCCGGCCGCGCCGCCGGCTCCAGCACGCCGACCATTCTGTTCCGCCACCTCATTCCGAACTGCTTCAGCCATATCGTCGTCGTCGCCACCCTTTCCATTCCCGGTCTGATCCTGGCCGAAAGCTCGCTCAGCTTCCTCGGCATCGGCATCACGCCCCCGCTCGTCAGCTGGGGCACCCTGCTCAAGGACGCGCAGTCTGTGCAGGTCCTCACCAAGCACCCGTGGCTGCTGGCCCCGGGCGTCTTCATGGTGCTGACCGTGCTGGCCGTCAACTTTCTCGGCGACGCGCTGCGCGACGCGCTCGACCCGTACTCTGAGATCAGATAGTGGCGACTCTTCATTTTATGCCGGTCACTTGCCTCTGGTAACCCGTATCTGACCATGCCCGATTCGCAACCGATTCTCGAAGTCCACGATCTGCACGTACATTTCAAGATGCTGGCCGGCATCGTGCGCGCGGTGGACGGCGTGGACTTTACCGTCGAACGCGGGCGCTGCCTGGGCATCGTCGGCGAGAGCGGCTGCGGCAAGAGCGTCACCGCGCGCTCGATTCTGCGCCTGCTCCCCTCCAGCGATACAAGCGGACAGATCCTCTATCACCCCGATGGCGACGATGAGCCCATCGATCTGGTGAGTCTGGACGCCAAAGGGGATGCCATCCGCGCCATACGCGGCAAAGATATCGCCATGATCTTTCAGGAGCCGATGACATCCCTGACGCCGGTCTATACCATCGGTGAGCAGATCATGGAGAGCATCCGCAAGCACCAGGACCTGTCCGAGGAGGAGGCGCAGGCCCTGGCCATTTCCATGCTCAACAAGGTCGGCATCCCCGATGCCGAACGCCGCTTTGGCGACTATCCCCACCAGATGAGCGGCGGTATGCGCCAGCGCGTTATGATCGCCATCGCCCTCTGCTGTGAGCCGCGTGTGCTCATCGCCGACGAACCGACGACCGCTCTCGACGTGACCATCCAGGCCCAGATTCTGCGCCTCATCCGCAGCCTGCAGCAGGATCTGGACATGAGCGTGATCATGATCACGCATGACCTGTCCGTCATCGCCCAACTGGCCGACTTTGTCGTCGTCATGTACCTGGGCCAGATGGCTGAGAAGGCGCCCGTTGTCGAACTGTTTCAGGATCCCAAGCATCCCTACACCCAGGCCCTGCTGCGTTCGATCGTGCGGCCGGACACCCCGCCGCGCGAGCAACTCCACTCGATCAGCGGCTCCGTACCCGACCCGCGCAACGCGCCCAGCGGCTGCCGCTTCCGTAATCGCTGCCCATCCGTGCATGATCGCTGCGTCGAGGACCCACCGGTCGTTGAGTTCGGACCGCAGCACTCAGCAACCTGCTGGCTCTATGTCGACGAATAGCGTCCAAAACTGTATCTGACCACTGACTACCGATTTATATGCCTGACACACCTATCCTGCAGGTCGAAAATCTGAGTAAATTCTTTCCGGTCCAGCGCGGCCTCCTGCGGCGCACAGTGGGCCACGTCAAAGCGGTCAACGATGTAACTTTCACCGTCAACAAAGGGGAGTGTCTGGGCCTTGTCGGCGAGAGCGGCTGCGGCAAGACGACCGTCGCGCGCTGCCTCCTCCGCCTGGTCGAACCGGACCAGGGCCGCATCCTGCTGCACGGCGAACGACAGACGTTTGATATCGCCTCCGCCTCGCGCAAAGAGATGTTGGACGTCCGGCGGCAGATGCAGATCATCTTCCAGGACCCGTTCTCCTCCCTCGACCCGCGCTGGCGCGTTACGGATGTGATCGCCGAACCGCTGATGGCCCAGAAGGTGGGCCGGGGCGAAGCCGGCAGACGCGTGCTTGAAATCCTGCCGACCGTGGGGCTGGGTCCGCACTTCGCCGACCGCTTTCCCCATGAACTGAGCGGCGGTGAACGCCAGCGCGTCAGCATCGCCCGCGCCCTGATCGTCTCCCCGCCGCTCGTGGTCGCCGACGAACCCGTCTCGGCCCTGGACGTGTCCGTCCGCTCCCAGATCATCAATCTCCTGCTCGACCTGCAAAGTCAGATGAATCTGACCTACGTCTTTATCGCTCACGACCTGAGCATCGTAAAGCACATCAGCCATCGCATTGCCGTCATGTACCTGGGGCGGCTGGTCGAGCTTGGCACAACGCAGCAGGTTTTTGAGGAGTGCAAGCACCCGTATACCAAGGCCCTGCTCGCCTCCGTCCTCATCCCTGACCCGACACACCGCGAGCAGAGCTACGTCCTCGAAGGCGAGGTACCCAGCCCGCTCAACCCGCCCAGCGGCTGCCACTTCTCCACCCGCTGCCCCTTCGCCCAGGAGCAATGCTCAGCTGAAGAACCGGAGCTGCGTGATATGGGAGATGGGCACTGGGTCCGCTGCCACTTCGCCGAAGAGCTGGACCTGAGCGAAGAGATCTTTGCCCCGCAGTTTGACACACCGACTGCCAGCAACTGATGGCCTGCAGCTCCACTTGCCGCCGGCAGCCGATCAGCGCTTCCAACACCAAGGATCGTTCTCGTGACCCTGCGCTCCCTCTTCTTCTTTGACGACTGGTGTCTGGCCCGCCGCGACAACATCGCCCGCCGCCTGGGGCAGCCCGAATGGGTGCGGGAAGCCACCTACGCCGACCCCACCGAAAACCCGTTCAGCTATCCAACCGTGCTCTACGACGAGCAGCGCAAACTGTGGCGCATGTTTTATCTGGGCCGCGAGACGATGCCGGGGACGCTCTACCGCAAGGACGAATGGTTTCTGACCGTTGAAAGCGAGGATGGCATCCATTGGGAACGTCCGGATTTGACGTCAACCGTCCCCCTGCCGTCGCGTATGCGGCCCCACGAAATCTTCGACCGGCAGCAGATGGCCACCGGCGGCTCGGTATTCCTCGATGAAAGTTCGCCCCAAGCCCGCTTCAAATGGCCCATCCTCGCGATCGAAGAGGACGGGCGGCGCGCGTCGCGCCTGGCTTTTTCCGCCGACGGCTACAACTGGCAGATCGATCACGCCTCGCGCTGGCATCCCGGTACGCCCGACCCCGGCTTTTTCACTTACCGCCACGCAGAACGCAACAGCCACATCACCCTGGCCCGCCCCAGCCACGGCGACCGCCGCATCGCCCTTATGGAGACGCAGGACTGGCGCACCTGGAGCGAACCGGAGGTCATCTTCCACCCCGATCCTCTCGATCCGCCCATGTGCCAGTTCTACGGTATCGCCGTCCTTCCCTATAAGGGAATCTACGTGGGCATTCTCTGGATGTTTGAGACCGACCCGCTCGACCAGTGGCGGCAGAAGCTGGAAGGGAAGATCTACGGTGAACTCGTCTACAGCTACGACGGGCTGCGCTTCCAGCGTTCCCTGCGCCAGCCATTTGTCGGCCTCAACGAGCCGGGCGAATATGGCGGCGGCAACATCTATCCCTGTTCGATGGCGGTCGACCACGAGGGGCAGATTCGCATCTATTCCGGCGGCACCAAAGGGGAGCATTTCCAGGCGCGCACGCTCAGCCGCGACGAGCCCGACTACGCCGCTATCCTCATGCACCGACTGCGGCAGGACGGCTTCGTCTATCTCGAATCACAAGCCGGCGCCGGCTACCTGACGACGCGCTGGGTGCGTCTCAATGACGAGCGGATGCTGCTCAACGTGCAGGCCCCCTACGGCGAGGTGCGCGTCCAGCTATCGGACCTGGAAGGTCGACCGCTGCCCGGCTACACTTTCGACCAGTGCGAACCGTTTCGCGGCGACTCGACCGCCTGGCAGCCCCAATGGCAAGACAAAGCGGGCCTGGCCGAACAGGTCGGCACACCGCTCCGGATCGACGTACGCCTCTACCATGCCCGCCTCTACGCCATCCACGGCGACATCGAACTCGTCTACGCCAGCGACCTCAGGTGAATTGGCTCGGTGTTCTCGCCCTGTCCTGCGAACATTCGCTCTGGCGGTTCCCAAAAGTCCAGGGCGAGGGGCACGGTGGCACCTCTTGTAGATACATGTCTTGCATTGGCCAATTCATGGCTTATTCATGGCTTATTCTGGCCAATTCCGGCTAATTCTCGCCACCCGCGGCGCCAACCCAACCGCAATCCACCCCTCTCGGAGATAAGGCCATGACCAATGAAACACTCTACAACGGCATCACCCTCCCGCAGACCTGGCCGCCGCGCAATGTGGTCGAAGGCTCGCGCGAGCCGATCCCCGTGCCCTATCTCGCCCATCCCCCGCAGGTCATCCCCATCGACCTGGGCCGCCAGCTCTTCGTGGACGATTTCCTGATCGCCGAGACCTCCCTGACACGCGTCTACGGAAAACCGGAAGTCCACCCGCAAAGCCCGGTGCTCAGCCCCGAAACAGAGGAGGAGATGGATTCCGGCTTCTGCCCGATGGCCGCGCCCTTCAACGACGGCGCCTGGTACGACCCACAGGACAACCTGTTCAAACTCTGGTACATGCCCGGCTGGTTCCACAGCACCGCCCTCGCCACCAGTACCGACGGCATTCACTGGGAACGCCCTCAGCTCGACGTCACGCCCGGAACCAACCTGGTGTGGCCGAACAACGATGGATCTGACCGCGACGGCTGTCTCGTCTGGCTGGACAGCGACACACCCGACCCCGCGCAGCGCTACAAGATGTTCCAGTACTACCGCCACTACAGGTCGAAACCGGGTCAGCCCCCTATCCCACCCGGCAGCTGGCCGTCTCAAATGGCTAAGGGGGAGATGGTCTCCGAGGGCTGGGCCCAGGTCTCGCCCGACGGCATCCACTGGAGCGATCCCGTTATCACCTCGTAGGTCGGCGACAACACAACCTTTTTCTACAACCCCTTCCGCCGCAAATGGTGCATGAGCATCCGCCGCTCCGGCCGCATCGACGAGACCACCAGTCTGCGCGCCCGCTTCTACAGAGAATCGGACGATTTCCTGCAGGGCGCGCAGTGGGACGTGGACACCGACGAGGTCTTCTGGCAACGCATCGACCACTTCGACCTGCCCGACCCCGCCCGCCCCAACCATCGCGTCGCCCTCTACGACGTGAACGTGACCCCCTACGAAAGCCTCATGCTGGGCCTTTTCGCCATCTTCCGCGGCCCGGAAAACGACATTTGCGCCGCCGAAGGCGTTCCCAAAACCATGGACCTGGAGCTGACCTACAGCCGCGACGGCTTCCACTTCAGCCGCCCGGATCGCACGCCTTTCCTAGCCTCCAGCCGCAAGATTGGCGACTGGAATCGCGCCTATCTCCATGCCTGCGGCGGCCTCTGTCTGGTCGTCCACGACAAAATCTTTATCTACTTCTCCGGTTTTTCCGGCCTGTCGCCAAGACTGGGCTCCGCCGGCAGCGGGGATACCGGCGTTGGGGATACCGGCCTGTCGCGTCGCGTCATGTACGCCGGGGCCAGCACCGGGCTGGCAACCCTCCGTCGTGATGGCTTTGCAAGCATGGAGGCCGGCGCGGCAGGCGGTACGTTGACCACGCGGCCGGTCACCTTTAACGGGGACCGCCTCTTCGTCAACGTCAGGGCGCCGCAGGGCGAACTGAGGGTGTCGGTGCTGGACGAAAATGGGGATGCAGTCGAAGGGTTGACCGCCGCCGACTGTGCTGCGGTCAGTGAGGATAGCACCTGCGTCGAGGTGAAATGGTCGTCCGGCGGCGAGCTTTCCGCACTAGCCGGACAACCATGCAGACTGCAATTCCATCTGCAGTCGGGGGAGCTCTTCTCTTTCTGGGTAACCAATGACCCCAACGGCGCCAGCTATGGGCACATGGCCGCCGGCGGCCCCGGCTTCACAAACGGCCGCGACCTGCCTTCCTCCAAATAGTCTGCAGGCCCAGCACACAGCAGAGATTCACTACCTTTAATGACCACTGACGACTGAAGTTTCAATCCCGCAATCGCTCAGCGGTCAGATAGTAGGCCCCGGCCAGCGGGCTTCCCTGCTCGTCGTGCCACCAGCTCTTCACAGTGGTCGGTCCGCGTTCCACCGCCATCTCAAAGGTCTGTCCGGTCGCGTCCGGCGGCACCGGCCGCGTCTGCTCGCTGCGGCCCACCTGAAGCCAGGCTGAGGCAACCGGCAGCGCCTTGCCCGGCGGCCAGCTGCCATCCACGCCCTGCATCACCGGCGCGGGGTCGGAGATGCCCAGGCCGGATTCCTCCGGCCAGCGGCGCAGCGTAAAACTGTAAAGACCGGCGCGCGCCGTCTCGACGTGCCAGGTCCCGCTGTCCATCACCGGCCCGCGCATGCCCCGCTGATTATCCGCATACACCCAGGCCCAGTCGCAGCTGCACAGGCGCGCCGGGTTCTCTGCATCGGAGCCGATCGTAATGAGCTGATAGCTCGTGAGGGTATCGCTTACGCCGTCCCACCAGGCACCGTACTGCCCTCGCAGTTGCTTGACCAACTCCGGATTGGCCGCGGCTACGTCCTGCTGCTGGCCCGGGTCCTCGCCGATATTGTACAGCTCCCGTCCATCGACCAGCCGCCACGGCCCCCACATCACCGCGGCCTGTTCCCTGCCCGTGAAACCAAATTGGGCCCCTTCATTGGCGTGTCCATACTGCACGACCGACATCCGGTCTGCCACCGCTTTGTCCGGCTGCCGCATGTGCGCAGCCAGCGACAGGCCGTCGCACGTCCAGCCGTCAGGCGCATGCAGATCACACAGGTCGATCAGGGTCGGCAGGATGTCGACCCCGCGCGTCACGCCGCCCACGTCGCGGCCGCCATCGAGCCCCGCCGCCGGCCAGCGAACAAAACAGGGCACCCGGTGGCCGCCCTCGTATAGCGAAGTCTTCCTGCCGCGCATTCCCGCATTGTAGATCCCTTCCCCCATCGCCGTGCCATTGTCGGTCATGAATATCAGGATGGTGTTGCCACGGATCTCGTTGTCCTGCAGGAATTTTTCCAACTGCGCCATATTCTCGTCAATGTTGGCGATCATGCCGAAGAAACTGGCCTCATCCCGCTTGATGCCGTCCAGATACGGACGCCGGTATTCGTCGGGAACCCAATACGGGCCATGCGGCGCATTCGTCGCAATATAGGCAAAAAATGGCTCATTCCGATCGTGGCAGCCCTGCATCCAACGCATCGCCTCCTCGAACCAGACGTCGGTGCAGTAGCCCATGTACTGCTTGATCTCATCTTTATGGCGGTAGTGGTCATCGAAATAGTCGTTGCCATAGTAGTCGGCCGCCGAGGTGATGCCGAAGGCGGGATGATGGATCGTTTCATGGAAACCGCGGTCCTGGGGACGGTAGGGATAGTTGTCGCCCAGATGCCACTTGCCGAAATGGCCGGTGTGGTACCCGTTCTCCGCCAGGATGTCCGCCATCGTCGGCAGGTCCGCGCGCAGGAGTGAACGCCCCATGCAGACGAACGTCGCACCGTTGCGCAGGGCATCCTGTCCCGTCATCAGCTCGCCGCGCGTGGGTGTACACATAGGAGCCACGTGAAAGTCGGTCAGACGCACACTGTCGGCGTGCAGACGGTCCAGCACAGGTGTCTTCAGAAGCGGATTGCCCAGGCAGGACAGGTCCCCGTAGCCTTGGTCGTCCGTCAGCACGAATATGATATTGGGGCGCGACTGTGTGTTCGACATGGAGCGGCCTTTCAATGTAGAAACATGTGGTCAGAGAGTTCTCGCCCAATCTTACATTGGACCCGCGCCACGCTGCAATCACCGCCCGCCGACACCAACAACCAGGCAGGATATCTTCGTGCTCTTTAGGGACCAATAAGGCACGCAAAACTTCCCTTTCCCTCCGGTTGACACAGCAGCCCCTCCCGGCGAAAATGATCGCATCAAGAGCGCGACCTGCCCCATAACCGACAGGAGTCATCCCATGAGCCGCTTTGCCAACATCAGCCTGGTCAACTTCCCCACCCTGCCCCCAAACGAGCCCGACCGCTTACAGAAGACGCTGGACCGCATGTGCGGCTACGTCGCCGATGCCGCCCAGGAGCAGAGCGATATCGTCGCCTTCCCCGAAATCTGCAACATCCTCGACACCGCCGACCAATCTGACGTGGCCGAGCCCCTGGATGGGCCGACCGTGACAGCGCTTTCCCAAGTCGCCCGCCAGCATGAGCTGTACGTCGTCTGTCCGCTCGTGGTCAGCGAAGACGGGCGGCGCTACAACTGCGCCGTTCTCATCGGCCGCAAAGGTGAAATCGTCGGTGTCTACCGCAAGAACTTCCCCACCCACCCCGAGCTGGAAGCCGGCGTCACCCCTGGCGTCGAAACACCCGTCTTCGAGACCGATTTCGGCCGTGTCGGGCTCTGCATCTGCTTCGATCTCAACTACTGGGAGGTCGGCTCCGGCCTCTGCCGTAACCACGCCGAACTGGTGATCTGGCCCTCCATGTGGGCCGGCGGGCGCATGCTGAGCAAATGGGCGATGGAGTTCGGTTTTAATATGGCAGCCGTCTGGAAAGAACAGTCCACCTTCGTCGACGTCGCCGGCCGCGAGCTCCTCGCCGTCAAACGCGAGGCCAGAGACCGCACCGGCCGCTCGCCCGTGGTCACCGCCCGCATCGACCTCGACCGCCGCCTGCTGCATCCCGACTATAACTTGGAAAACCTGAAGGCCCTCTTCAAACGCTATGGGCCGACCGCAGCCTTCACCCAGTGGCTCAAACAGGACTGCCATCTGATCTTCGGTTCACAGGTGCCGGGCCTCTCCAGCGATCAGCTGATCGAGGAGTTCGGTCTCGAAACGATGCGCGACTACCTTGCACGCGTGCGCCGCGACCGCAAAGCCGCGCTGGCGGCCGTTGCCGAACCGGTCTACGCCAACGGACAAACAGTCGCGCAGAACGGAGAGAGAATCTGATGCTGCTGACAGGGGAAACCGTCATTGTGACCGGCGCCGGCGGCGGCCTGGGGGCCGGCATCGCTGCCGTCTGCAGCCGCGAAGGCGCCAACGTCGTCGTGGCCGATATCCGCGGCGATGCCGCTCGCGACGTGGCCGACAGCCTGCCCGGCGATACCCTGGCCGTACACTGCGATGTAGGCGACGACGACGCCCAGGCCGAACTGGTGCAAAAAGCAGTCGACGCCTTCGGGCGGGTCGACGGCCTCGTGAACAACGCCGGCATCAACTTCGCCAAGCCGTTCCTTGAGACGACCGCCGAGGACTGGGAGCACATCATCCGCGTCGACCTGCGCGCCGTCTTCTTTCTGACACAAAAGGTCTGCCAGCAGATGCTCACACAGTCCCCCGGCGGCGGCAGCGTTGTGAACATCGCCAGTGTCCACGCTCACGCCGCCCTGCCCGGCGCCGGCCCCTACGATGCAGCCAAGGCCGGCGTCGTGATGATGGGCAAGAGCTTCGCCCTCGAAATGGCCCCGAATAATATTCGCGTCAACGCGATCTCCCCCGGGCTGCTCGATACCCAGATCTGGCAAGACCTGCAGGACGCCGCGCCCAGCCCGGAGGAGTGCCTGGCGTTCTGGCGCACCAACATTCCCATCGGCCGCGTGATCGCCCCGGAGGAGATCGGCGAGCTGGCCGCCTTCCTGCTCAGCGACCGCAGCGCCTCCATCACCGGCGCCAACATCTACGCCGACGGCGGCATGACCGCCCAGCTCATAAGCCAGGAGCCTTACACCTCCAAGCCGATCGAGGGCTGAGCATAACCTGGGCCGTCTCCTCTGCGCCGCGCAGTGCGCGAATTCGTAGACGGATCGTACCTATATTGCCCAGGACACTACGCAAAGCAAACGCACGCTCGTTCGCCGAAAGAGACAGCTCTGAATTCCAGTGTAACTGCCCGCAGATCGGTCCGCAGAGCGTTCCATTTCAACACACAGTCCGCACCCATTTCGGGTTTCCCTTCCACCCGTTCCTGGTGTAACATACTGGTCTGACACAGACTTCTGAACCGATTCAGTTTTTCAGCCGAAACAGTACTCCCATGACGAAACTCCTGTCTCTGTGGAGAGACCGCCCCCGCTTCCATCATGATGTCAATATGCTCCTGATTGTGGTCGGACTTGTGGCGGTCAGCTTTTTCGGCATCCAGACCTTTCTGAAGACCTTTTACGTCCTGCGCCTGGGTTATGGCATGGTCTTTTTTGGCGTGTTTAACTCAGCCAGCGCATTGAGCTACATGGTGATGAGTCTGCCCGCCGGCGTCCTGGGAAGCCGGCTCGGCTTGAATTTCACCATGCGCCTCGGCATCGTCGTGACCGTCCTGGGCATGGCGATGCTGCCGCTGACCGAATCGGTGCCGGTGATCTTCCGCTACTACTGGCCTGTCTTCTCGATGATGGTTGTCTCCGGCGGCTACGCCCTCTTCAGCATCAACATGGTGCCTGCCCTCATGGGGCTGACCTCTGACGAAAACCGCAACAGCGCCTATGCCGCGACCGGCGTCATACGCGGCCTTGGCGCCTTCGTCGGCACCCCCTTTGCCGGCCTGCTACCGGGCCTTGTCGCATCCATGATCGGCGTCGGACTCGACAGCCCGGCGCCGTACCGACTGGCACTCTGGCTGAGTCCTGCGGTTCTGCTGCTGGCCATTATCCCCTTGTTGCGCATCGGCGACGCAGAGCGGAGCGGCAAACACGAAGAGAAACCAACTCTGGCTGGTTCCTTTCCCGTCGTTCCCGTCAGCCTGTTGATCCTGTTCGTCTGGTTCAGCCAGGCTGCCGGCGCTACCTGCTACTCCTTCTGCAACGCCTTTATGGACACAGAGTTGCGAATGTCCACCTTTACGATCGGGATCATCTCCAGCGCGGGGCAGTTCGCTTCCATCTTCGCGCCGATGCTGCTGCCGATGCTCGCCCGCCGTCGCGGCAACGGCTGGACGCTTATGGCAACGACTGTCGGCGGCGCCGTCAGCATGATCCCGCTCATCCTCATCCCCCAGTGGTTTGCCGCCGCTATCGGCCAATTCGCCTCCATGGTCCTTTCGGCCGTGCGCATGCCCGCCCTTCAGGTCTACCAGATGGAGATGATCGAGAAGCACTGGCGATCGCTGGCCTACGGCGCGGTAAACACGGCGATGGGCCTCAGCTTTGGGCTGGTGAGCTTCGGCGGCGGCCAGATCATTGAGAAATGGGGCTACACCAGCCTCTACGTGTTGGGCGTGTCTCTTTCCGTTGTCGGCGCCACCATCATGTGGGCGATGTTGAAGAGACCCACGCCGATGGTTGCGGCCCGAGGCGCGGTGCAATAACAAACAGGGAAGAGAAAGTAAGAGGAGAGCAAACCGTGTGCCGCTCGGGTGCACGGCGCAGACTGTCGAATCCCTTTTCCTCTACAGCACCAACTCAGCCATCATTCGCACAGTTTCGATACTGTCGGTCATCACGGTCAGAGTCGTGATCGGCGCCGCCTGCCAGAGCTGCAGACGGTCGGCGATGCGGGCGCGGCTGCCGCAAAGGGCGATCGCATCGACCAGCGCATCCGGCACAGCCAGGACGGCGCCGGCCCGGTCGCCGGCCAGATAGCTCGTCTGGATCCTGTCAGCTGCCTCTTCAAAACCGTAGCGGCAGGCCAGATTGTAGTAGAAGTTCCTGCCCCTGCTGCCCATCCCGCCGATGTACAGGGCCAGCATCGGCTTGAGCTGCATCCAGCAACCCGCCAGATCATCCCCTATCACGACCGCCGCCGACGGCGCGATGTCGAACCTGTCCGGCCTTCCCTCCTCCCCGGCCCGCGCCCGCCCGGCAGCTACCGCCCCGGCGAACGTCGCGTCGTAATGTTCCGGCGCGAAGAAGATCGGCAGCCAGCCATCAGCCAGCTCTGCGGCTAGTTGCACATTCTGCGGGCCGATGGCCGCCAGGTAGAGCGGCAGATCCGCCCGTCCGTGCAGGATGCTTTTCAACGGTTTTCCCAGCCCCAACGAGTCAGGGCCGAGGTAGGGGAGCTGGTAAAACTCGCCCTCAAAGGACAGCGGCTCCTCACGCGCGAAAATGCGGCGCACAATCTCGATATACTCGCGCGTGCGGGTCAAGGGCCTGGCATAACCGACGCCGTGCCAGCCCTCCACCACCTGCGGGCCGGAGACGCCCAGCCCCAGGAGCATGCGCCCGCCCGACAGCTGGTCCAGCGTCATGGCGGTCATCGCCGTCATCGCCGGCGAGCGGGCCGCCATCTGTAGGATCGCCGTGCCCAGGTGAATCCGTTCGGTCTGCGCGCCGATCCACGCCAGGGGCGTTACCGCGTCAGAACCGTAGGCCTCAGCCGTCCACACCGCGTAGTAGCCCAGCCGGTCCGCCTCGCGGATCAGATCAATCGGCAGGGCAATCTTTCCGCCGGAATAGCCTGTGTTGAGTCCCAGTCGCATCATAGTCTCCGAAAGCTGGGTTGAAGGGTCAGAGCCCGTCAGTTCTGCGGTTGTGCCAACTCTCTTTTGCCGTCCCGGCTGTGTTGGCTGCAGCGGTTATCCGGTCAGCTTTCGCAGGGTCTCTACCAGCAGCCGGTGCTCCACCGCGTGGATGCGTTCGGCCAGCGTTTCATGTGTATCGCCGGGACGGATGGGGACGGCCTGCTCCGCCAGCACGGGCCCCTCATCCACGCGTGCATCGGGAACGAGATGGACCATCACGCCGGTATGGTCGATTTCACCGCGACCAAAGGCCGCCAGCGCGTCGTCGATGGCATGCGCGCCGGGAAACTGCCCGGGCAGAGCCGGGTGCAGATTTACAACCTGGTTGGGAAAGCGGCCCAGGAATTTCACGCTGAGTATGTGCATCCAACCGGCCAGTACCACCCAGTCCGGCGCGTAGTCGCTCACAAGCGCGGCCAGATCGGCGTCGTACTCGGCGCGGCTGCGCTGCGCGTCGCGGTAGGGTTTCAGGGGGAAGTAGCGGTCGGGGATCCGCGCCCGGCGCGCCCTTTCCAACCCGTAAGCCTGCTTGCGGTTGGAGACAACGACCGTAATCTGCGCATCCAGGCTGCCCGCCGCCACCGCGTCGATGATGGCTTGCAGATTCGATCCGTTGCCCGAAATGAGAACCGCCAGCTTGGATTTCATAGCGCCTTTGAAAGCGGGTGATATGGCTCTGTGATACTGTCTACAGTATAATCGATTCCCATACGCGGCGAACTATCCTTGCCGCCAGGGAACAGTTTCCCTGCCAGTGTCATGAGGCACTTTTCCCCGCAGTCCGGTTTACAACGCCAGGCAGAGATTCCCCATCATATGAACGACAGCCGAATTCTGATTCTGATGAGCGATACCGGGGGCGGGCACCGTGCCAGCGCTCAGGCCTTGCAGGCCGCCTTCGCCGCCCGCTATCCCGGACGGCTTCAGGTGGAGATCGTCGATCTGTGGACCGACTACACGCCCTGGCCCATCAACCGTATGCCCCGCCTGTACGGCCCGATCGTTGCCCGCGGCCTCTGGTTCTGGAAGCTGCTCTGGGCCGTTTTCGAAAACGAGCGGGCGTTTTCTGCTGCCCTGCGCCTGGTCTATCTGATCAGCCGCAACGAACTGCGCAAGGTCCTGCAGGCCCACCGCCCGCATCTGATCATATCCGTACACCCGTTCATGCAGCATATCGTCTTGCGTTTGCTTGAGCAGGAGGGCGCCGCGGTCCCCTTTATGACGGTCGTCACGGATTTGGCATCGTTTCATCATGGCTGGTTTCATGCGCGGGCCGTGCGTTGTTTTGTCGCCAGCGAGCCCGCGGCCGCGGCAGCCCGCCGGCACGACCTTGACGCCGGCCAGGTCCGTCTGCTCGGTTTGCCCGTACGGGCTCCCTTTGCCGGCGCTTTGCCGGAAAAGGAGACGGCGCGCGCCCGGTTGGGGCTGGCAGACACCGCTTTCACCGTGCTGCTGCTCGGTGGGGGCGAGGGCATGGGCCCGGTTGCGGCGACCGCGCATGCGGTAGCACGCCTTCTGGCGGAGACGGGGACGGCCGCGCAGCTGGTCGTCATTTGCGGCCGCAACAAGCGTTTACGCCAGTCTTTGCAACGGTCAGACTGGCCGATTCCGGTGCAGGTATGCGGCTTTGTGGACAATGTGCAGGAATGGATGGTGGCCAGTGACTGCGTGATCACGAAGGCCGGGCCGGGCACAATCGCCGAAGCGCTGATCTGCGGGCTTCCCATCCTTTTTAGCGGATTTATTCCCGGGCAAGAAGAGGGCAACGTGGCGTATGTCGTGGATAACGGCGTTGGCGCCTATTGCGATTCACCCGACGGCATCGCCGCGATTGTCAACGACTGGGCCGGCGGCAGTCAACTGGCTCAGATGTCGGCCCGCGCCCGCGAGCTGGGCCTTCCCCGCGCCGCGTATGACATTGTCGATGAGATTGTGGAGTTTATGGATGGGGAGTGTGCGGATACAACAGATAGTTGACAGAGGGCCATGAAAAGTGCAGAATCCTGATCAAACGCAGGACTGAGAGGTGCATATGCCGCGAACAACCAAGACAATTACCTTTTCTCTTCCTCTTGAGATGGCAGACTGGGTGGAAGAAATGGTGCAGCAGGAAGGCTGTTCCCGCAGCGCGCTTCTGCGCGAAGCTTTATATCGATACAAGGAGGAGAACGAGTGGCAACAACTCCTCCGCTACGGCGAACAGCGAACACGTGAGCAGAAGATCATCCCTGAGGATGTCAACAGCTTGGTGGAAGAGTATCGGGCCGATATCGGTTCATCGCGGGCATGAGGGTTGTTCTTGATACCAATATTTTCATCTCCGGTCTGAACTTTTCTGGAAATGAGCGGCTTGTTCTCGAACTGGCGCGCAGGGGGCGGTTCGAGTTGTATCTCTCCCCTTTTATCCTGCAGGAGACTGTTGGCGTACTAACACGTAAATTTGGCTGGTCTGAGGAACGCTCAACGCAGGCCCTCCAAATTTTGCGAGGGGCGGCTGTGGTCATTGAACCTCAACGAATCCTGTCAGTAATCGAGAACCACCAAGCCGACAATCAGATTTTGGCGTGCGCGCTTGAGGCCTCCGCCGACTACCTGATCACCGGCGACCGTCGGCATCTCTTGCCCCTTGAGACCTTCAGAAACGTGCGGATCATCAGCGCCTCTCAGTTTCTATCTCTCCTTGACGTGTGAACGAACTGAAATAAGCTCAATTGTTGCAGCGTGTGTAACAACGATTTGTGATTGGTGCTGCCTTTGGGAAACAGCTAGACAGCAGTCCGCGCCCGCGAGTTGGGCCTTCCCCGCGCCGCGTATGACATTGTCGATGAGATTGTGGAGTTTATGGATGGGGAGGCTACACAGGTTTGAGGGGCGTCGCGATTCCTGTTATCCTATCTCGTTGTCGCGACGCGAGCGTTCTTCCTCGAGCAGCGCGGACACATCTGCGCCAATATCGGTCTCAGGGCGCTGAGCTAAATTTCTCTCCCACTCCCAGCGCGCCAACTCCTTTTCTATTGCATTGAGTACTGCTTCGCGCATGCTGCAGTTGCTCTCACGCGCATAGCGGCGTAGCCGCTCATGCAGTGCATCCGGCACGTTTCTGAACTGTAAATCAGCCATGGTATGACAGTATCATGACACGCCGCATCAAATCAAAGATCTGGACTGCGAGGTATGCCTTCCATAACCATCTGTTCTTGCTGCTCGCATAGCTGGGCGCGACAATTGAACCATGATTTATGCATACCCGTGTGAACTCACCACCGATGAAGATGGGGGCGTGGTAGTCTTATTCCCTGATGTTCCAGAAGCTATCACGGGCGGCAAAGACCGGACCGAAGCGCTAACAATGGCAGAAGACGCTCTCGCTACAGCCTTGGTGGGATATGTCCACGCACAGTGGGCAATCCCCACACCTAGCCAGCCGGGCACCAGCCAAGAACTTGTCGCAGTACCAGCCGTGCTCGCGGCCAAACTTGCACTCTATTCTGCCATGCGCGAGCAGCGTATCAGCAATGGAGAGCTTGCCAGCCGATTGAAGATCAGTGAATCGGCTGTGCAGAAGCTAATTGACCCGGAGCGCAACTCCCCAATCGCTCAGGTGCAGAAGGCGCTCCAAGTCGTTGGACGCAGTATGATGGTCGAAGTGACTGCCGTCTGAGTGGAAGATCCAGGAGAGGGATGTAAAGAGATGGATGCTGATATCTTCATTGCCAACTAAGTCAGCACCACAAGCAATCATCCAATTGCTGTACAGGTTTGGAGATTCGTTAGCAGCTACAAAGGACTGGGTGACGCGAATCTTTCAACCTTAATCCTTTTGGTCCGTTCACGGGCCTGCCACAAATCATAGGCCGTCTGCATACCGAGCCAGGTTTCCGGTGTAGAGCCAAACGCTTGGGACAGGCGTAAGGCCATTTCGACAGACAGGTCGGTCTTCCCGTTCACCAAGCTTGACAGTGCCTGTCGGCTTACGCCCAGCCCTTGCGCCGCTCGTGTCACGGTCAGCCCCAACGGTTCAAGGCAGTCCCACTTCACGATCTCGCCCGGGTGGGGAGGGTTGTGCATGGGCATCATTTCCCCTCTTTAATGATAGTCGACGTAATCAACGTCAACGGCATGACCATCCTCGAAACGGAAGGTTACTCTCCAATTGCCCGACACCGTAACGGCATAGTAACCCCGAAGCCCCCCTGCAAGTGCATGCAGCCGGAATCCCGGTATATCCATATCGCGGGGTGTCCGACTTTGGTCGAGCATGGCCAGTATCCGTCTCAGTTTTCGAACGTGGTCCGGTGCCACTCGTCGCGCCCCACGGCCATCGTAGAGTGCCTTGAGGCCTCGGTGTTTGAAAGACAAAATCACATCGGTAGTCGGACACGGTCACGAAACAGGTGGCGGGAAGAGGAAGCCCATCGCCACGGCATGGTCAATAGTATACTATGAAAATCAGTCTTCAAAGCATTTGAAGTTACGCTCAGGAGAGGTTATGGGGAATGGCGCGTCCGACCCCAAAAATACAATAACCCTCACCCACCCACACGCCCACAATAGTCCAACTGATGCGCCACATACACCATCTCGCCGTCGGCAAACTGCCCTCGGCGCGTGTTCAGCCACCCCCCGAATTCGCCACCGTCCAGTTCCGGATGCCCGCGTAGCGTCGATTCCACGAAGTGCAGGATACAACCGAGAAAATAGGCCTCATCCGCCGGATAATCCCCACCCACCGCATGCACGACCCAATCCGAACTGCCGGCTGCCAGCACCTCCGCCCCGCATGCCCGCAACGCGTGGAAAAGCCTGCGACCGGTGCGGCTGTCGCCGGAGGGCTGCCCATCTGTGATACGCGTATCCATCGAGCGGTGATAGAGCGCCTCGATCCGGCCATCCAGTTCCGGGTCGACCTCCGGTAGAAAGAGCGTTGCGCCGTCGAAGTTGATGCTGAAATAGAAGAGGCCGGCGGGACGCACCATCTGCAACAGAACAGGCAGCGCCGCCGGCAGGTGGAGCAGGTCCAGCAGCGCGTGGGCGATGATCAGGTCGAAGCGCTGCCGGTTTTCCCGCCGACCCGCGAATTCATACAGATCGGCTGTCTGCAACCGGACCCGCAGCCCCGCTTCCCCGCCGGACATCAGGTGCGCCAACCGCCGCCGCGCCAAGTCGATATTGCTCTCCTCGTTATCGATCGCAGTGTAACTGACGTCAATGCCTGAGCGAGAAAACAGCCCCCACTCCACACAGCGTTCGACCATCGTGCCGATGCCCGCGCCCACCTCCAGGACGCGCAACGGACGGTCACGCGGCAGTTCGGCAGCCACCGCATCCGCCAGAGTCTGCCAGACATGCCGGTTGAGCGCGCGGTCGTCTACGGTGCGCTTGGCGGCCAGGTAGCGAGTGAAATCGAAAGCGTCTGTCATGTCAGGTGTCGATGATCACTGAACACAGGTTGCCAGGTACGCTCGGACCGCCGCCGCCGAGTCCGCCCAGCTTGGGTGGGAAGCGAAGCGCTGCCGGGCGTTCCGGCCCAGGGCGGCCAGGCGCACCCTGTCCCCGGCCAGGGCGGACAGATGCGCGGCGATGCCGTCCACGTCCGCCGGCTCGACCAGAAAGCCGTTGACGCCGGAATCGACGATTTCACCGGCGGCCCCATGAACGCCGGCCAGCACCGGCAGCCCGAAAGCCATCGCCTCGAGGTACACGATGCCGAACCCCTCATAAGACAGCACGGCCAGCAGGTGTGCGGCGCGATACCGCTGCGCCAACTCGTCGTCCGATACGCGTCCGTACAGGCGGATGTTGCTCTTCAGCCCGGCTGCGTCGATCTGACTTCGCAGCGCAGCCGCGTACGCGTAGTCGACCGTTTCATCTCCGACAACGTCCAGCAGCCAGTCGGCTGTTGGCACACGCGAAAGCGCGGCGATCAGATGGTGCAACCCCTTGCGCGCGATCAGATTGCCGACAAAGAGAATGCGCAGCGGACCAGCATCGCTCCCTCTGCCGCGGATCATTTCTTCCACCGTGCCCCCGTCCGGCGTCGGCAGATGATCCGCGGCAGGGTACGCGATCACGCCGCCCAGCGGCGCCAGGTTTTCTCTCTCTCCTCTCTCCTCTTCGCTCTCTCCTCGCAGTCCAGCCACCGCCTGCCGGGTCGTTCGGCTGTTGAAAATAAAGCCGTCCACCGTGCGCAGATAGGCGCGTTCCACCGCACGGTACAAGGGCAGCAGCCGGCGCGGGTGCTGTTCACTGCTGCGCAGATGGTGCACGATGCTGATCAACGGATAGCGCGGTTGAAGCCGTCGCAGACGCCAGTTGACCAGCGCCAGCGATGGATGGTTCAACTCGTCCTGTAAGAGAATGTCCACGGGAAGGTCGCGCAAGCGCCGGAACAGGCGTAACGAGAGGTTGTCGGCCAGATGCGCCGGGTAGCTGCGCCAGGGGAGCGACACGATCTCGACGGAATCGCCGGCCTCACGCAGATGCTCGACCAGCTTGCGGTCGTAGAGATAGCCGCCGGAGAGCGTATCCAGAGAGCCGTAAATGAGCAGACCGATGCGCATGAACTGCAGTGGCTGGCGGTCAGCGGCCGGCGCTGCGCTCCACCCGGTAAGAGGCCCAGGCGATTTCGTTTTCCCAGATGCGTGCGGTGACCGCGCTGATGTTGTCCGCGTTCAGCCCGTCGGAAAAGCTGTTGCCGACGATGCGGCAGAAATGCTCGATGCTCGGATTGAGGCCGTCAAATTCCGGTAGGTCATTGAGCGTTTTATCGCGATAGCGGGCCGCCAACTCTTCCAGCAACTCTTCCACATGCACGATATCCACCAGGTAGCCGTGTTCATTCAGCTCCGCGCCCTCCAACTGGAACTCCAGCCGGTAGTGATGGGAGTGCCACTCGTTTTCCGGCCCCCAATCGCCGCCGATGAGGAAATGTTGGGCCACAAAGTCCCGCTGTACTGCCAATTTGTACATCGAATCGGTCCCTCCGTTTGAGGTCCTGGTCCGTTGCGGTCAGTTTTCAGAAGTGCGGCTGCCATTGCAACTGAAAATCAAGAACCAACCACTAAGAACTGTAGTTGAGAATGACCTGCAAAGTCTGCTCCGGACAGCTGTCGATGAGCCTGTAGGCCTCAGGCGCCTGCTCCAGCGGGAACCGGTGTGAGATCAGCTCCTCTGCCGGCAGCCTCGCCAGTAGCTGCCAGGCGCTCTCCATGCGGCGGGCCTTTGTCCAGCGACTGCGCAGCCGGG
This sequence comes from Caldilineaceae bacterium SB0664_bin_27, assembly GCA_009838625.1. Classification (GTDB taxonomy): domain Bacteria; phylum Chloroflexota; class Anaerolineae; order Caldilineales; family Caldilineaceae; genus Bin5. Next base: position 42,180 of record VXRG01000114.1, read on the forward strand.
GCGCGACCGTGCTGACCTGGCTGCTGATCAGACGGACGCGGTTGCGGTGAAAGGAGCCGCCCAGTTGGAGTGTCGCCGGCTTGGTCCCGTACCAGGAACCGACCACGATACGGCTGTCGAATCCGGCCGCCGAGACTGCCGCGTCCAGGGCTGACGGCTGGCCCGAGAGTTCATAGATCAGATCGGCGCCGCGCCGCTCTCCCGCATCCGCCAGCGCCTCCTGCAGAGTTTCAGCGCCGTCAGCACCGCCGGGATCGATTGTCTGGCTTGCGCCCAGCCGTTGGGCAGTCCGCCGCCGCTGCGGCAGCGGATCGACCGCGATCAGCGCGGCCAGCGGGAACTGCGCCAGCAGCGCGGTAGTGAGCAGCCCGACGATGCCCAGCCCCATCACCAGAATCCGCTCGCCCACCAGCGGCGCGCCGTCCATCACCAGGTTGACGGCCGTCTCGGCGTTGGGCAACAGCGCGGCCTGCGCCGGCGCCATCCCCTGGGGCACCGGCAGGAGCGCCTGCGGGCTGGCGCAGAAGTGGCTTTCGTGGGGATGGAAGGCGAAGTAGTAGCGGCTGTCCTCTTTGCCTGCTGCGTCTAACTGCCTATCCGCTTGTCGCGCCGGCGGGCGGGCAGTATCACAGATGCGGCCTACGCAGGCGTAGCCGTATTTCAGCGGGTAGCTTACCGTGTCGGTCAGACCGGCGATCGAGCTGTCGGCGGACATGCCCGCGGGAACCTGTCCGCGGTAAAGGAGCATCTCCGTGCCGGCGCTGATGGCGGAGACGGCCGTTTCGATCAGCAACTCGTCCCCTTCCGGCGGGGCCATCTCCTCCGTGCACACTTCGACCGTGCCCGGCGCCGTGAACAGCACTGCGCGCCGTTCCACACGGTTGGAAGCTGGACTCACGCCGCCGCCCTGCCGTTACGGGCGCCTCTCTTCTCAAACTCTCCCCACAGTATCGTGTCGGTCGCCAACCGCACCTGCTCGACATTCTGCAGGCGGGGCATCACTCCTCGAAGATGGGCTCCTGCGTCCGCCGGTTGGATCATCTGATAGCCGCCCAGAAAGACCGGCGCGATCGTAATCACGGCATAGTCCGCCAAGCCCTCTTCCAGGAAGCTGGTCAGTATACGTGCGCCCCCCTCGACCATCAGCGACCCGATGCCCTCGGTATCGAGGCAGGTGAGGAGAGCGGCCAGATCCACGCGACCTTCTTTAGCGGCAGGCAGAGTCAGGATGCGCGCCCCCGCCTCTTCCAACAGCTGCCGGCGCGGCGACTGCGCTCCCTGGGCCGTGGTCGCGATCCACGCGCTGTCGCTTCCCTGCAGAAGCCGGGCGTCCAGCGGCGTGCGCAGCTGGGAGTCTACGATCACCGGCTGCGGGTTGTCACCGGCAGCCAGCCGTACCGTCAATGCGGGGTCGTCGGCCAGCACCGTTTCGATGCCGATCAGAATCGCGCCGTGTGTCGCCCGCAGCGCGTGGGTCATCGTCATGGAGGCAGGAGCGCTGATGGGGGTAGCGGTTCCCTGTTGGGTGGTCAGGCAACCGTCGAGGCTTTGGGCATAGCTGAGGGTGACGAAAGGTCGAGGAGAGAGGAGAGAGGAGAGAGGAGCGAGAGAAGATGCGTCCTTCCCTCTTTTTCCTCTTTCCACACCTTGATTGTGGCTAAGGATACGGGCGCGCAATCCATCGATCTGTGGCCGGTACGCTTCCGTCTGGCCACGTGTGAGGTGTTCTCTCTTTTCTTCACTCTCTTCTCTTTTCTCGGTTCCGTTCAGTCCGTTAAGGCGGATGATGTGGCGCATGCGGGCGACTTTCGTCTCCAGATAGGCACGGCTTTCCGGATTCGACGGCATCTGCAAGGGGATTCGTTCTCGCACCGCGATGCCCAGCCCGGCCAACCCTTCAATCTTGGCCGGGTTGTTCGTCAGCATCCGCACCGACCGGACGCCCAACTCCTGCAGGATCAGGGCGGCGGCCGTGTAGTCCCGCTCGTCGGCCTGATGGCCCAACAGCAGGTTGGCGTCAACCGTGTCGTAACCTTCATCCTGCAGATTGTAGGCGCGCAGCTTCTCCTCCAGGCCGATGCCCCGCCCCTCCTGCCGCAGGTAGATGAGCGCGCCCCGCCCTTCGGCGGCGATGGCCTGTATCGCCCGCGTCAGCTGTTCACCGCAGTCACAACGTTGGGAACCGAGCACGTCGCCGGTGAAACATTCCGAGTGGATGCGGACGAGCAGATCTTCGCCCCCGGGGTCGCCGAGTACCAGGGCCAGGTGGTTCTTTCCGTCCGCAGCGCTCTTGAAATGGTGCAGGTAGAAGCCGCCGTCCGCGGTGGGGATGCGGGCGGTGACCGTGCGCTCCACTGCCGGGGGCAAGTGAAGCGGCGGGCCATTCTTCGATTCAGCGGAGCCCAGGGGATGCCCCGCGACGGTTGTGTCCGACATCTGTCAGGGTGTACTGAAAGCTAGCTGAACCGCTCCTCCAGCCAGGGGTCGCCTTCCATGTGGTAACCGTAGCGTTCCCAGAAGCCGGGCCGGTCGCCGCGCATGAACTCCAACCCGCGCAGCCATTTGGCGCTCTTCCAGAAGTATTTTTTTGGCACCAGCAGCCGCAGGGGATAGCCGTGATCCGGTTCGATCGCTTTGCCCTGATAGAGGTAGGCGAGCATCGTGTCGTCGTCGTCGAGCACATCCAGAGCGATGTTTGTCGTATAGTCGCCGTCGCAGTGGGCCATCACGTGTGTGGCCGCCGGATCGACTTCGATGTGGCGCAGAAATTCACGCCAGGGCACGCCCGTCCAGGTGGTGTCCAGTTTGCTCCAGCGGGTGACGCAGTGGATGTCAACGGTCTGGGTCTTGGACGGCAGGGCCGTCAACTCTTGCCACGAGAAATTCTTTTCCCGGGCCAGTCCGAAGACGCTCAGATCCCAACCATCCAGGGAAGCGTAATGATACGTCGGGCCGTAGGTCAGCACGGGAAATCGTTCGGTCACGAACTGGCCCGGCGGCACCCGCTCTTCGCGGGGATTGGCAGGCAGATTTTTTACCCGCTTGAGACGTGCGACCTTACGAAAGGGATTTTCGATACGCATTGTTCTATCTCCATGGCGTGGATAGCAGACCTTGCCCCGCTCTTCCAAAATTGCAGATGCCGGCCACTAACCACTAATCACTGTCCGCTGCTTTAAAACGCTTGAGAATCAGAGAGGCGTTCTGGCCTCCGAGGCCGAATCCATTGCAGAGGCCGGCATCGACCTGGCAGGCGCGGCTGACGTTGGGCACATAGTCGAGGTCGCAGTCCGGGTCCCGTTCATTGTAGTTGATGGTCGGCGCAATGCGCTGCGTCTGCATCGCCTGCACGAGCGCGGCTGCGCTCTGCGCGCCGGCTGCGCCCATGGCGTGGCCGATGCTGCTCTTGAGGCTGGTGACCGGGATGTTGTAGGCGTCCTCGCCGAAGATCCGTTTGATGGCAGCGGTCTCCGACTTATCGTTCAAAACTGTGCCGGTGCCGTGGGCGACGATCCAGTCGATTTCATTGGCGCCGAGCCCGCTCTCCTGCAGCGCGATGCGCATACATTCGGTTGCGCCATGTCCCCCCGGTTCCGGGGCCACCATGTCGAAGGCGTCTTCACTCAGCCCGTAGCCGGCGAACTCGGCCAGGATCTGCGCACCGCGCGCCTGCGCATGTTCCAGTGTTTCCAGAACAAATGCAGCCGAACCCTCGCCCACGACCATGCCGTCCCTGTCGCCGCTGAATGGGCGGCAGGCGGTCTCCGGTTCGTCGTTGCGCGTGCTGGCCGCGCCCAGGCGGCTGAACGTGGAGATCGCCATCTTGGTCAGATAGCCCTCCGCCCCGCCGGTCAGCATAACATCCGCCTCCCCGCGCTGGAGACGCCGCGCAGCTTCACCGATGCTGGTGATGCCGGTCGCGCAGGCCGTCACCTGGCTGTTTGTGGGGCCGGTGATGCCGTGCTTGATGGCGATAAATGTCGGCGCGCTGCTGATCAGCGCGGCGGTCGCGCTGGCCGGATTGAAACGCTTGGGGCCGTTTTCCTCCAGCTTGCGGCCCTCCTCCTCAACAATATCCCAGCCGCCGAATGCCAGCCCCATCTCCACGCCGACGCGGGAGCGGTCCTCCTGCGAAAGGTCCAGACCGGAGCGGTCCAACGCCTCCTGCGTCGCCTTCCACGCCAGCTGCGTGCCGCGGCTGGTGCGCCGCACGTCTTTGCGGTCCATGTAGTCGCGCGGCTCCCAATCGTTGACCCTGGCGGTGATTTGCGTGGGGAAATCGGTCGCGTCCCAGTGGGTGATAGGGCCGGTGCCCGACTTTCCCGCCATCAATCCGGCCCAGGAGCTTTCCAAATCGTGCCCCAGCGGCGTCACCATCCCAATCCCGGTGACAACCACCCGCCGGCCCGGGTCTCTCTCATTTCCATTCATCTCAAAGTTTCTCATTATCTGATTTCACGGGCTTCTGACCACTAACCGCTGCAGTTTTACCGCATCGTCAGTGCCATGACCGCTTTCTGAGCGTGCATGCGGTTTTCCGCCTCATCGTAGACGATCGACTGGGGCCCGTCGATGACTTCGTCTGTGACTTCGATGTTGCGGTCGGCCGGAAGGCAGTGCATGTACATGGCATTGTCGTTGGCCAGGGCCATGCGGCGGGCGTCGGTGATCCAGTCAGTGTACTGGCTGCCGATGCGGGCGCTCTCCTCGTCGTCATCGGTCGTCAGCAGCGCGCCCCAGCTTTTGGGATAGAGGATGTCGGCGCCCTTGAACCCGGCGTCGAAATCGTCGAGAATCTCGAAGCTGCCGCCGTGCCGTCCGACGTTGTCCTGGGCCTGCTGAATGATGTCCGGCATGAGCTTGTATTCGGGCGGATGGGTCAGCCGCACGTTCATGCCGAAGCGGGTCATCTGCAGGACCAGGCTCTGCGGCACCGAGATCGGCTTCTGGTAGCTGCTGGCATAGGCCCAGCTGACGTTGATCGTCTTGCCGCGGGGATCACCGACCTTTTCGACGATCGTCATCAGATCGGCCAGGATCTGGAACGGGTGGTAGATGTCGCACTGCATGTTGAGCACCGGCGCGCGGCTGGCGTCGGCCACGCTGTTGATGTAGCCGTTGCCGATCTCCCAGTCGCACTGGCGGATGGCGATGCCGTCATAGTAGCGTCCAAAGATTTCACCGATCTCCTTGCCGGTGTCGCCATGGCTGATCTGTGTAGTTTCGTGGTCGATGAAGGCCGCGTGCCCTCCCAGCTGGGTCATGCCGGCCTCGAAGCTGGAGCGTGTGCGCGTGCTGGTGAAGAAGAAGAGCATGGCCAGCGCTTTGTCGCGTAGGAGGGGATGACCGATTCCCAGCGCACGCTCCCGTTTGAGCGTAAGGGCAACGTCCAGGACCGTCTCGATCTCCTCCTTCGAGAAGTCCATATCACTAATGAAATCGCGACCGCGCAAATCAGTTTGCATTCAAGTCTACTCCTGACTTCATGTTAGAGAATTAATATCCAGTTTTCAGTAACTGCAACTCCACTCGTTCACGCAGCGCTTTCTCCACCGTCCACGCTCGGCGCTACGAGAACGGAAGGCCGGCTACGAAGTTCTGACAACAAAGATCTGACTACGAAAGACTATAAATGTATTCTCGTTCCCGTCTCCCCTGCCAGCGCCAGGTGCAGATTCTGCGGATTGGTGATCAGGCAGTGGGCGTAGGGATTGGCGCTTTTTTCCAGGAATTCGATGCAGGCATCGATCTTGGGCTGCATACTACCGGCGGCAAAATGTCCCTTTCCCCGGTACCGTTTGGCCTCGGCAACAGTGAGCTGGTCGAGATCGATCTGTTCGGGCTTGCCAAAGTTCAGGGCCACTTTCTCCACACCGGTGCTGATCAGAAAGAGGTCGGCCCCCAAATCGACCGCCAGCAGGCAGCTTGCCATGTCCTTGTCGATCACTGCGGAGACACCTTGCAGCTGGCCACCGGCGTCACGCACAACGGGGATGCCGCCCCCGCCACAGGCCACAACCACCCAGCCCATATCCACCGCCTGACGAACCGCCTCGATTTCGATAATCTCCACGGGCTTCGGGCTGGAAACAACCCGCCGCCAGCCGCGCCCGGCATCCTCAACAACGTGCCAGCCCCTGCTCTCAAAGCTGCGGGCCGTCTCTTCATCCAGAAAGCTGCCAACCGGCTTGGATGGATTGTCGAAGGCAGGGTCGTTCTCGTCGACGCGCGTCTGCGTGATGATGGTTGTGGTCTCGCGTGGGATGTGCCGCTGGCGGAAGTCGTTGTTGAGCGCCTGCTGCAGCATGAAGCCGATGCTGCCTTGCGTGTCGGCCACGACGAGAGTGAGAGGAATCGTGTGGACTTCGCCGAGGGCCAGTTCGTTGCGCCGGAGGATGAACCCCACTTGGGGCCCGTTGCCGTGGGTGACTACGACTCCCTGCCAGCCACTTTCGAGCATCCGGGCAATCTGTCCGGTGGTCTCATGGACCGCGTCCCACTGGTGGACGATCTCCGGCCGGCTGCTGTCGGCAATCAGGGAGTTGCCTCCGATAGCGACGACAGCCAGATTGGTTGCGGCGTGGGGCGAGCTGTCATCGGCGGTCTTATGGGAGGTTTGATCTGTCATTGCCGGTTTCGGTCTGCGAAAACAAATCCGCTGTCGATCAGCGGATGCGATACCCTGATTATAAGAATCGGCAACGGAAAAGTCAATGCGGCCCCAGCCGGGGGCAGGGCAATCGCGAACTTTAAGGAGGGTTGACATAATGGGATAGGGATTTATTCTCACGTCGAATCATTAGCAAAAGGGAAGACGTGGTGAATGAATCAAGGGAGGCGTTCGACTATCACTTAAGGGGATTGGAGGATCCGCGCTCAACGGTCAAGCGGCGCCGTCGACGGGAAGAGTGTTCGTTGCTCTCATGACCGGGAAGCAGAGCGAAACCCAATCATGTTGGTGAGTGTATGGGCGACAGAGAATCGACTCTTGCTCCTTTCTCACCTATTCTGAAAGTTCACGATTACTCTGAGTTGGCGGGGAACCGGTATTGACACCGCCGTCAGTCTATGCTATATTGTGGCTTGTTGCAAATTTTTGCAACAGATAAAATTTTTATTAACCACAATACGGCAGAGATCGGTTGGCAGTTACGCACATCCGTCTACCGGGGACTGCACTTTCTGACAGAATAGCGCATCCTGGCGGTGGATACCCAATACGCCTTGAGTTTGGCGTAAGTCATCTCCCGTTCTTTGGGTATTTCACCGACTGCCGCAGCTCTGCCGGCTACTGACGCCTATTGTGGGGCACACGCCACCAGCCTGACGAAAGGGTACCGTAGATGTCTCACTCACTTCGAATTCTGTCATCTGTTCTCGCGCTGTTGTTCCTCTTGGTCGCTTGCACCCCTGCCGCGCCTGGCACAACTTCCGCCGGCGCCTCGGCAGAGTCGGCCAACCAGGGTTCGCAATCCGCTGCCGTCGCCGACGCTGCAACGGAGCGGCCCACGCTGACGGCGGGCGTCATCTGGCTGGACAGCCCCCTGGATCCCGTGGAGGGCGGCTACGTCTCCACCCAGTCGGCACTGTCGGAGACCTTGTTCCGACTCTCAGGAACCACCCTGAGTCCCGAACCGTGGCTGGCGACGGAAGCCACACACGTAGCCCCCTTTATCTGGAGGATCGGAATCCGGGAGGGCGTCAAATTCCACAACGGGAATGTGATGGATGCGCAAGCGGTGAAGGCCTCCCTGGAGCGGGCTATCCGATTGTCGCCGGCGGCGGCCGATACATTGTCCGTTGACACGATAACCGTCGAGGACGAGCAAACCATCACCATCAAGACGACGGTAGAGCAGCCCACCCTGCCCGGACTGTTGATTTTACCGGCCCTCGCCATTACCGACGCGGCGGCGGCGGACGCAGCCGGAGAGGGCAATTTCATCGCCGCCGGAGCCCTTACCGGCCCGTACATCCCCATCGAGTACACGCCAAAGGAACGACTTGACAGCGTATCCAACGACGACTACTGGGGCGGAACGCCTCCGCTGGCCGGCATCAAGCACATCGCCATTCCCGACACCAACAGCCGGGAGTTGGCCCTGCAAGCTGGGGACATCGACGTTGCCATCAACGTTTCCCCCAATGGCGCCCAGGCGATCAACGCACACCAAGGGACACACACCGAGACCTCCGGCATCGGCACCTCGCTGGTCCTGTGGTGGGTGAACTTCGAGCGCGGCACCCTAGCCGACCCGCTGGTGCGCCGGGCGGTGGCCCACGCCATTGACCGGGAGAGCATCGCCGGTCTGGTCGCGCCTCCCGGCTCCGGGTCCTTCGCTGAGCTCCTGCTCCCGGATGCCCTCGTGGCGTGTCCCGGCGTGAACGCGCTGGGTTACGATCCTGACGCAGCGCGCAATCTGTTGGCTCAGGCCGGCTACGCCGACAGCGACGGCGACGGAATCCTGGACAAGGACGGTCAGCCGCTGGAAATTATCATCGGCGGTTACCCCGAAAGGTTCCAGCTGCCCATTATGGCCGAGGCCGCTCAGGCCATGCTCACTGATGTGGGCATCAAGACCGAGGTGCTCATAACAGAATGGTCGGTGGTCAAGGAGCCTGCATGGGATCTCTTCGGCTGGTACAACACTGTCGTGCAAGGCGGGGGAGACCCGGTATTCAACATCAGCAAGTTCGCCGGGTTGAAGGGCGACGCTAGCGGCAGCGGGACCAACAACTATGGGCATTACGACGCTTCCCGCCTGGTGGACATAGTCGCCCCATCCACCTCCGTGTCCGACTTGGAGGGTCGAAAGGACATAGCCTGCGAGGCCCTGGCGGTGGTCACCGAAGACGCCGCATTCTTGCCGGTGGCGCATGTGAATATGGTGTACGGCGTCAGTGACCGGGTCACCGGTTTCCAGGCCCACCCAACCTCCCACTATTTCTTCGACCACCGCGTTGGACTGAGCGAGTAACGAGGTAGCGGGATAACGGGTACAGGTATAGGTTTCCCAGCATGGGAGCGTACCTGATACGAAGGTTGGCCACGCTGCCACTGCTGCTTCTAGGCATCTCGGCCGCCAGCTTCGCGCTGCTGAATCTGGCGCCGGGAGACCCGGCAGAGATTGTATTGCGCCAGCGCAACCCGGCCCAGTTGCCCAGCTCGGCGGAGGTGGCGGCCATGCGCATCGAATTGGGCCTGGACGCCCCCCTGCCGGTGCAATACACTCGCTGGGTTTCGCGCGCGCTGGCGGGCGACCTGGGTCAGTCATACGTAACCGAACAGCCGGTGGCCGCCCAGCTGGCCCGCCGCACCGTCCCAACGGCGCTGCTCACCGCAGCCGCCCTGGCCCTGGCGCTGCTGGTCGCCGTCCCCATCGGCATACTATCGGCACGGCGGCGGGGCAGCTCCTTGGATGCCGTCGCCCGCTTGGCGGCGCTGGTGGGCGCGGCTGCTCCATCCTACGCCCTGGCCTATGGACTAATCATCCTGTTCGCGGTGAAACTGTCGTGGCTACCGGCTCTGGGCTATGGTTCGGCGGCGCAAATGATCCTCCCGGCCGCCGCGCTCTCTCTGGCGCCGATGGCTCAACTGATGCGGCTCATTCGCGCCAGTATGCTGGAAACTCTGGGGCAGGACTATATTCGAACGGCGCGGGCCAAGGGGTTATCGGAACAAACCGTCGCCACTGGGCACGCTCTGCGCAACGCGCTGCTGCCGGTTATCGGGGCTATGGGTGTTCACTTGGGTTACCTGCTCAGCGGCGCCGTCATAGTGGAGACCATCTTCACCTGGCCCGGATTGGGTCAGTTGATTGTGGGGGCGGCGCTGACCCGGGACTACCCCGTAGTGCAGGGGTTCGTGACTTACATCGCGGTGGTGGTCCTGTTGGTCAACTTGGTCGCGGACGTTGCCTTGCGTGTTGCCGACCCGCGCCTGCGTTTCGGACGGGGAGAGAGGTTTCGATTTTGAACGACCTCCCCAAAATGTCAACGGCACTTGGCGATGCTAGAAATGCCGGAGAACGGGTTCCCGCTCTGGCCACAGGCGGGAGGACGCGTCAGCGGCGGAGGTGGACGGTACCGTTGCGGGAACCCGGAACCATGTTGGGGTTGTTCCTGGTGGTGTCGCTGTTGCTGGGGGGATTGTTGGCGCCCTGGCTTCTGCTGGATGATCCCACCGAGATCAACTTGCCCGAACGGTTGCTCTCGCCGTCCATGACACACCCCCTGGGCACCGACCACCTGGGGCGGGACACCTTCAGCCGAGTCATTCATGGGGGACGCATGACCCTGCTGGCTGCCATCACCACGCTGGCTCTGAGCATGACCATCGCGCTGACGGTGGGCATAGTTTCCGGATACCATGGCGGCTGGCTGGACACCGCGTTGATGGGTATCGTGGACCTGCTCCTGGCGTTTCCATCGCTGATCCTGGCGCTGGCCGTAGCGGGAGCGCTGGGACCCGGACTGTTGAACGTGCTGCTGGCAGCCGGCGCGGTCTGGTGGGTGGGGCACGCTCGCATCATCCGCGCGGTTACCCTGGGGGCGCGGCAGATGGAGTACGTGATGTCGGCGCGCGTAACCGGTGCTGGCAACCTGCGCATAATACTGCGACACATTGCCCCAAACATCATCGGCCCCATCGTCGTGATCGCTTCCCTGGACGTGGGCTGGATCATCCTGGGTATTGCCGGCCTGAACTTCCTGGGACTCGGAGCGCAACCCCCCACGCCGGAATGGGGCGCTATGCTCAACGACGCCCGCCCGCACTTGCAAACCGCGCCGCGCCTACTGCTGATACCCGGCGCAGCGATCTTTCTGGCAGTGCTTGGATTCAATTTGCTCGGCGATGGTCTGAGAGACCTGCTTGATCCCCGGACGATGCAGACGCCGGGTTGATCTACCGCTTGCCACAGCCTGGGAAAACAATGCCGGCCCGTGCAAAAGTGTCAACGGAACTTAACAAAACGGGTGGTACAAACATCGGGGACAGGTCAAAGACCAACCGCAAGCGGGCCGGCTGGAACTGCGACTATCTTCTCAAGCTGCTTCAAGATTTAGATGCGATTGCCCTGGAGTTGACGGGAAACCGGTATTGACACGGACGTCAGCCTGTGCTAGACTGCGATCTGTTGCAAAAATTTGCAGCAGATACAATTATCGTTTCCCGCAATACGACAGAGATCGGGCGGCAGTTACGCAAATCCGTCTACCGGGTACTGCGCTTTCTGACAGAATAGCACATCCTGGCGATGGATTCCCAATACGACTTTGAGATCGATGTAGATCATCTCCAGTTCTTTGGGAATTGCACCGACTGCCGCAGTTCTGTTGGACGCCTATTGTGGGGGCACACGTCACCAGTCTGGTGAAAGGGTACCCGCAGATGCTTCACTCACTTCGAATTCTCACATCGCTTCTGGCAATTCTGTTCCTCCTCGCCGCTTGCACCCCAGTCGCGCCTTCAAGTGTCCAGCCAGACCAGGAGGCGTCACCCTCCGACACGCCGGTCCAGGTCGTGGCAACCACCAACTTTGTGGCCGATTGGGCCAGGGTGGTAGGTGGAAGCAGAGTAGAGGTCTTCGGCCTGCTTCCGGTAGGCGGCGACCCGCACACCTTTCTGCCAGGCGCTCGCGACGTTGCCAGGGTAGCTGACGCCGATCTTGTGTTGACTGTCGGTCTCGGCCTGGAGGCCGACTGGCTGCAGGATCTGTTACACAACGCTAGTGCAGATGAATCCAGGATCGTCGCGCTTGGTGATGGAGTCGATCCGATCGAGTTCGCCATGGCCGATATGCATGGCGACCACGACGACCACGACGACTACGACGACCATGGCGACCATGATGACGACCATGGCGACCATGATGACGACCACGGCGACCATGACGACGACCACGGCGACCATGACGAGATGATCAGGGGGCGCTTGCTCGTCGCGGATGCGGTAGAAGCACACCTCTCCGTCATCGATCTTTCGACCGGTGACGTTGACAGCGGAATCTTCGCGGTCGCCGCGCCCCGCGCCACCGTGCACCCCAGCCCCGCTCACCGCTACGCCATCGTCCTCGCCCGCGGGCCGGAGGACGGCGACGACCGGATCCACATCTTCGACAGCGGCGTCTTCCTCGTCGAGCACGGCGATCACTACGACCTCGTCACCCAACCCGTCTCCCGTCACGCGTTGGAAATCGCTGACGAGCAGCCGGTCCATTACGTCAACAGCCACGGCTGGACCGCGATCTTCGCAGACATCAACGGTCATGCCATCCTGATCAACGAGGCAGACCTGGCGAACTCACGCGGCGACTATGAGCCGGTCGTGCTTGAGGCCGGACCGCAGCATGGCGCCGCGCTTGTCATCTCCGACGAGCACGTCGTCATTACCACGAAGAATCCCGACTACCCCGAGAATTCCGACGACAGCCTGCCTGTTGGCGTGGAAGTTCGCGACTTCAGTGATCAAGTCGTCTACGACGCCAGCAATCGCTCATGCCCGGGCATGCACGGTGAATCCCACAATGAGCATGGCGTCGCCTTAGGATGCACCGGCGGCGTGCTCTTCCTCCACACTCACGATGGCGAGTTCGAGCACGAGTTCATCGCCAATCCGCCAGAGATGCGAGAAGACTCTCGGATCGGGGCGGTCTACGGTCACCACCACGTCGAGCATTTCTTCGGCAAGGCCTCCTACTACGACGGTCAGGGCTTCGCCGACGATGGCATTTGGCTGATCGACGTGGACCACAGCGAAATGCGCCAGGTGTTCAGCGAGCCAAGCGTTTCCACGAAGTTCTCCAGCGATGGCGAACTGCTCTACGTGCTCGGCACTGACGGCGTTCTGCACGCGCTCGACGCGCATGACGGCGAACTGCTTGAGACCATGGAGTTGGTCGGGCCTGGTGATGCCGGTCGTCCCGCCTTCATCGTTGTTGGCGAGTGGCTCTACGTCGCCGACCCCAACAGCGGCCACGTCTTCGCCGTCCACCTTGAAGAGATGGAGATCGAGGAGGAGTGGGAAGTCGGCGGCGCACCGTCGAGCCTGGCGTTCGTCGGACTCGTCGACTCGGGCGGCGCGCCCGATGAAGGCCATGACGACCATGACGACCACGGCGATGATGACGACGACCATGGCGACCATGATGACCACGGCGATGACGACGACGACCACAGTGACCATGACGGCCATGAAGGGCACCACCACGGCCCTCTGGATCCCCACTTCTGGTTCGATCCGATCCGGGTGAAGATCGCGGTCAACGAGATAGCCGCCCAGCTTTCGGCCATCGACCCTGAAGGCGCGGAGACCTACCTGCGGAACGCCTCTGAGTATGGGAAGCAGCTCGACGAGCTTCACGCCTGGACCCTGGAACAGATCAGTGCCGTGGCGCCGGAGCGCAGACTGCTGGTTACATCACACGACGCCTTCTCCTACTTCGCAGAGTTGTATGGGTTCGAGGTAATTGGACTGGTTATACCCTCTCTTGCGACGCACGTGGAGCCCTCCGCGGAGCACATGGCGGCACTGGTCGACGTGGTACGGGAACACGACTTGCCGGCCCTGTTTGGCGAGACGACAGTCAGCGAGAGGCTGGCGCAAACCATAGCAACCGAGACTGGCGCGCAGCTGTTCCGGCTCTATTCCGGTTCGCTTGGGCCGGAGGGCAGCGGCGCTGACACCTACCTTGGCATGGTGCGTGCGAATGTGGAACGCATCGTTGAGGCTCTGAAATGAACACTGCCCATTACCCGCACGCCGCCAGAATGTCGCTTCAGGACGTGACCGTCGAGTTCGATGGGCACAAGGCCCTGAGCGGCGTCAGCTTCGACGTAGGCGCGGGCACGCTGATGGGCGTTGTAGGACCGAACGGCGCCGGCAAAAGCACGCTGTTCAATGCGATTGCCGGGCTCCTCCCGGTCCGCCGGGGGAAGGTTACCCTTCACCGTGTGGACCAGGGAAGCGGCGCCTTGGCCTACGTGCCTCAGCGAGAGAGCGTCAACTGGCGGTTCCCCGTGACCGCCATGGACGTTGTCATGATGGGCCGCTGCTGCAGACTGGGATGGTGCCGGCGTCCCGGGAAGAGAGATCGCGAGCTTGTCGACGACTGCCTGTGCCGCGTGGGTCTGTCGGACCATCGCTCCGCTCTGATGACCGAGCTTTCGGGAGGGCAGAGGCAGAGGGTATTCGTAGCCAGGGCGCTCACCCAGGAGGCGAGTGTGCTTCTTCTGGATGAGGCCTTCAGCGGCGTTGACGCCGGCGCGCAGGAGGGCCTCGTAGAGGTCCTCCAAACGGTGCGCAATGAAGGACGCATTGTCCTGCTGGCGACCCACGACCTGACCAA
>VXRG01000073.1 GCA_009838625.1 Caldilineaceae bacterium SB0664_bin_27
GCCAGAGAGAGGCAGGGGGGGAATGGCGGGGAACCCGCTCCGCAGTCTTCTCATTCCTGGCTGCGTTGTTGGCCGCGGCCGCTGTTTTTTTCGTGACCAGCCCATACGCGGTGCTCGACTGGCTGAGTTTCATCCAGGCTACGCTGGTAGAACAAGGTCGGATGGTGCGCGGCGTGGCAGATCTGCCCTTCACACGCCAGTATCGCAATACAGTTCCTTATCTCTATTTCATTGAGCAGCAGGTTGTCTGGGGGATGGGCCTGCCCCTGGGCCTCGCGGCGCTGGCCGGCAGTGCCTGGGCGTTAGGGAAAGCGATCCTTTTTCGGGCTAAAGTAAGTGAGCTTGTGGTCTGGGCGTGGTTGGTGCCTTACTTCGGCATCACCGGCGCCTTTCTGGCCAAGTTCAACAGGTACATGAGCCCGGTTCTCCCCTTTGTGCTGCTTTTCGCTGCGGGTCTGATAGTCTGGCTGCTACAGGTTAGAGCCGGCCCGAAGTCCCGGTTGGCGGCACGCGTTCCGGCCGTGCTGCTGACGTTGGCTGCGACAGGAGGCGGGCTGTTCTGGACGCTTGCGTATACGAACGGAGTCTATGCCAGCGAGCACACTTGGGTGACTGCCAGCCGGTGGGTCTATGCAAACGCGCCGGCCGGCTCGGTCATATTGTGGGAGTCGTGGGATGATCCGCTGCCGAAGAGCTTGCCCGGCGAGCCCGGGATGGATATGGGCAGCCATGGACTGCGCCATATCGACTGGTCTCCATACGAGGAGGACACGGAGGAGAAGTACGAAATTCTGCGAGAGAAACTGCTAGAGGCTGACTACATAATCTACAGCTCCAAGCGCATCTACGATAGCGTGGATGAACTGCCGGCACGCTATCCGATGACGAACCGCTATTACGAGCTGATGTTCAGCGAGCAGTTGGGATTCGTGCACGCGGCCAACTTTGAGACACCACCTCGTCTGTTGGGGCTGACCTTTCGGGACCACGGCGCCGACGAGAGCTGGAGCCTGTATGACCACCCGCGTGTGTCAATATTCGCTAAGGAGCGGCCGCTGAACGGCGCAGAGATTGACAGACTGCTTAAGGGCTCGTGGGAGGGGGCGGTCCACTGGGACCGTGGGCGTGAACCTCCCCTCGCCCCTATTCTGAACGCGATCGGATTGGGTAGTGCACCGGAGAGTCACGACCGGGGGCTGATAAACATCGTTCTGGCGCTGGTGCAAGGGCAAGGAGTCCCCGAAGGAAACGGACAGGCGCCTGCAGAGATTGAAGAGAGGTCGAGACCTTCCCTTCTACTGGAAATGCCGCTTAGGGAACTGCCACTCGTTGACAATTACAGATGGAACACGGTCGCGAGCAACGCGCACTGGCTGGCCGTGGGTTGGTGGTGGTTGGTTGTCTCTATGCTTGGCTGGATCGCGTGGCCGCTGGTCTTTGTTCTGTTTCGAGGACTGCGGGATCGAGGGTTTCTGCTGGCGAAGACGGTTGGCTGGCTGGTGTGCGGGTGGCTGCTGTGGGTATTCGCCAGTTCGGGCCTGGCGCAGAACACGGTACGCAATGCCTGGCTGGTCGCCGCGATGTTTGCGCTCGTCAGCGCCGGGATTTTGTACTTCACGCGACGGGATGTGCTGTCGTTTGTACGGCGCATGTGGAGAATTCTTCTGATAGGAGAGGTACTATTTGCTGCCTCGTTCCTGTTTTTCGTGCTGATCCGGCAGGCGAACCCGGACCTTTGGCAGCCATGGTTCGGTGGCGAAAAGTTTATGGAGTTCGCGTTTCTGAACGGGATTCTGAGGAGTCCGTACTTTCCCCCAGTGGACCCACATTTCGCCGGCGGTTACATCAACTACTACTATTATGGAATCTATCTGGTCGGTTATGTAATCAAGTTGACCGGAATCTACGCCGAGGTGGCCTTCAACCTGGCCATTCCCACTTTGTTTGCTCTCACAGTCGTAAACGCGTTTGCCGTGGTCTATTCTGCCGGCAATTTGCAGCCGCGCCGGCCGCGCGCGGGGCGTCAGACTATGGAGCAGAACCAGCCGGCAGTGCAGCCAGGGACTGCGCTGCAAAAGGAGGACGCGGGGGAAGCGCTTGCGGGGGATACGGCCCAAGATACGCCTGCAGCCGGGCAAATCGGCGACCTGGCGTGGAGACACGGCGCAGAACGGCAGTCGCCGCTCCTCAGGCATGACAGTTCCCATCTGGCGTTCGAAAGGGGAGAGAGCCCGGAGGCAACCGGCTCAGTCAGCTACGAGGAGAGGGAGCGCACCTACTTCGGATTGGAAGCAGATAGAGGTGCGAGCGGGCGCCCACTTGGAGAGGCACAATCAAATGACCGGCCTCTTATGCAAGAGCGTCCATGGCAGGAAGGCCTTGGCGCGGCAATGCTGGCGCCACTGTTTGTGGCGCTATTCGGCAATCTGGCAGGATTCGGACAGTTGGTTCTGGCGCTGCGAAATGCGAGCCAGAGCACCTTCGTGAGCAGTGTTCCAGGACTAGAGACTGCAGTCCATGCTGTCAGTGGTTTGGGGCGGGTCATCTTTGCCGGCGCGACCCTGGAGAGTTATAGCTTTTGGTCGCCCAGCCGGGTAATTCCCCATACGATTAACGAATTCCCATATTGGAGCTTCACATACGCCGATCTTCATCCGCATATGATCGGAATACCATTTTCGCTGCTCTTTGTGGCGCTGGTTCTGACCGTATTGCACAGCTACAACATCAGTTGGCGCCAGAACTGGCGCTATGGGGTATTGCTCGGCGGCGGCCTGGCCTTCACTTTGGGCGTCCTGGCAGCCGTGAATTTGTGGGACCTGCCTACTTATCTAGGTTTGGGGGTCCTCACGGTTGCGGTTGCAATATACCGCCGACACGGCCGTCTGCGAATCGTCCCTGTTGTGGGATTGGGGCTCGCAGTTGCGGGCGGCGCGTACCTCTTCTTCCTGCCATTCTTCGACGGGTACACCAATGTCGCGGCCAGCGGAATCGGAATGGTGCGTGCACCGGACGAGTTAGGTAAGTGGGCTCAGATATGGGGGTTTTTCGCCTTTGTGATCTTCTCTTGGCTGCTGGTAGGAAAGGGCGAATGGCGCCGGCTGCGCTTCTTGAAGGTTCACCGTCTGCTCGTCCGCCGGCCGACAGTTGCTTATTTCACCGGAGTCGTCCTGCTTCCGGCCTTGTTCCTTTCGTCCTTTCTGCTTCTACTGTTTACGAACCAGACCGTGCTTGCGATCTGTTTGCCAGCACTTGGCCTATGTGTTTCGCACTTTTGGCGACGAGAGCGGACGGCTGATACCGGAACGGTTTGCGCGGCGCTGCTGGCTGTGACCGGATTAGCAATCATGGCGGGAACACAGGTAGTTTATTTGAAAGACCACTTGCAGGGCGGCGACGCCTATCGAATGAACACGCTCTTCAAGTTTTACAACCAGGTATGGGTGCTTTGGGGTGTGGCAGCTGCGATTGTTCTGCCCAAGATAGTTTCCCGCTTCGGATCGATGGTGCGGGTTCGGACTCCGGGCCGCGGCCTACTCGCGCCCCCGGGGAAGTCCGAAGTCTTGCAACCGAATCTCAGGCCTGCCCTCAAACTATTTCGGGGGGCCTGGGGACTTGCTTTTCTCCTTTTGCTTTTCGCCAGCCTGGCCTATCCAGTGTTGGGTACGCCTGCGCGGCTGGCGCAACGGTTTCCAGGCTGGCGGCCTCCGATTGGTACACTGAACGGAATGGCTTTCATGGAAAATGGCGTATACCACTGGCCGGACAGCGACAATGCCATTGAATTGCGCTACGACTGGGAGGCGATTCAATGGCTCTTGGAAAACGTGCGGGGCAATCTTGTCCTTGCGGAGTCGTCACAAGTTGAGTATTACCGGGCAGGCGGAACGCGAGTGGCCAGCCTTACAGGGCTGAGCGGTCTTTTGGGTATGCATGCAGGTGAACAGCGGTACCGTGAAGACGTTGGCAAGCGGCATGGAAAACTATCCGAGTTCTGGAATACGAAGGAGATTGAACGAGTTGAGGCCCTTATCGACGAACTTGAGATCGGGCTCATCTATGTTGGACAGTTGGAACGGCATCAACATCCTGACGCCCATTTGAGACTGGAGGAACTGGAAGATTCTGGACTCCTGGAGTCGGTTTACAGGAATCCGGAGGTGACCATTTACGCTGTTCCATCACATATTCAAGGTCAGTTAGGGAGTCAGTGAGGGGCGCGACTATGGTAGACCTCACTCGAATCGCGCCGCTGGCGGCGAGCCTCTGGCGCGTTGCACCAGACTGGGTGCGGGGAGCCGTTACCTGGATGGTCAACGGTAAGGTCCTGGTTGGGGTAAGCGGGGCGCTTTTGAACGATGATAACCAGGTCCTACTTTTGCGTCATCGGTTTCACAATACCAGGATCTGGGGACTGCCCGGCGGGTGGCTTTCGCGCGGCGAAACCGTTTACGACTGCTGGCGCCGCGAGGTGAAGGAGGAGCTGGCCCTGGAAGTATCCGTTGAAGCCATTCTTTGCCACCGGTCGTTCCGCCATACGCTGGAGTTTTACCTGCTGGGGAGGATCAGGGGCGGCCAGATGAAGGTTGACCCGGTAGAGATTCTAGAGGCACGTCTGTTTTCGCCGGACAATCTGCCGCCAATGGAGGGTTTCAGCCAGGGGGTCGTACGACAGGCCTACCGCAAGTTGGAGGAGGAGAGTACATCGAAGGCCGGCGAGGCATGGGGCCAGTCGAAACCGGTTGCCGGACGTGACAGGACCACGAGTGACTTTGAGGCGAAAGGTGAAGAGGGAGATGGCGAAAGCCTAGAGAAGGGGAACGCGTTGCATGCTTGAAATTGTAACCGCATTCCTGGGCTGGTATCTGACGACCCAGATCGTGGGGTTTGCGGCGATGCCGTTGACCTTGCGTTATTTCAGCTCCCTACCGGACCGCGGATATGCATTTGCGCGCGTACTGGGGATTTTCCTGGTCAGCCTTGTGCTGTGGTTAGGAACCAGTTACGGGTTGCTTCGCAATTTGCCGGGCGGCGCCTGGGTTTCGCTTCTCATCATCGGTCTCCTAAGCTTGTGGCCTGTCCTGCAAAGCGAAGGAGTTCGCGAGAAGGGCCCGATCCTCCGGCTTCGATCCTTAGTGAGATTTGCTCCTTCCCCAGCCTATGTTCTGACTGTCGAGATCCTATTCCTCGTTGCCTTCGCAGTATGGACGTACGTACGTGCGTATGATCCCGCGATCAATCACACCGAGCAGCCAATGGATCTGATGTTTCTAAATGGGATCTGGAGCAGCCCTTCTTATCCGCCTCGCGACCCATGGCTAGCCGGATTTGCAATCAGTTATTACTATTTCGGTTACTGGATGCTTTCGACCCTGGCCCATCTGGCAGGACAGCCGCCCGAAATTGCATACAATCTTGGACAGGCCTGCTGGTTCGGGCTTCTTGTCACGGCCTGTTTTGGGGTCGGCTACAATCTGTATCGACTGCGTTTGCTGGAGCTTGGAACTGACTCCGAAACCGGAGGAACAACTGATAGAGCTGAAGACAAGAGATGGACCGGCGGCGTTCTGGCGGCGCTCCCATTCATTGCGGGGTTGCTAACTTCGACGGCCGTCGCGCTGACTTCAAACTTGCACGTCATTTTAGAGTGGCTCTATGCACAAGGTGTACGGATCGACGGCTTGGCCAGGATTGTCGATGTCTATGGATTCCCGGAGCGCTCAAGCGTGACAGGACACTGGTACATTGACAGCGGTTGGAGCTGGTGGTGGCGAGCTAGTCGCGTTATCGAAGATGTCGACCTCAGCGGAAACCATATTGAAATAATCGACGAGTTTCCGATTTTCAGTTACGTCCTCTCTGACAATCATCCTCACCTGCTGGCGATGCCGTTCGTTCTCCTCGTCATCGGGATGGCCTTGAACTGGTACAAAGCAGCCGGGCCGGAAGCAGCGGACTCCGCGGCCGACCAGGAGCAGATAGTCGAAGAGGCGACCGGATGGTGGGCTGCATTCAGCACAAAGATGGATTCCTACTTCTCAGCCATTGCGCGGCCGATTGGTCCGGCGAGGCTGTCACTGTTGATCGCAGCAACCGGTGGCCTTCTCTTTCTGAACACCTGGGATTTTCCTCCATACTGGCTCCTGCTTATTCTGGTCGCAATGCTCACTGGCACACGCCATAGCCGGGATGCAGCAGGCGGGCTGCATCAGGCGCTGACACGGGGGTCGATCATTGCAAGCGCAGTCGTTGTGGGCGCTCTCCTCCTCTATATGCCATATTTCCTGACGGCGCAGAGTCAGGCGGGAGGCGTCCTTCCGAACCTGCTCCACCCGACCCGGCTGCCCCAGTTTCTGCTGATGTTCGGTCACTTTCTGCTGGCGGGCGCGGGTCTGTTGTTCCTGGGCTGGAGAGAGCAGCGACCATCGGCGGCTGTGCTGGGCGTCGCGGCGGCGCTTGTCATAGGCCTTCCGCTAGTCTTTCTGATCACCTCAGGGCTGTTGTCAGCAGTTGGTTCGGGTGCGACGGGGGCGGCTGCCGGCGAAACAGACGGACTCCTGACCAGCATGGTCGAGCGCCGGCTTGGACGCCCCTGGACATTTCTGCTATTGGGCGGCCTAACGACGTTTTCGGTGGGTCTGCTCTGGCGACGTCTGACCGACCCCGGTCATGCGTCCCGCGCAACAACCTTCGTCCTGAGTCTGTTTGCCATTGCCTGCTTGCTGACCTATATGCCGGAGTTCGCCTATTTGCGGGACAATTTCGGCCATCGTATGAACACTGTATTCAAGTTCTACTATCAGAGCTGGCTGCTGTTGGGGATTGCGGCTGCGTTCGCGATCGCGTTGCACATTGAACTGGTCGTGCGGCGGTTCCAGCCAGACGGCGAGGTGACCGCAACCGCGCCCGTACTGGGATTCGTTCCACCTGCGCTTTCGCTCTTGCTGATTCTCGCGTGTCTCATCTACCCTGTGGCCGGCGCGTATGTCAAGGTCAAGAGTTTTGGCACGCGAGAGCCAACCTTGAATGGCCTGGATTATGTCGGTGCAGATGAACTGGCGGTTATCGACTGGATCAGGAGCAATACGCTCCCTGAATCTGTGATTTTGGAGGCCAAGGGGGGCAGCTACAGGGTCAGTTCGGCGCGTATCAGCGCGGCAACGGGACGGGCTACGCTGCTGGGGTGGGACGGCCACGAGGCCCAATGGCGGGGGCGAGCCTATTCGCGGATGGCAGAAGGCCGGGCTGAAGCCATCCAGGAAGTGTACCGGTCTCCAAGGCCGACGACGTTGCAGGAAACGTTGAATCGTTGGAAAATTGACTATGTAATTGTTGGTCCGGAGGAGCGGGCCCAATATGGCGTGACACCCGCTCTGGAGGGTCGGATCGAACAGCTCCTGGATTTGGCCTTCGAGCAAGGCGGTTTCCGAATCTACAGCGCAATGGGCGCCTCGGAGAGATAGGTTTTCGTTAACAGAGGTCAGAAGCTGAAGTTGACGCAAGAGAAGACGAACGAACGAACAGAAGGCAAGAGTACGGCGCCTCAAGGTCTGCCATCTGAGGTGCCGTTGCGCGGCGGGCGGGCAGCGGCTTCGAATATCAGCGGGCCGACCGTAGAACAGGCATTGTATGCGCTCCTGTTTGTCCTGGCATTGGGTCTGCGGCTCTATTCTCTCGGCGGACTAAACGTAGTTTCACCCTTGGAGGCCGCCCAAATCTTGCCTGCCTGGGTGGACCAGTCAGCAGGCGCACTGGAAGAGAGCGTTCTTCCTGAGTTCCGTCCCCCTGCGAGCCCCCTATTGTATACAATGCAGCGCGCTCTGTTTCTGTTGACAGGAGGAGGAAGCAACTTTTGGGCCCGCTTTCCGGCCGCGTGCGCAGGTGCAGGTCTAGTTCTGGCGGCCTGGGCGCTACGGCGACGCATGGGACGGGACGGGGCACTGGCGGCGGCGGTCCTGTTTGCACTCGATCCCTGGCTGCTCTCGTTCAGCCGGCTGGCAGACGGTTCGACATTGTCGGTACTTACAGGCGTGCTGCTTCTCGCTGCGTTATTCGACGAACGAGAAGAAAAAGTGCAGGTCAACCGATTTGCCGCGGTCGGGGGGCTCTTCCTGATCAGTGGACCGCTGGCATGGCTGCTAGTGCCACTCATTCTGTATGCTCTTTTTCTTCTTGGAGGCGGACCGCTTGCCAGGCTTACTCCCGGCCAGGGCCGGCAGGCAGCCATTGTGTGCGCGGGGACAGTTGTCGTCGGGTCTACAGGGCTGTTTTCGCACACTTCCGGTTTGTCGTCGATTGGAGAAAGTGTGGGAATAGCAATTGCCCACCTGGCAGGCCCTCCAGGTGGTACAGGAATTCTGCCTGCAGGTAACGAGTACACCGTAGTCTGGGCGCTGCTGCGGCTACTCGTTGACGAGCCGTTTCTACTCCTGTTCGGAGGCGCGGGCGCGGCAATAGCACTCTTCAGGGCAAGCTTCCTTGCCCCGACTCTGGCAAGGAAGGTTGTCAGTGAGGAAGAAGAGGTCAAATCTGAGAAGCGGTCCCTGGTTGATGATGTCTGGCTGAATGTTCTGGTCGTGGGCACGGCCTGGGGACTACTCTTGCTCATATTGCCCGGTCTCACACCAGTCAGCCTGCTCGTGCTGGGGCTTCCATTGCTCCTGCTTGCGGCGGCATCGGCTACGCAGATGTTGCGACTGGCTCCAGTCCGGACGCTGCTTCAAAGCGGCGCCCACCTGCCAGCGTTTGCCACTATGGGCATTCTGCTGGTCACAGCTTTTTTTTGGACAGGGACAGTCACCAGTTCGCTGCGCGACGGCCATTTTGATCCCCGGCTAGCTGCATTCTATCTGCTGATTCCCGTGCTCGGGTCGTTCTTCGTTTGGTGGTCCGGCGTACGGGCAAGCGGCCAGGTCTTCGGATTCCTGACCCTGACCGCGTTCTTTCTGGCGCAGGCCAGCAGCAGCTGGATGTTGAATCTGCGGCCGGAATATGACCACAGCCGTTCACTTTATGCTGAGACTGGCGATAGCGTATTGGGAATGCTGGCGGATGATATTGGGCGCCTGAGTTCTTTGCGGACCGGGGATCCAACCGAGGCCCCGGTCTATCTCCAGGTCGATTATTCGCACCTACCCTTCTTTCTCTGGCATCTGCGCGCCATGCGCGACTTGCGCTGGCACCCCGGGATTAAATTGAAGGATGTGGAGGAAGGCGCCCTGGTTGTTACGCAGGGAGGCGCCGCCACGGAGGGAGAAGGGAGCCAACTGCCGGTCAATTTTGTTGGCAGCAAATACTCGGTGACCGAACGCTGGCTGCCTACAGAGATTGAGCATCCTGGCGCCCTACTGAGGTGGATGCTCTTTCGGGAACGCATGCGGATTTCAGGCGGCATCCCTGTGCGACAAGAGGTCGAACTTTGGGTGATACGGGAGAAGTAAACGATGGCTGAAGGACAAGGCGAGACTGAAGTGGAGGCCAGGAACAAGGTTTCCGAGAGCGAAGTTGAAGAGTCTGAAACCGATACTTCTCCTGCCAGGGAACAGGAAGAGAGTGTGGGGGAAGCCTTGCAGGATCGGGCCTCGGATGACTCCTCACAGACGGAGGCTGTTCTGCCGTCTGCAGGTATTCTGGACACTGACCTTTTGACTGTTTTTCGGGCCAATTGGGAGACTGTTGCCTGGGCAGTCATTTTGGTCGCGGCGGTGGTTAGCCGCTTCTATGAATTGGGCGTGCGAGGGATGAGCCACGATGAAAGCCTGCACGCCGTCTACTCTCTCGACCTCTATCGAAGAGGCACGTATCAGCACAACCCGATGATGCATGGGCCGTTCCTGTTCCATGCAAATGCGTTCATTTACTTTCTCTTCGGTGTGAGCGATGCCACGGCTCGTGTCATGCCGGCTCTGGCAGGAGTCGGCTCTATCATGGCGGCATGGCTTTTTCGGAGATGGATTGGTCGGACCGGCGCGCTCTTGACGGCGCTGATTTTCCTGTTCAGTCCCAGCATTCTTTTTCACAGCCGCTACATTCGAAACGACATTTACATCGTCTTTTTCTCGATGATGTGGATATACTTCATGTTTCGCTATGTTGAAGACCGGAAGACGAAGTGGCTCTATTATACCGTGACCGTGATGGCGCTCGGATTTGCGGCCAAAGAAAACCAGTTCATGTCGGGTGCGATCTTTGGAATGTTCATGGTGGGGGCCGCGCTCTGGCGTTGGTGGACTGGGAAGGAGCAGCTCCGGGACAGTTCATTCGCCGATATTGCCGTTCTGCTTTTGACGCTTGTTTTGCCGTTTGCAGCTCCGCTGGGCCACCTCCTCCTTGGCTGGGATGCTCTCGCGTACAGCACGGGCCTGGATTTGGCCAAATCGGCGTTCCTTGTGCTGCTGATGACCGGTCTGAGTGCAGCAATTGCATACTGGTGGTTCAGTCCGGCCCAAAGCGGCGAGAATGGAACGGAGTCGCGCGACAGTGATCCGCAGAAGCCCAGAATCACGTTTGGCAATTGGGCGACATTTATGGCGCTGTTCTGGGCGATTGAGATTTTGCTGTTCACAACTTTTTTCACGAATCCGGTCGATGGACTGGCGTCGGGGGTGGTCGGCAGCCTCGGGTACTGGCTGGCGCAACAGGCTGTCAAACGCGGGAGTCAGCCTTGGTTCTACTATATAATGCAGACTCTGCTCTATGAGTTCCTGCCTCTCTTTCTCAGCCTGGGGGGTTTGACGCTGCTTGTGCACCGTCTGCGAACCGGCAGCTGGGGCGGTCCGGTCAGTGAGGAGACGGGGTCGACCGGGACAGAGGAGGGAAGCGGAGATGACAGCGCACTGTCAGAGTCTGAATCTACGCAGATAAGCTCGTCCGTGCGGCCATATTTTGTAACCTTTCTGGCCTGGTGGGTCGTGGGAGCATGGTTGTCCTATTCCTACGCGGGCGAAAAGATGCCGTGGTTAACGACCCATATGGCCCAGCCGATGGCCATATTTGGAGGTTGGTGGGGCGCGCAGGTCCTCCATCGGATCGACTGGAGGAGGATTCGTGAGACGCAGGGTTGGTGGCTGCTGGCGCTGTTGCCGGCGCTGCTGTTCACATTGGCAACGCTCGCCGGCTCGATTCCTACCGGCGGCCGGGACTTGGACACGGTGTCGAGGACTGTACGCTTCATTTTCGCACTCGGCTTGACGGGCGCCCTGTCATATTGTGTGTACTTCGCCTACTTGCGGTCGGGCTGGCGGTTGACGTTACGGCTGACGGCGGTGACGGCTTTCGCCATCCTTTTCCTACTCACGGTACGTTTCTCCTATCTGCTAACTTACGTCAATTACGACATGGCAACTGAGTATCTTGTCTATGCCCATGCGTCGCCGGACGTGAAACGGGCTCTGCAGGAGATTGAAACGATAAGCGAGCGGACTGTTGGAGAGCGCGAGATTCAAGTGTCCTATGATGATGACGTTGCCTGGCCGATGTCCTGGTACATGCGCTTCTATCCCAACAACATTTTTTACGGCGCAAACCCGACTACAGAGGCGATGAGTGCGCCGGTCATACTTGTGGGCAAGAAGAATTACGACAAGGTTGAGCCGTACGTCGCGCGCGACTATGTCAGCCGCAACTACAGGCTAGTCTGGTGGCCGGAGGAGAGCTACAAGAGTTCGTTTGACGAGGAGGGAGTTGAAATACCGCTCCTGGACCGGATTAGGAGGGGCTTGACCGATCAGGAGCGGCGCAGCCGGCTTTGGCAGATTTTTTTCTTTCGCAACCATTCCGACCAGACATTAACGGAATGGCCGCACCGGCATGATTTTCGAATGTATGTTCATCGTGACATTGCTGACATTGTGTGGGACTTGAACGTCGTTCCCAAGGCGGGAGGAGGACAATCTCAGCCACAGTCGTTCAACTATGAGGAGTTAGACCGCCGCGCCAGGGTCGCGTATAACGGACTTTACGATGGTGTGGCACTGGCCAACCCGCGTTCAATTGCGATAGGGGCGGACGGGCTGCGCTACATTCTTGATACAGGCAACAATCGAGTCGTCGTGTTAAACGCCGACGGCAGTTTCCGGCTCGCCTTTGGCAGTACCTGCCTTCTGGCGGAGGGCGAGAGCGGAGGCTGCATCGATCCTGACGGCACCGGACCCCTAGATTTGGGTGACGGTCAGTTTCGCGAGCCGTGGGGAATCGCGGTTGACGCGGGCGGCACTGTCTTCGTCGCGGACACATGGAACGGGCGAATCCAAGCCTTCGACAGCAGAGGGTACTTTCTGCGAAAGTGGGGGGCTTTCAGTATTGTCGCTGAGGAAGACCTAGAACCTTACGCGCTCTTTGGACCGCGGGGACTTGCGGTGACGCCGGCAGGCAACCTTCTTGTAGCTGACACCGGCAACAAACGCATCCTGGAGTTTTCTCCGAGGGGAGAGTTCATCCGGCAGGTCGGCGGGGGCGGCATCATCCTCGGCCACTTTGAGGAACCGGTCGACGTCGCCATCCACCCGCCGACGGGTAATGTCCTGGTCAGCGACGCCTGGAACCGCCGGATACAGGTACTCTCGTCCGAGCTTGTTCCATTATACGAATGGCTCATCCCTACCTGGGAGAGCCAGAACATATGGGACAAGCCGTATATCGCGGTGGCGGCCGACGGCACGATCTATGCGACTGACCCGCAATTTGCCCAGGTCTATGTGATCTCCTCCGGCGGCGTAGTCCAATCCAGTTTTGGGAAATATGGCGATGATCTCAACCGTTTTGCCAAGCCGACGGGCATTGCGGTCGACCCACTGACGGGCGAACTTCTCGTTGCCGACGCCGACAATCACCGGGTACTCGTTTTTGCGGGAAATTGACGATATGGACGGCAGGCGCGGAAGAGCGGAAATTGCCCGCCGTGATGTTCGGTCCTGCCAGAATCGCTCTTTTCCGGAGTCTTCCAGCCACCAAATCAGTGTTCAGATTGCGTGCAGCTTGCCGCTTCCGGGTCTTTCTGAATTGATAACGCTTCAACTGTGAATCGCGAGGGTAGCGTCTCCGCTGAGCCGCGGCTGTGTCGTGCGTGCGAATACCTGAATCGTTCCAGTGCTGCGTTCTGCGGAGGCTGCGGCCGGCCGATAGTTGCCGTCTGCCCGCAATGCGGCACTGAGAACCCAGGGAATCATTTGTTTTGCGACGCTTGCGGTGCTTCATTCCATGCCGGAACCGACTTTGCTGAAGGCGGCATTAGGGCAAGGGACCACTCGTCGGAGACGGGCGGTCAGGGTCTCTTCGGACGCCTCAGGCATCGCATTCAGAACACGCGAGACTTGTCGCCTGGCGGGGGCGTGGTCTGGCATACGCCTACACCCAGTTGGAAGTGGTCGAGAGTCTTTCTAAAAGATTGGATCCTCCGAAACCGGTGGGAATTTTTCGCTGTCATTCTGTTGACAGCCTTTGCGGCTTTCCTGCGCACTTACCGTCTGGAGGAGATCCCGGCCGGGTTTCACGGCGAAGAGGCATGGACGGGAATCGAGGGTCTGCGAATACTGAGAGAAGGCTGGATCGGGCCGTATACGTCGTCTGCTCTGGGACAGGCCAGCGGGCCGTTTTATCTTACCGCACTGCTGATCTGGCTCTTTGACGCTTCCAAGTTTACGGTGCGCCTTTCGATGGCGCTGTTCGGAATCGCAACAGTCCCGGCAACTTATCTGCTGATGAGGCTGGGGTTCGGCCGCTGGATCGCTCTTTTCTCCACTACTGCCCTGACGGTAAGCTACTGGCATCTGCACTATAGCCGCTTGGGTTTCGGGTTGATTTCCCTTGCGTTCGCGGCAACGTTGTCAGCCGCCTCGCTGCTGTGGGCGATGCGTCAACGCAGTCGAGGGAGCTGGCTGGCGGCCGGTGCCTGCCTGGGACTGGCGCCCTATACATACTTCGCTTTCCCCTCACTCTTAGCGACCGTAGCGGTTGTGCTCGCAGCGTACCTCTGGCTCGAAAGAGGCTCAATTCGGAGCAAAACGATATTGCTTACCTGGTACGCGGTTGGGGCGCTAATTGTAGCGAGTCCCATACTCGGCCTGGCCATTGAATCTCCTGAGATTTACTTTGGTCGAATGCTGATGGTGTCGACAGAACGCTATCAGGGGTCTCCTGGCGCTGAGAGTGGCGCGCGCTTTGTGGGAAGGCGGGCATGGGAAGCGCTAACTCTCTTTCTGACAAACCCAAGGCGTGACGGGGCAGACGGCACGGGTGGGCCTGGCGTTCTTGATTTGGGAACGGCGATTCTAGCTTATTTGGGTCTGGCCGCGTCGATTAGAAAGTGGCGCAGTCCCCCATATCTTTTTGCTGTTACTGCCCTGCTTTTCGCCCTATTGTCAATCACACTTACTGACCCGTCGTCTGGGACGATGAGGCGCACAATCATTGCGATACCATGGGTCTTTGGTTTAGCAGGAATCGGGGCAGTCGCCATCGCCGACTTTATGCGTCGACACCAAGGGGAGGCGTGGCGGCCTGTCTCAGCAGCCTGCCTCGCCATTGTCCTACTCATGGGCGGGATCTGGAATCTGAACTACTACTTCGTTGATCTTCCTGAGTCTTCGACTTTTCGGTGGACCTTCTCCACCAAGTATTTCGAAGCTCTTGACGCAGCCCACTCTTTCGATGATCCTGGAACGATCTATTATTTTTCTGATCAGAAGAGTTTCGGGTATGAGACCATTCGCTTTCTTTACCCGGACAGCATAGGGGTTGACAAGTCCCAGGAGTTCGGCGAATTTGATCTGGAAAAACTCGATCCAGGGCCGGTCACCTACCTGCTGGAGGGCCCTTACATGGAGGAGATCGACGAAATAATGGAGATGTATCCGGGAGGTGATCTAATCGTCGATAAGGAGTCCCAACCGCTGTATATTGTCTACCACCTCAGAAAGTAACTTGAGGACGAACCTGGATGGCGAGCGGGGCCGTGGTCCCGAAATGGTCCTACATAAACCCGATCATTAAGGCAGGCGTCGGCGGCAGCATCCGTCCGGCGTCTCATCGTTCCGGCGAGATATGGTTTGCCAAAGGCGGGTGGTGCTCGCGCTCAGGTTAAGATTTCCAAATATGTCGTTCGCCATTCGACGGTAAAGCAAGGCCGTCGAGTAGCATCCTTTGGGAACTGCCAGAAAATGTCGCAAGAAGAGCCGGTCGTAGTCTGCCCCAATTGTAGATCATCAGTCAGACGTGAGTCCAGGTTTTGTGATCAGTGCGGCCGGTCTTTGGCCTCCGGTGAGGCGATTGCCAGTACTGATAGTTACAGCCGGGAGGGTCTCACGCCCCGCGATGTAGCCGAAGAGCCTCCGGATTTCGAGAACTGGACAGGCACAGACGAAGCCGGTGAAGTTTATGATGAGCCTCCAGAAGGCTCTGACAACGCGGAGCGGTACAGGGAACCTGTCAGGCCAAGAGCATCAGTGCGAGAGAATGTCGGCGGCAGTTTGCGGACTCTGGTCCTCTGGAGCGGCAGTCCCCTGCTATTGCTGGTCGTCCTGGTTGCGGCCATAGCCAGAGACAATTTCAGGAAGGAGGATTCGCGGGCTCACGTCTCTCTACAGGGTGAGAGCGTTGACGTCGCTCCGGAATCGGCGCCGAGCTTGGCTTTGCCTCTTGAAATCATCACTCCCTTTACGGGTCAAGAGAAGACCACCGACTTCGAGATAGTCAGCGACGGTTTCATACGGCCGCGGGGCGTGACCATTGCGAATGGAAGAATCTACGTCGTCGATCCCGGTCTGGGGGCGCTGTTTGTACTGGACGGCGAAGGAGAGCAGATTGCCGGGGTGCTCCACTCAGATCGCCGCTTTGTAGAGCCGGTCGACGCGGCCGCAGACGGAGCGGGGAATGTTTACGTCCTGGACGCCGGCGACGGTGGGCAGGTGAGTGTTCACCGGCCAGACGGTGCGTTTTCCGAAGTCATTCCCCTTCCTGC
The DNA here is from genome assembly GCA_009838625.1 of Caldilineaceae bacterium SB0664_bin_27. Lineage (GTDB taxonomy): Bacteria > Chloroflexota > Anaerolineae > Caldilineales > Caldilineaceae > Bin5. The sequence continues at coordinate 15,956 of VXRG01000073.1, forward strand.
CGGCGCGGCAGACAGAAGCAGGGGACTGGACGTTGACAGCGAGGGACGCATCTGGCTGGCCATGACACCGGCGCTGGCTGTTGCCGCGTTCGACTCAACAGGACGGGAACTTATTCGCATTTCGACCGGATTCGAAGGTGCTGATCTGCAGCCGGTCGATGTTGCTGCACGCTCAGACGGCTCCGTCTTTGTTTCCACAGCGGAAATGACTTCCGTGCTGCATTTTTCTGAGGTGGGAGAGTTACTGAATCTGTGGCCTCTCGTCACTGCCAACAGCATTGACGGGCCCCACCTGGCGCTTGACAGCGAAGGCATGCTTTACGTTACGCAACCGGAGCAGGGCGGCATAATGAGAATATCAGGGGAGAACGCCGAGGACCTGGATGCTTGGGTCATTCCTGCCGGGCAGCACGTGAGGAAGCTTGTTGGAATCGCGGCAGGCGAACCGGGCAGCCTTCTGGTTGTCGATAGTGAGAATGGCAGCGTCTACCGTTTGCTTGTTTCGCCTTGACTGAGATAGGCATGCTGAAGGCTGGATCGCGGGGAAAGACAGACTGACAGACCTGGAGGGATTGTGACTGAGAATCGGACAGAGAAAGTGGTTGAGGCGCGGGGCCGCTCATTCTTCAATGAACCGGATGCCGCGGGACTGATGCACCGTGCGTTCACACGCTCCCTTGGATTCGACAGGGCGGATATGAACCGTCCATTGATTGGGATATTGAACACGTACAGCGAGATGAACAACTGCCACGCCCACTTTCCTGAGCTGGTCGAGGCGGTCAAGCGGGGTGTTTGGCAGGCCGGCGGTTTTCCCCTTGAGTTTCCGACGATCAGTCTGGGTGAGATCTACCTTACGCCGACTTCGATGCTGTGGCGCAATTTGGCCGCCATGGACACTGAGGAGATGATTCGCGGCAATCCGATGGACGGTGTGGTTGTCCTCTGCGGCTGCGACAAGACCACTCCGGCGGCTTTGATGGGCGCGGCGAGCGCGGACCTGCCGGCGATTCTAGTTTCCGGAGGGCCGATGCTGAACGGACACTGGCGCGGTCAGACATTGGGGGCGTGCACAGACTGCCGCAGGCTTACCGCGGAATTCCGGGCAGGCAATCTCAGCGAAGAGGAGTTTGGGGAGGTCGAAGAGAACCTGGTGCGAAGCAGAGGCCACTGCATGGTTATGGGCACTGCTTCGACAATGAACTCGCTAACCGAGGCGCTGGGCATCGCCCTACCGGGAAACGGGGCGATTCCCGCAGCGGACTCGCGGCGCATTCTTCTGGCTGAAAAGGCGGGACGCCGCATTGTGGCTATGGCGGCGGAGGGACTGCGCCCTTCGCGTGTTCTGACTCGGAAGGCGATGGAAAACGCGATAACGCTTTTGTGCGCCCTGGGAGGCAGCACGAACGCGGTTGTGCATTTGCCGGCGCTGGCCGGCCGGCTTGGATTCGATCTGCCGCTGGACCTGTTCGACTCGATCAGCCGGCGGACTCCCTTGCTGGCGAATGTAAGGCCCGCCGGTTCGTTCCAGATGGAGGACTTCTTCTATGCGGGGGGCGTGCCCGCCACAATGCGGCAGCTCCTGCCCCTGCTTCACGGCGGCGAACCAACCGTCACGGGCCGGACTGTTTCGGAAAATGTGGCGCAAAGCAACATCGTCGACACCGAGGTGATTGCTTCACCCGACAAGCCGCTGAAATCTGAGGGCGGCCTCGCAATCTTGCGCGGCAACCTGGCGCCGGAGGGGGCGGTGATCAAGCATGCGGCCGCGTCTCCGGGCCTCCTGCAGCACCGTGGACGTGCCATCGTATTTCAAGGTATCTCGGATTTGCAGGAGAGAATCGACGATCCCGCACTGGACGTCAACCCTGATGACATACTGGTTCTGCAGAATGCAGGCCCGATCGGGGGGCCCGGCATGCCGGAGGTGGGCAACCTGCCAATCCCCAAAAAGTTGCTAAAACAGGGCGTACGCGATATGGTGCGTATCTCTGATGCAAGAATGAGCGGGACGGCGTTCGGCACGATCGTATTGCATGTCGCGCCTGAGTCCGCGGTAGGCGGCCCGCTGTCACTTGCACGCACAGGGGATGTAATCGAGTTGGACGTGCCGGGCAGGAGGCTTGAGCTGCGGGTCGACCAGGAAGAGCTGAATAGGCGGCGCGGTGAATGGCAACGACCGCAGCCGGCATATCGACGGGGTTATGGCAGGTTGTTCCTGGACCACGTACTTCAGGCGCCGGAGGGAATGGACTTCGATTTCCTGCTGGGCCGCGACCCCGTGGAGACAATGGCGCAGCCCAAATTCTAAACCCCGCGCCGTCGCGCAGCCGTCCTTTCACTGTCGCGCGCGTTTCAAGTAAAGGTTTGTAATCCTGGCCGTAGAATGGAGGAGTAGGAAGATGCCTGAGTTTCCGCCGGTTGATGAGCAGATGGCTATTCTGATGCGGGGCGTCGAGTTTGGCGACGACCAGACACGAACCAATATGGAGGCGGAACTGCGTCTGAGAATCGAAGAGAGCCGAGAGAGCGGACGACCGATGCGCGTCTATTGCGGTTTCGATCCCACGTCGAGCGACCTCCACTTGGGCCATACCGTTCCTCTGCGAAAGCTGAGGCAGTTTCAGGAACTGGGCCATACGGTCATATTTCTGATCGGGACATTCACAGGCACGATTGGTGACCCAAGTGACAAGGAGAGCGCGCGGACACAACAGAGCCTGGAAGAGGCAATGGACAATGCGCGCGGATTCACTCAGCAAGCGCATAGGGTGCTGGACCGCGAGAAAACTGTCATCGACTACAATCACAGGTGGTTAGGAGAGCTGGACTTCGGCGGTGTCATCCGGCTGGCCAGTCATTTCACGGTTCAACAGTTCCTTGCCAGAGATAATTTCAGCAATAGGCACGCCAAGGGCGAGCCTATTTGGCTTCACGAGTTCTTCTATGCACTCATGCAGGGTTATGATGCAATCATGTTGGATACGGATGTACAGATCGGAGGAACGGACCAGCTATTCAATCTGATGGCTGGACGCACGCTGATGAGCGCGCGGGGAATGCGACCGCAGGTGGTTTTGACCTTTCCGATTCTGGTGGGCACGGACGGTCACATGCGAATGAGCAAGTCGACCGGAAATCATATCGGCATTGATGAGGCCCCGGGGGTGATCTTCACCAAAGTTGTGAACCTCCCGGACCACACATTTCAGAACTTCTCCGAGCTGGTGACCCGCTGGAGCCAGGAGGAGATTGACGGCATGGTGGCACAGATGGACAGCGGAGAACTGGAGCCGCAGGCTGCCAAGCGGGCGCTGGCAAAAGAGATTGTCAGCATTTTTCACGGTGAGAAAAGAGCGGAGCAGGCAGCCGTGGACGCTGTACGCATGCACGAAGGGGCAGCGCCAAGCGATGCGCCCCAGTTCAGGTTGTCTGAGGAGATGAATCTGCTGGAATTGATGAGCGCGTCGGGACTGGTGCGAAGCAAGGGTGAGGCGCGCCGTCTTATTCAGCAAGGAGGCGTGCGACTTAACGGGGAAGCGGTCTCGGATGGTGTGCTTACGTTGGTAGAGCCGAATGGCGGGGAGAGCATACTGCAGGTTGGGAAGAAGCGATTCCTCCGGGTTGTTTCCACTGAATAGCGGCTAAGAATTCGCCAAGAAGGTCGAAGAAAATGTGCCGCAAGAATAGAGAAAGGAACCGGATGCCACGCTTCCCCCGATAGTGGCTTCCAACCACAACGTGACAACTCGGTCCCTATACTAGTATTATAGCATGCTTTTCTTTGCTTGTAAAGGGGGAATTATGACTAAATTCCACTTTTTTCAACTTTTTCCTTCAAGATGGGTCCGTTTCCGGCAGTTTTCGTGGTCGTAGCGCAGCAATTGCGCAAGTGTACGTCGGCTATTGACGAGTTCAAAGTTTGAAGTGACTGGTAAGGCTCCTGGATCGAAGAAATGCAATTCGCTGCGATCTTCAGTGATCCTCAGTGATCCTCGGTAAAGAATAAAGTTAAGGAGATTGTGATGGGGACTTTCGACGGGAAACGCGGCCTCGTTTTTGGTGTCGCGAACAAGAACTCAATCGCCTGGGGGATCGCACAGGCTCTCGCGGAGGAAGGCGCCGAGCTGGGTTTCAGCTACGCCGGAGATTTCCTGGAAAAGCGTGTTGTGCCTTTGGCCGAAAGTGTTGGAAGCAGCTTCATCGAAGAATGCGATGTCACCAATGACGCGGCCATAGACGAACTGTTCACGAAGGTAGGGGAGCATTATGGCAGCCTCGACTTCCTGGTGCACTCAATCGCATTCGCTCCCCGGGAGGACTTGGGCGGGCGCTTCGTCGACACGAGCCGTGAAGGGTTCCGTGTCGCCCTGGATGTAAGTTGTTACAGCCTGGTGGCCCTGGCAAAGCGCGCGATACCGTTGATGCCCCAAGGCGGCAGTATGCTGGCGATGACCTATTACGGCGCCGAGAAAGTGACGCCCAACTACAATGTTATGGGCGTGGCAAAGGCTGCCCTGGAGGCTACGATTCGCTACCTTGCCTGGGATCTGGGTAAGGAACAGGTGCGTGTCAACGCCATCAGCGCCGGACCCATAAAGACGCTTGCTTCAGCAGGAGTAAGCGGCTTTCGGAAGAGCCTTGGCTACGTTGGCTCTGTTGCGCCGATGGGAAACGTTACCCAGGCCGACGTAGGAAATGCGGCCCGTTTCCTGCTGGGTGACTGGGCGCAGAAGGTCACCGGGGAGGTCGTCTATGTGGACGGCGGATACAACATCATGGGCGCCCCTGAAATGGACAGTTTGTAAGGATTGGAGGCTGGCAAAACTGAGTTGAAATGCAAACAGGTCAACCCGGTGTCGGGTTGACCTGTTTTTTCATGTCTATCTTCAGGAGCTATGGAACCGGGCCGGCGTCAACGATCTTGTATCGCCGGTGCTGCTGCCCTTTTACCCCACTCCTAGTTTCCCCATGGTTTGGAATCTAATCCGCAGAGGCGGGAGCGACGGGATTTGAACCCGCGACCTCCGGCTTGACAGGCCGACATGCTAACCGCTACACCACGCCCCCATCAGGAAACCACGACATGTGAACAAAATGATATCACGGCCGCGGTCGGCTGTCAAATGAAAGTGGTCCGAATTGGCTAGAATGAGGGCCGGCCGAAGACTAAGTATGAAGCTGTTTCAACTCTTGCGGGGGGGCAGGCGAGAAATCCGTTTGCTCACGTTTCGCAAGAGACGGGAGGAGACGCCCTGCTTGCGTGAGGGCAGCCCTGTGCCCTTGGAGGACGTGCGGGGCCGGCGAGCGTTGTCGACGATGCGCTTGGCGGCCTGCCGGCCGTGCTCGAGTGCTTCGCGGTAGTGGCCCGTCATGAGTTCCGGCGTGATTTTCTGTCCTTCCGTCGCCCACGCAAGGACCGCCCTGCCGATCGCCCATGTGCCGGCGTAGGAGACGGCGACTTTCGGTACAATCCCCCAAACCGGGATAAGACCGCTCATTTGGCGGGCGAGCTGACGAAACAGAAAGCCGCCCCCAAGAACGCCGACGATCTCACCCAATAGCTGCTGCGGCGAACCGGACTTGCCGGAGACCAGAGCGATCTTGTATGCCATCATCAGCTGATTCTTGGTGAGAACGATTGCGTCCCCTGCGCCGAGTACAAAGTTCAGCCCTGGCACTGTTTCGCCGAGGCCCGTCGTAAATGAGTAACTGGCGTTTACCTGGGATGTCTCCTGGATGAGCATGTTCAAGGCAGACGGCCGCAGAGGGGGCAACCGGCGGGCCAGGGGCAGTCGGAGGGGAGGCGGAACGGTCTGTATCAGAGCAGTCGCCACCTTGGCAACAGCCTGAGCGGACCAGTCCGGGATGGCGATGCGCGCAAGTTCTCCACGCCGAACGATGGCGCTGTCAGGACGTTTCGCTTCGGACCCGACCACTACGACCAGGGAGGGGATCGATTGAGCGTTCAGCGCTTGTTGGAGCGACTGCAGGTCAGAGCTGAGCTTGGGCTGGGTTGTTACGAGCAGGGCGCAATCCGGGGATGACCGGGACGGCTGCGAGGCGAAGGACTGGGTTGAAGGCGATTGCGGCGCGATTTCAGTGCTTTGCGAGAGGAGGCCGGAGCCGCTGCTGTCGGTGACTGTGATCCAGGGATGGACGAAATCGGCACAATAGGAGCTGAGGCCGAGGGCTGCTTTCTCTGCGTTTGGTTCATCGTCGGCTGCGATCAGCAGGTGTACAGGCGCATCAATCTCGCGCTGAATCTCGGCGAGATTGATTTCACTGACGATCTGCCAGATGGAACGCAACGGCAGTGAACGCATCCCCCACCACGCCTATCCGTATACTCGTACGTCATCGCCGTTGCCCCCGGCACCTGAATCAAGTACGCGGGCAAAGGCGCTGAGGCTCCGGTCGATATCGTCAGAAGAAACGCCCAGATTGGTGACCGCTCGAAGATGGCTGCTATCTATGGGATTCAAGAGTACACCATGTTCTCTCAGCCCAGAGGACAGCTGTTTCGGTGTCATATCGTCGCGGCAAAGCTCGAAAATCACGATATCGGTTTCTACCAACTCCGGATCGATGGAGATTCCTTCCAGCTTCGCCAGGCCATCGGCCAGCTTGCGGGCGTTTACATGATCGTCAGCAAGCCTTTCCACGTTTTCAGAAATGGCGACGATGCCGGCGGCGGCGATGATTCCTGCTTGGCGAGTTCCGCCGCCAAGGATTTTGCGCATCCGCCTCGCCCGTTTGATGAAATCAGAATCGCCAACGATGACCGACCCGACCGGGGCGCCGAGACCCTTGCTGAGGCACAGGCTTGCGCTGTCCGCTTCCTGCAGGAGACGGGCGGGGGAGACGTTTAGGGCCACGGCGGCGTTCCAGAGTCGGGCCCCGTCTACATGAAGCTTCAGACCCCGGCTGTGCGCCAGATTGCCGGCGGCGTCCATATACTCTACGGGAAGACAGCGTCCACCGGTACGGTTGTGTGTGTTTTCAATCGCCAGGAGTCGTGTCCGCGGGTAGTGCTCGTCATCGACTCGAATCGACGACTCCACCTGCTCCAGGTCCAGAGTCCCGTCAGGTGCAGTGGGAAGCGGGCGGGGATGGACGCCGCCCAGACCTGCGGAGCCACCCTGCTCTGCGAGGAAGATGTGCGCTTGATCTCCCAGGATCATTTCATCGCCGCGACCGCAGTGGCTGAGTAGGGAAGCGAGATTGCCCATTGTGCCGCTGGACACGAATACGGCGGCTTCCTTTTGCAGCAAGTCCGCAGTCATTGCCTCCAGGCGATTTACGGTCGGGTCTTCGCCGTAGACGTCATCGCCGACCGGCGCCGAGGCCATCGCTTCTCGCATTTCATCCGTGGGCAGGGTCACGGTATCGGAGCGCAGGTCGATTGCTTTTTCAGTCAAAACAGTTTCCTTTCGTCTTGCGATTGAAACGCGGTTCTGCACAGGAAGGGTATTGCGGCATCTGTTGCATTCTCAGGTTGCGTCGGTCTGCTGATGCTGACCGATATAGCCGATGACGACCAATTGGCGAGCGCTATCCCAGTCGAAAGCAATCCGAATTGTGTAGCGAGAGTCCTTGTTGCTGCCTGTGCCGACGTGCCTCTTCAACCAGTATGTCTTGCCCTCCAGACTGGTCGTATACCAAGGCTTGTACCGGTACATTGTGTTCTTGCTTTGACTGCCTATATAGGTCCAGCCACAGGCCTTCTTTATTGACGAGTTAAGATCAGGTACGCTTACTTCTCCCATCTTGGAACGATAGTAGGTCGTCGCAAGCCACTCGAGCGCGGCCATTACTTTGGCGGGCTTTTCGAATGGATTTTCTTCGATCTCAGATTTGGAGTTGGGCTGAAAGAGCAGTTCGCCGGCGTATTTCTCCCTAGCAAGGGCCACGGCAGTTCTAACGTTCTCGATCGGCAGGAATTCATCTTCACTGGGCGGTCTTTCGGTTGGCGACAGCTGCTTGCGTGTGTCTTCGTAAGCGACGCGCCAGAGCGTGACAAGCTCCAGCGTCGTCTTCAGTTCTCCTCGAAGCTCTTGAAGCTCCTGTCTCAGAGAACTGTTTTCCGCCTCCTGTAATGATTTGCCAGATTCCGAAACATAGGGAGTTTTTGCAGCGGTTTCATGAGAGCTTTCATCGCGTTGGACAGGTTGCGATGGTTGTAAAGAGTCGGATTTCTCGTCCTCTGCGGCTGACGAATCCGAAACCGGCGCTTCAACGGTGGGAGTGTCTTTGGAATCAGGAGGACTGTTCGGGACCTCGGAGGAAGGAGCTTGAGCGTCCGACTGGGTACCATCGGTCTGTGAGGGTTCGACCTGCGCTTTAGAAGATGGGCCCGCCGATTCGGGGACAGGAGAAGCCTCAGTTTTTTCTATAGCTTCCAGGACCTCGTCATCTTCGTCGACGTCCAGAAACTGAATATGCATCTGATAGATACAGGCGAGGATGTCTCGCTGAAGTTCTACGCGCCGCGGCCAGAGAGCTGCCTCCTCAGAAACAGTCGGAGCAATGTCGTGAACCGGCTTGTAGTCGTAAAGCAGGCTCTTAAAGGACTCAGTTTTGTGAAGTAATTCCTCTAATTCTTCGGCCGTCGGCAATTTATCGCCCGCCACCTGCTCGTACAACTGGTCCAGTGTTCGGGCATCCGGATCGCCCATAAAGAATTCCAGTTCACGCCCGAACTCTTGCCTTATTTCGGCCAGGATTTCACTGTATTTCTGTGTAAATGATCGTACATTTGTTTTGTATCGAATGATTTCGGTGGCAGATGCTACAAAGTCGTTTGCTTGTTGCCATTGCGACGCGTCTGCCGGCAATTCCCGCAACTCCTCAAGCCACTGGCGAAAGAACGCGTCACTTTGAGACTCCGCCGGATCGTCGTTGTCACCTTCGGCTCCGTCCGGCATGCTTCCCGACACACATAATAGCATGAGAGCGATTTCGTCTTTACTGAATTGACTATGCGATGCAGCGAGACTTTCCGCTTCCTGCAGCCAATTATCGGAATCCCAACTTCCGGCGAAGCAGTTCTCGGAAAAGTCCAGACCTTGGACCGGCACTTTCAGTTCGGACAAGCGCCGGCTTACTATTTCATGGAGTTCGGCGTGGGAGTCCATCCAGATTTGCAGTACAGCGCCAACGAGTTCGGCAGAATCGGGCATGAGACGAAGGATTTCAGTGTGGAGAACACGGTAGTCCGCCCTATTCGGGTTTCGGAATCCTTTGATTCTCACGTTTTTGCGGAGTACTAACTGGAACAGTTGCCTGAGATCTCCACTGGCTTTTTTCCTCCGGACCAGGGCGCGCTCAACCACTTCTGCGCGGAAATCGTCCGACATCAAGTCTACAATGTTGTTCAACTTAGGGGCCGCGGCGTGTGTAGGGGTCACAATTTCAATTCCGGGCAGGGCTCAAGAACCTGCAATTCGCCAACTGTTGGAATAAAACGAGAAGAGAAAAGCTGGGGGCCGGCGCAGAATGCAACCGAACCCCCTCGCTTCTCTCTCTTTGGTCTGGGGCCTCTCAGTTGAGGCTATTCGGGTCGGAAGGTACCGACAATCGCTTTGATTTCGTTGGCCCGGTTCTGGACCTGATTCTCAGGAACGGCAACGACCAGGATGTAAGCCGTGTCGTTAGCCCGCAATGCGGTAATCACGATGTGGGCTTTGAACAGACCCTGGCTGGCCAGATCGGCGGTTGCAACGCCGCTAATCGAGGGCAGGTTGTTGGTCGTGCCTGCCTCCAGGCTCTTCACTTCCACAGGCACCGGCAAGGGCAGACTCTCCAACTGCTTCTCCAACCATTCGATCAGACTCTCGGACGAAATGTCGTCATCAAGACCCGGGAAAATGCCGACGCCTGCCATCGCGGCGATAGGCGGCCTGGAGAAGATTGCCAGTTGTACTCCGAGGTGGCCGGCGTTCTCGCCGCCGGGGCCTGTCAGGGCATCATCCACCTGCTTGGCAGCCTCGGGGCTCACGAACCGCATGATCTGGCTCAGCTGACCGCTCTGAAGGTCAAAGACGGACCAGCCGCGCGGGACGGCGAAGGAGTATCCCAGTCGATCGTTCTTGACTGTGGCCCAGCCGCTGGGGATGCTCACCTTTGGTTCTGGCGCGGGTGTCGCAGTCGGTTCAGGCGTGTCGGTCGGCTCCGGCTCGGGTGTGTCGGTCGGCTCCGGCTCAGGCGTGTCGGTCGGCGGGACCGGCGTGGGTGTGTCTGTCGGCGGCACCGGTGTATCGGTTGGCGGCACGGGGGTGTCCGTGGGCGGGACAGACGTGGCGGTAGGTTCGGCCTGCTGTCTCCTGTTACAGCCGGCAAGCGCCAAGGCTGCCACCAGAACGATTAGAACGACCATGTAGGATGATTGCGCCGAGGAGAATCGGCTCAACCGCTGGATGTGTCGGCCCAACCATCTGGCTCTTTCAACTGTCGAGTTTTGCATCGTTGTCCTCCATTTTGGATAGTTAGAGCCGCAACTGCGACTTCAGAAAACTAATTGTGTCTTGTAAGTCACTATTGTATATCAGCAACCCTCCTTCAAACGATTGTAGTATGCCATTAGCCTGTACCGGCTGTGCGGAAGCCCAGCCCAACGCCTGTCTTACAAAGAGGTTTTCGGCCCAGATCTGCCCTATGCCGCGTACCGGCTGAAACAGCTCTTCCGCGGGTGACAGAAGGTCTGGGGAGTCGACTGCCTCCGGCATACCCGGGCGCCAGGCGTGTTCCCGCTGTTCCCACTCATCGTTGCTGAAATAGTGCAGGTAGACGATGGGCTTGTCCAAGCGGCCAAGGGCCATGCCGGTCTGGAAGAACTGGGTTTCGAAGGCCAGGAGGACCGGTACGCCCTTCGGGCAGCCGAGCTCCTGGGTGACCGAACTGTTTTCGCCGAGATAGCTTTCAAACTCAACTGCGATCTGATACTGGCAGTTACCGGCTTCATTCTTCACTGCTGCGTCAGGCAGCGGGGAAGCAGACTGCGTTTCGGATTCGCTCGATGGGGAAGCTGCACTACCTGCTGGAACCTGCTCATCTACTGATTCTGCTGCATTTGGCGGCTGTTCGGGAGCAGCCAAGGAGGAGGCTTGCGTGTCGGTACTGTCCGGATCCTGTGCGGCTTGCGACGGTGCTCTTTCCCGCAGCGTGTTGCTGATAAAGATACCTGCCGCCAGCAGACCGAAAATGAGTAAGACGGTCAAGACAGTCATTATCGGAAGTAGCCGCGAGCGTGAGGAACTACCAGCCGGGACAGATTGGGTGCCTTTTCCGTCTGACTGCTCCAGGGGGATGTCCCGCGACAAAGCCCCTTCCAGGCGGCTCTCCGCACCGGTTACAATGACTGTTTCCGTTGTATGCGAGGATGAAGGGGGCAATCCGACTGAAGGCAGTGAAACAAGGGTAAGTGTTGACGTCTGCTCCGCGAGGGCGGTCTCCTGCGATGAGATGCGTCCGGCAATAGCGGTAAGGTCGTCGGCCAATTCGCGGGCGACAGCGTAGCGCTCTTCAGGATCTTTCGCGAGGCACCGACGCATCACTTCGACAAGCTCGGGGGGAAGTACAGCAAGCAGATCGTCGGGCAAGGCAAGAGACGCGTAAACGTGGGCGTGAAGGATCTGCGTTGTCGAGCCTGTGAAGGGTGGCCGGCCGACAAGGCAACGGTACAGGACAGCCCCCAGTGCATAGATGTCGGCGCGCCCGGTCACTTCGCGACTGCTGGCACACTGTTCCGGGGCCATATAGGCGGGCGTTCCGATCGTGCGTCCCTCGTTGGTCAACTCCGGCATATCGAGGGCCCTCGCGATGCCGAAATCCGACAGAAGCGGTGCTACAGGCAAATCTACGGCGGCGTGACCAACTGGATACTCTCCGCTTGAAGGCGTGCCGATCAGGATTTGTTCCGCTTCATAAACTGCTGAAACGGAATGATAGCCGGCAGAAGCGCTGCCGAAGGCGCCAGGGTCGAAGGGCCGCAGAAGGATGTTACTGGGCTTTACATCCCTGTGGATGATTTCCTGCTGGTGTGCGTAGTCGAGAGCTCGGGCGATTGGGGCGAGGAGGTTGCAACATTCAGCAACACTGAGCCGTCCGCGGCGCTTCAGTAGCTGGTCCAGACTGTTGCCGTCGACCAGTTCCATGGCGATGTAGGCGGCGCCGTCATCCGCTGCATTACCAACTTGCAACGTCTGTACGATGTGGGGATGCCTCAGGCTGGCGACGGTGCGAGCCTCCAGCTGAAAGCGGCTGCGCGCCGCGTCGTCGGCGCCATGGGACAGGATTTTGAGGGCAACTGTACGTTCCTGGATCTGGTCGTAGGACCGGTAAACGCTGGCCGTCCCGCCGCTCCCCAAGCGATCGCCAACCAGGTATCTGCCGACCTGACGGCCGGTCAGAGCACCGCCGCGCGATCGAGCGAGATCCGGGCCTGATTCAGCAGGCTCTACAGAGCTGTACTCGCTCGTGACGTCTTCTTCTCGATTCTCTGACCTGACGGCAGTACCAGCAGGTCCCTTCTGGTCCGGTAGCATGATAGATCGACCGACCCAAGCGCGAAATCAATCCGAACTGTGCTCACACCATGCACCACCGTCGGTGCAGAAAGGCCTGGCTCCGCGGCTGTGGGTGTCTTGGCTCGAGGCTAAAGTGTTCAGTTGCGGCTTCGCGGCCCTAAGGCAGTGCTCTGAAGACTAGAGTCCCGCCAAGTCCGGCACGTCCGCAGTGACGCGTCCCCTAAGCGGCGCGAAGGTTGATAAACTTGCATTCGCGCACTATAATAACAGAGAAACTTGATTAGGGAAACAAGAAGCCAAAAGGGCAGACATTTAGAGGCGCTCAGTCAGGAGTTTTCCGGTTTACATCTGGCGCCGGCCCCGTTAAACTGTCTTGCCTGAACCGTTGAGAGCAGAGAGAGCGAGTTGAATCGTCTGTAACGGAATCTCGCTCTTTTGTTAATACGCGCCCGTGTTGAATCCAGCCTAAATCAGTACGCAAACCTATTTTACAAATGGAGCTCTGATGCCAGCGAGTCAGAATGCGAGACTGGTCTGTCTCAGCGGTCCTGATGCGGGAACGGAATACGAACTTTCCGAGGAGCAGATTCTGATCGGGCGTTCCACCGACGCCTCGGTCGTCGTGAACGATGGGTTTGCCAGCCGACAGCACGCCGAGTTGCACTATATCGATGACGCGTTTCGTCTCCACGACCTGGAAAGCAAGAACGGTGTCTTTGTCAATGGCAGCCGTCTGTCGCCGGGGGCGACTGCCTGGCTTGAGGACGGCGACGAACTTCAGTTTGCCTCGACCCGCTACCGATTTCACGACCCATCGGCCACGATCACGGCGGCATTTCTGGAAGCCCTCCCGGAGGAAGGCATTCGAGTTGACTCGGCTACGCGTCAGGTTTACATAGACGGCAAGGTGCTCATGCCTCCGCTTAGCGTAAAACAGTTCGATTTACTCTGGTACCTCTACCAGAATCGCGGGCGGGTGGTTAGTAAAGATGAACTGGCGACCCACATCTGGTCCGAGGTGGACGGTAACGTATATGACGCCAGCATCGACCGAATGGTAAGCAGAGTTCGAAACCGAATCGAGCCAGCCGCGGAAGTTCCGGGGGATTCGAACTCTCGATTCATCGTTACGGTGCGGGGATTCGGGTATCAGTTGACAGATGGCTAGTTTCACGGCAACCAGTTGATTTCCCGGCTCCAACTTGACATACTCTGGCGCATCGAAGGAACAGGCAGCAGGCAACCACACGACTCAGTTCACTGAGGCTCCTTCCCCAGTTTCTCCTCCATTCCCAATCGAACAAGCTTGAATTTGCAGGATCCTGCCTGCGGGCTGCGGCCTGTCCGGCCAAAGCCAGCGATCGTAAGTAAACGGTCCGAGTTGCGTTGCAGAAGGTTCAGGATGCAGGCGGCAGGTCGAGCGTATCCTTGAATCAAGGCCACTTGGTCTCGAACAAGCCGGGCCGTGCAGCCAAACTCCGGGTCACCAAAGAGAAGGTCCGGCATGTCATTCGGCAGGTTGGGATTGGGAAAGGATGTGCACATGTCACTGACTCACCACGAGTTTACGCATGGGGAACCAGGTCGGAGCGCGATACGCAGGGGAGTTGATTACGGGGCTAGACCAGGATTAGAGTCCGGAAGAGGTGCGGTAGGCTCTGCCTCGAGAGACGGTCGAGGATGGCCTTACAGTCTCATCCCGGCTGCCCGGGCCGGTGACGGACAGGCCTTCCAGGGACTGGTCGAAGCGCACCGGGCATGTGCCGCCCGTCTGGCGCTCAGTATCTTGCAGACGGAGGAGGCCGCCGCGGATGCGGTCCAGGAGGCTTTGATCAAAGTACACCGGGCCATGCCTCGTTTCCAGGACGGCAATTTCCGAGCATGGCTACTACGAATTGTGTCGAACACATGCTACGACCACCTGCGAAGCCAGAAACGCCAGCGCGCCCTCAGTCTCGAACAGATGATAGAGGAGTCGGATTTTGAGGCACCGGCGAGCGGTGAGGTGCAGAACCCGGAGCGATACGCGGTCAGGCAGGAGCAGATCGCGTTTCTCAGCCGGGTGATCGAAGCGCTCCCTTCCTGGTACCGCGATGTGGTTGTCCTGGTGGATGTCCAGGGCTACGATTATGGGGAGGCCGCGGCCTATCTGCGATTGCCGCGAGGCACGGTCAAGTCCCGTTTGAGCCGCGCCCGCGCCCATCTGCGAGATCAACTGGCGGCGGCAGACTTGCTACTCTGAAGCCGCCGCTGACCGGAACGGCGTAGGCAAGGTCACGGAATGTTGTTATGCGTCCTTACCCTACAGTCCTTCTATTCCCTCCCGCAGCTTGTCTATGTCAGTCTCGTCGTTGAAGAAGTGGGAGGAGACCCTGACCAGATCAGGATCGGGGACGGAGCGGATGAGAATGTTCTCTTGAGCGAGGCGATCTACCACTGTTGAAGGGGAAATGCCTTCGACGGTGAAGCTGGTCAGCCCTGCATGCGTAGGGGTTTGGACCAGACGGACGGAAGGGATGGATGAAAGAGCCGCCCGTGTGTACCGGGTTATCTCCTGTGTACGATCGTACATCCAGTCCAAGCCGAGCTCTTCGAGCCACTGGATGCCGCTCCACATGCCTGCCATGGCAGGGCGGTAGGTGGTGCCAACCTCGTAGCGCCTGGCCCCTTCAGGCGGCAGGAAAATCCCGGTTTCGTCGTATGCGCCGCCATCGCGCAGACTGGGATAGCCGACGTAGGTCTGAAGTAGATCACCTAGTCGCTCCTTGTTGACGTAAAGTGCGCCGATGCCTTCGGGCCCGCACAACCACTTCTGGCCTGGAATCGAATAGAAGTCGACCTTTGACGAAGGCATGTCCAGGCGGATTGCGCCGCCGGATTGGGCTCCATCGACGGCGATCAGTCCACCATGATAATGAACCATATCGGCCAGGCGGTCGATGGGCAGTACTGTCCCTGTTTTCCAGGAAACATGGGCGACGGACAGGAGTTTCGTGCGAGGGTTGATGGCTCGTTCGAATTTGGCCAGGAGTGTTTCTTCGTCTTCGTCCTTTTCGAGAGACACGACGCGCACTTTGAGATTGAAGCGTCGGGCCGCGGCATAGACGGGCAGAAGCCCACCAGGGTGCTCCCAGGAGTTGGTAACGATTTCGTCACCCGGCCGGTACTGAATGCCCCAGGTTGCGATGTTCATGCCGTCGGTAGTGTGATGTGTCAGCGCAACTTCGTCCGAGTCACATCCTAAAATACGGGCGAATCCGCCTCTCAGAGATGCCGACAAAGACTGACCTGTTTCTCCCATGCCGGTGAGGCGGCCGACGGTCAACTGCTGTCTGTTTTCACCCTCGATAGCGGTTGCGGCAGCGCGACTGAGGGGGCCATAGCTACCTGTGTTCAAGTAGACCGAGGCCTGAACGGCTGGTAACTCATTCCTGACTGCTGTTAGATTTGGTGACATTCTCTCTCTTCTCATCTGTTTGACTGGAAACCGGTACTTTCCACTTCGTCGGGGCTTTGGTGTGGGTCGGACTCCTCACTCCGGAAATTCCGGGCAGAACCATTCTGTCAGCCGCCGAATGCCCACTGACTGGGGCCGTGGGTCTGCAGGTAGAGGTCAACGGCAGCTTCGGGATTGCTGCGCAGTTCGTGGGGCTGATTGCGCACCCACTGCTGGTAGTCGCTGGCCCAGGGCTGACCGTCCTTTATTGTTCGCAGATTGAGTTTGGCGATGGCGCCACTGGATTCCACGAGCCCGCTGGAATGGAAAGTGCGGGCCACTCGTTCGAAATCATACGCCAGCCTCCGAAATTGGGGCTGCCAGTCCAGGTGGCCGTTCTCCTCTACGAGGTCCAGGAGCAGATAGTGAGCGCGGGGGTCGCCGTTATAGGGCATGCCGACGCTGCCAGGATTCAGTATTCGCTGCTGACCCATTTCAGGGGCGAGGGATTGCGCAGTTGAATGTGCCACCGTGATTGTGCGGTCCATTGGCTGGTGCGTGTGACCACAGATGAGGATGGGCTCGTCGTAGACGGCTACCTGGGCAGCGACGGAGCCTTCATCTGCATTGGGAACGATACCAGCAAAAAGGTTGTCGGGGAGGCCGTGGAAGAGTCGCAGGGGCGGCGCCTCTTCGATCTCAATGAGCAGGTCGTGTGGGAGATTGCGCAGGTAACTGAGGTCCAGAGGACGCAACTGTTGCCAAGTCCAGTGAATGTTGGGAAAGCGGGTTCTGTTGTCGAAAACCGGTGAACCTTCAGGCGTATTTAGCTGCGCGAGAACCAGGTCATGATTGCCCTGAACAGAAAGCCACTCGCGCTGGCGCAGAAGGTCGAGTACGTCTAAAGTCCAGGGGCAGCGGTTGATAAGATCGCCCAACAGGAATACAGCGTCGGGACTCTTTTTGTCTATATCAGCAAGGACGGATTCAAGGGCTGGCAGGTTGCCATGGATGTCGCCAAGGAATGCGAGGCGCAGAGGACAGTTCATGTGGCCCGGACCGCCTTTAGCGGGTCGCGTTGGTCAACGTACTGCTCGCGTCCGGTGGCTTCGCTGTAGGCGATAAAGGAGTGGCGGATGTCTTCGGCATCGGGGTCATGTCCGTTGGACCAGCACCAGCGGAAGTAGTTGATGATCTCCGGTTCGGCGGTGACCAGCTCCCAGTAGAAAAGCTGGGCGATTACGCCGCCGGCGTCGAGCAGCCCTGAGGTGGAAAAGGCCTCGAGAACGGGGCAACGGTCGTAAGATACACGGTGGTGTTGTACGCGCCAGCCGCCGGGTTGGTCGCTCTCGGGTACAGATTCCATGAGTGCGAACTGGGCGGCGGGGTCGCCGTTGAGGGGAAGACCGATGCTGCCGGGATTCATGAGGTGCCAGTGACGACAGGATTCGCCCGCGGGGGCAGAGTCCTGGACGGGGATGGCGCCACTGAAGAGGGCGCTGCTCTCGTGGGGGTGGGTCATGGGATCATCCGAATCGGGCTTGTAAAGATGCCTGTCGACCTGTACGTGTGTATGGGCAGAGATGACATTGCGCTCTTTGATCGGGTCGATTTCGGTGATGACTTTCTCGTCCGGCATGTTCTGGTAGAAGCCGACGCGATTGCGGCCGGGCACTCCGTGCGCCACTCTAATTGGCTGAGAGCCGGGGAACTGCAGTCGCAGCTCGTCGGGCAGGGCGGCCAGGTAGTTGGCCTGCTGGGTTCCGACTCGTTTGACAAGCCAGTGGAGGCTACCCCAGCGTTCGGAGTCTTCGGCGCCCTGTGGGGCGCGTTCAGTGCCGAAATCGAGCAGATAGAACTCGTGATTGCCACGTACGACGGCCCAATCTGAGGCACGGACGACGTCAACGACGCCGTTGTTGAAGGGCACGGGGTTGATCAGGTCGCCGTTTAGAACGACGAAGTCGGGCTGAAGCCTTTCCAACTCGGTCTGAACGGCCTGCAGCGCGGCGAGGTTTCCGTGGATGTCAGCGAGAACGGCAAGTCGCATGGGCAGAGAATAGATAAGCGTCAGTCTGTCTGTGGCACACTGCCCGCTATGCTACCCGGTGGATGGAGAACCGTCAAACGGAAGGGGCAGTTGGAACTGCAGTGGTCAGTAGCCTGAGGCGAGAATTAAGGGTCCAGTATTGAAGTGCGGGGGGCGAAAGGAGGCTTTAGTTGACAAAGGGAGGGGCAGTGGCTAAGATCGACGAATATTTCGGCAGGAAATTATTTGCGCCTGTACGATCATGGGAGGCAAAGATGTGCGGTCGATTTGTGCTGCGGGCTTCTCCGCAGAATCTGCAGATGTTGTTTGAATTGGATGAGACGCCTCAGACGGGGCCGAGGTACAATATCGCGCCGACGCAGCCTGTGCTGGCAGTGCGGGTGAATCCGCATGGCGGAATGCGGGAAGCCACCTACCTGAATTGGGGGCTGGTTCCGTTCTGGGCGAAGGATCCCAAGATCGGCAGCCGGATGATCAACGCCCGTTCGGAGACTGCGGCGGAAAAGCCTTCATTTCGGGCTGCTTACAAGTACCGGCGCTGCATTGTGCCAGCGGATGGGTTCTATGAGTGGAAGAAGGTGAAAGGCGGCAAGCAGCCCTATCTGATCGGTCTGGCGTCGGGCGAGGTTTTCGGGATTGCGGGGCTGTGGGAACACTGGGAGCAGGACGGCTCGGTGATCGAGTCGTGTACGCTGCTGACGACGGATGCAAACGAGTTCATGGGGCCGCTTCATCACCGCATGCCGGTAATTCTCGACCGGCAGGATTACGACGAGTGGCTGGATGCGAGCGTGCAGAAGGCGGATACGCTGCTACACCTGATGCGGCCATACGAAGGCGAAGATATGGAGGCCGTGGCGGTGAGCAGGACGGTGAACAATCCGCGCAATGACGAGCCGGGCTGCGTGGAGCCAGCAGGGGCTTAGGATCAATCCGGTCACATTCAGTAAGGCGAACGGACGCACGCGACCGGCTTACTTCGGGCCTCTCTTTTCTTCTCAGACTGACTCAAACAGTGTCTACGTGGAGACTGAAATAGATGACAGCGACAGTACAAAGTTCAGATGCGATTGACAGCCTGTCGACGGATGAGTTGAATGGGGCCAAATTTGAGACTCCAGCGGACAAACCGCGGCAAAGGCTTTTTGTGCCTGGTCCGACGGATGTGCATCCGGCAACGCTGGCTGCACAGAACTTGCCGATGATCGGCCACCGCAGTGACGAACTGGAGTCGCTGTTTGGCAAATGCAGTGAGCAGCTGCAGGCGCTGTACCATACGGATGCAAGGGTCTTTACGGTCGCGGCTTCCGGTTCCGGACTGCAGGAGGCGGCTATCCGCAATGGCGTCGGCGGGCGGGTGATCAACTTTGTAAACGGGGCATTCAGCCAACGATGGTATGATGTTTCGGTCGGTTGCTCAAAAGATGCGGTCGCGGTGGAGGTGCCCTGGTGCACTGCGGTCAAGCCGGCCCGGGTAGAGGAAGCTCTGGAGCTTGCCCTCGCCAGTGGCCCTGTAGACGCGATCACGGTCGTTCACAATGAAACGAGCACTGGAGTTGCCAGCCCGTTGGAGGAAATCGCAGAGACGGTACACCGCCTCAGCGCGGACACGTTGATCCTGGTCGACGCAGTGTCGTCATTCAGTGGGGTCAAGCTTCCGTTTGACGAATGGGGGCTGGACCTCTTGCTCACTTCGTCTCAAAAGGCCTTGGCTGTGCCGCCCGGACTGGCCTTCGCCGCGGTCAGCGACCGCCTGATGGAACGAGCGGCGACTCTTTCCGATCGCGGTTGGTATTTCGATTTTCTGCAGCTCGAAAAGTACCGCTTGCGAAATACGACACCAGCCACCCCGGCGATATCGCTTTTGCGGGCGCTCAGTGTGCAGTTGGACCGAATCTTCGACGAAGGAATAGAAGCCCGATACGCCCGCCACGCCCACTGCGGGCAGATGAGCCGGTCATGGGCGGTCGACCACGGATTTGGCCTGATGGCTGAGTCGGGCTATGAGTCAGATACTGTGACGACAGTGGAGAATAGCAGGGGCTTGGATATCAGCGGACTAAATGGCTTCCTGGGGCGGCAGGAGATGCAGATCGCGAACGGGTACGGTCCATATAAGGGGAAGGCCTTCCGGATCGGACATATGGGTGAAGTATGGCCTTCGGACCTTGAGCGCCTGTTTTCCGCGATAGAGGCGTTTGCGGCCGGGGAACAGGAGTGAAGGCAGATTCCCACCTCGGGGCCCACAGGAATTGCGATCGCCCGGCTTCTGATGTAGAGAGAGGCCGTCCGCCGGAAAGGCCAGCAGCACGGTTGACAGGTTGACATGCTCTATCTGGTGGCCACGCCCATAGGCAACCTCGGTGATATTTCGCTACGGGCCTTGGAAACGCTGCGCTCTGTTGACTTTATCGCGGCGGAGGACACGCGCAAGACGGGGCGGCTGCTGAAGCACCACGGCATCGAAACTCCCCAGTTTTCCTACCACGAACACAATGAAAAACAGGCGGTCGAGCGCATCGTCGGCGCGCTGCGGGGCGGGCTCTCGGTGGCCGTTGTGACGAACGCGGGTACGCCCGGCATCTCAGATCCTGGATTTACGGCAGTGCGCAGGGTGATGAAGGAGGGGCTGCCCGTCTCCGCGATTCCGGGGCCGACCGGTCTAATCACAGCGCTGGTGCTATCGGGTCTGCCCCTGCACAGTTTCACTTTCCGCGGGTTTGCGCCGCGGAAGTCGGCGGCGCGGCGGCGATTTCTTATAGTGGACGCTGACTCGCCGCACACGCTGGTGTTCTACGAAAGTCAGCACAGGCTCGGGGCATTTCTGACCGATGCACTGCATGTGTACGGCGACCGGCCGGCCGCACTGGCTAACGATTTGACGAAGCTGCACGAAAAAGTGCAGCGAGGTACGGTTGGTTCTCTGCTGGAGGCGGTCCAGGACAGGAAACTGTTGGGCGAGTTTATCGTCGTGATCGGCGGCTGCCGTTAGTGAGAGTCATGCGGGGGGGACATCGGCGGCGGCGGAGCGACGCATTTTTCGTTCCAAGATTGGCGCCGAGGTAACGACCGCGACGCCGCACAGGATTGCGACTCCACCGAGCAGTTGCTGGGGTGTGGGGAAGACGTCGAATAGCAGTTGGGACCAGAGTACGGCCGCGACCGGGCTGGCGGCTAGAGCGATGGCGAAGATACTCATGTCGAGTTTCCGCAGCGTCCAGTAGTAAAGGAAGCGGCTGACGACTACGTCGACCGTGCCGACCAGGACGAGAATTGGGAACGCCTGGGCGGAGGGAAGCGCGAAGTTTCCGCGTGCGATGTTGAAGAGAGCCAGGAAGGCCGCGGTCAGGAGTAGGCGGTAGAAGAAGAAGTTGAGCAAGTCCACTTCGCCCATGTTGCGTTTGGTGAGGGCGGCATGCAGGGCGTAAATGAAGGTCGATACGAGAATCATCATCGCGCCGAGTCCCAGGTAGTCGCCCGGTTGGAAGGAGATGACGGCCAGCCCGATAACGGCTATTGCCGAACCGACGCCTTGCACGGGGGTGAAGCGTTCGCCCAACCAGAGAAGGCCGAAGCCGAGGCTGAAGAGCACAGTCATTTTGCCAACCATCGCGGCGACACCAGGGTCGATGAAAGCCATTGCCTCATAGTTAAGTCTTGTGCTGACGGCTACGCACATGCCGATAGCCAGAAAGGTGGGCCACATGCGGCGGAGGGGAGCCAGGCGCAGTTTGCGAGTTACGAGGCCAATCAGGCCGACCTCCACCAGGGCGACAGCGATAATGTAGAAGGCCCCCAGGGCGGGCTCGATGTAGGGAAAGACGAGGCGGGCGAACACATAGTGGAGACTGTCAATCATCAACAGGCTAATGATAAGCGCGGTACCGCGTGCATTGCCGGAACTGTCCCCGCCCTGTGGTGAACTCGGGGTGAAAGGACTACTGCGCGGCATGTCCCTCATGTGAACGACCTTTGCAACGGGAGCAACGGACCAGGAAGGAAACCGTCGCTGGCCCAAGAAGGGGTTTTGTGAAGTGGGTACAGTTCCTGCTCTCCACGCACATCATATCCGGCCTGTGCGAAAGCTGCCAATAGGGGCAAGGTTGGTTGTGCTAGAATACGGTCGGATTGAGTCTCAGGCGGTGTTGGAGGTAGTCGAAGGGCACAGGAATGGTACGCAAGATTCTCCATTTCGATCTCGACGCCTTTTACTGCGCGGTTGAAGAGTTACGGCATCCGGAGTTGAAGGGGACACCGTTTGCTGTAGGAGGGCGGCCCGAGAGCCGCGGCGTTGTTTCCTCCTGTTCCTACGCGGCGCGACGCTTCGGAATCCGCTCGGCGATGGGCATGGCGCAGGCTGTGCGGCTGTGTCCGGATCTGCGCGTGCTGCCGCCGGATATGCGGGAGTATGGTCAGATTTCGGGGCAGGTGATGGAGATTCTGCACTGCTTGACTCCGCTCGTGGAGCAGTTGTCGATCGATGAAGCGTTTCTTGAGGTGACGGAGCGGCCTGAATACGCTTCAGAACTGGCGAGGATGGTGCAGTCGCAGGTGCAGGAGAAACTGGGACTTCCTTCTTCGCTAGGCGTTGCGACGAATAAGCTGGTGGCCAAGATAGCAACGGATGTTGGAAAGGCAGCGGTCCGGACAGGGGACTATCCCAGGGCTGTCCAGGTTGTTCCTCCAGGAAGGGAGGCTGAATTTCTGGCACCGTTGCCGGTGGACGCGCTGTGGGGGGTTGGTCCGAGGACACGAGAGCGGCTGGCTGCAAAAGGCATCCACAAGGTGAGCGATTTTCTGGCGGCATCCGCAGAGGAGCTGTCTCAGCAGTTCGGAAAGTTGGGACAGGACCTGCGTCGCCAGGCGCAAGGAATTGACCAGCGACCTATTGTCACCGAGCGGGAGGCCAAGTCGATAAGCCAGGAGACGACTTTCGCGCAGGATGTGGTTGATACGGAGACGCTGCGCCGGGTATTGCGCCAGCAGGCAGCACAGGTCGGCGGACGGCTGCGGCGCGGAGGACTGGCAGCGCGCACAGTCAATTTGAAGTTGCGTTGGACTGACTTCACCACACAAACACGCCAGACTACGCCTTCACAACCGGTGGACGATGAAGAGGAGATCTACCGAATCGCCCTTGATCTGTTGGCGTCGAATCGGCCTGAGGGGGCGGCTGTCCGCCTAGTTGGGGTTGGATGCAGCGGGCTGATTCCGGCGGTAAAGCAGATGAGCATTTTTGATATGGCGGCGGACCACGAGACACTGGCCAAAGAGGACCAGTTGAACGAGGCGGTGAAGGCGCTGCGAAAGAGGTTCGGCGAGGACGCGATCCGGCGGGGCAGCGACTTGTGACTCCGGTAAGTGACCAGCCTGAAGGAATGGAAGCATAGTTGACCCTTAGAGCCACTACTGTCGTTGGCGGAATACTGTCCGGATGCCAGGTCAGCTGCGGCGCGTGTTGCGAGCAGGGTACTTCGCTGACTCTTCAGATGAGCTGCATTAGAGGGGGTTGAGACAAGTGCGATACGAAGTGCCGATTACAGAGGGGTTGATAGACGAACTCTTCCCCTTTTGGGCGTCCATTTTCGGGGAGGTATTGCCAGACATTGCTCGAGAAGTATTCCTTGGGGCTGAAGATGCCTATAACGGGGGCACGCTTTATTTGCGGAGGGAGAGCGGGCGTCTGGCAAGCACGTGCTTCACGATGCAGTCAAAGACGGTACCGAGCCTGGCAGGTTTCAGCGAAGTCGCCACGGACCCGCAGTTTCGGGGAAGAGGCATTGCGACAGAACTGTGCGGTCGGGCCGTGGAGGATTTTAGGGCGGCAGGCGGCGAGGCGTTCTTCCTGGGGACGGTCAACCCCGCCGCGGCGCGGGTCTACCACCGGCTTGGATGGCGTAAGCTGGCCGGAGCCAATGTGATGGCGAATATACTCAGCGGGGAATCTCCCGAGGTATTCCTGGTGGACTACTTTTCAGGTGAGGGTGCGACTGTGGTGGAGGCGTCAGCGGCGGACCGTATTCCGATGATCCCGTTGATCCTTTGCCCGCATGACTGGCAAGTGCTGGACGGGAACACCAAGGTGTGTTCAACTCGGTACGCCACACAGAATTCGTGTATGGGTCTGTACGTGCGCTATGAACGGATTCAGATGGGCGGCGGCGTCTGGTTCGCGGCGAGGACGGCGGAGAAGAAGGTGGTCGGGCTGTCGACTGCACGTCGAGATGAGGAGGGTGCGTTTCAGATTGATGCATTCGCGCATGCGCGCTTTGCGGAGGTCTGGGAAGAGCTTACGCAGGCGGCGGTGGGCTGGTCTCAGGATCGGGGCGAAGGCGGATGCTATGCCGTCATTTCGGTAGAGGATGAGGAAAAGCAGTCCTGGTTCGAGTCGCTGGGATTTAGAAGGGCAGGTTCGGGTGAAGAGTTTGAACTGGAAGGAAGACGGGTGGCTTCGGTGAGGATGGAGAAGGGCTCCGCGTAAGCAGTAGCATAACTTGGGATGACAAGGCGGCTGGCCGAGTGGCAGCCGCCTTTTGTTTGGGAATCCTCTTTTCTTCAGGAACGTGCCTGCCACCAGAGCAGAAAAACGCGGGCGCTTCAGACCCACGAAGAGACGAGCGAAAGCAGGAAATTCAGCTCCTACCCCATCATGGCGTCTTCGCCTCTCCATTCAGTGTCGATACCAACATAGTCCTTGACCAACGGCTGCAGATGATCCGGGAAGTCTTTGAGGAAGGTCTTTGCGGCCTCTGAAAGCGGCCAGGGCGCGTTTACAGGGTATCCGCGGGGGCGTAAGCCGATGCCGCAGGAAAGGCGGACGCGGTCGATGCGGTTTGGGAAGGCGGAGTGGTAGGTGCGGGAGGCGAAGATGATTTCGTCGCCCGGGTCGGTGAAGAGGGGCACCATTCCGGGAAAGTCGAAGCCGACGTAGCCTTTGGGCTCGGTGCCGATGCGATGGAAGGAACGCTGGTCGGGGGTCAATTTGAAGCCTTCGGGCCCTTCCCAACCTTCGAGGTGGGAATCTTCGACTACGGCAAGCCCGCCGTGCCTGGGATGGGAGCCTGTGATATAGAACCAAAGGCCAGAGGGCCAAGGTCCGCGATTCAAAATGTCTCCTGAGAAAGCGGGCGGGCCGTCGGTGAAGCCGCAGAAATCGGAGTGCCATGTGAGGGGGTCGGAGCCGGGATTGCGGATGATGGCAGCAGTACGGTTGATGGTCAGCTCTTCTGCCTGGCAAAAGACGCGTTGCGCACGCATGAAGGGTTCGTGGTCGAACAGTTTCCACATGGCGGGGGAGTGTTCGATGAAGGATGTGTGGGTGAAGCTGTTGCCTTCGCCGAGCGAGTCGTCGGGGTCGATTATCCGTTTGACGGACTCTTGGAGCTCGGCCACGAGTTTATCGGTCAACACATTCTTGACGATGGCAAAGCCGTGGGCCTGCACGCAATCCTGTGCGGATTCCAGCTCGTCCAGCGTGAACTCATATTGGTAACCCAGATCTGGCTTCTGTATGTGGCTGTAATCCATTCAATTCTCCTTCTCAGGTAAGGCTTGAGGTGGTGACGTGTTGGCCCAGTCAGTATAGGGCCATTCACGTTTGACTCTCTGCCGACTCAGGGCTTAAGGCAGCTGTTTATGAAACGCTTCCCAGGGATTCGGATTGTGGGACGGCGTCCAGGCGGCACCCAAGCTCTCTTGATTTCTTATCCCATCATAGCTCCATCGCCACTCCAGTCGTCGTCGATGCCGACGTAGCCCTCAACAAACGGTCGCATTCGTTGTGGTAAAGCATTCAGGAAAGCCTGCGCGTCCTGCGAGAGGGGCCACGGCGCTTGAATTTTGAAGTCACGCGGGCGGTAGATGATGGCACAGGAAAGCCGAACGCGATTAGTGCGATTGGGGAAGGCGGCGTGGTAGGTACGGGAAGCAAACACGATCTGGTCGCACGGATCGGTGAAGACAGGCACAAGGCCGGGCACGTCGAAACCTACGTATCTTTGCGGTTCGGTCCCTTTCTTGTGAAAGGAGCGCCGATCCGGCGTGAATTGGAATCCATCTGGTGGCGACCAGTCCTCCAAGTGAGAGTCTTCGATGAGTGCAAGGCCACCATGCCCGGGATTGGAGCCGGTGATATAGAACCATAGGCCGGACGGCCAAGGGCCGCGGTTCAGGACGTCTCCTGAGAAAGTACGGGGGCCGTTTGAGAAGCCACAGAAGTCGGAGTGCCATGCGAGCGGCGCGGAGCCGGGATTGCGCAGGATTGCTGCAGTGCGGAGGATGGACAGGTCCTCCGACTGGCACAAGGTGCGCTGTGCGCGCATATAGGGTCCATTGTCGAGCAGCTTCCACATGGCAGGGGAGTGTTCGATGAAGTGGGAATGGGTGAAGCTGTTCCCGTTTCCCAACGTGTCTTCCGGGTCGAGAACCTGTTGGACCGACTCCTGGAGCTCTTGCACCAGTTCATACGAGAGTACATTCTTGATGATGGCAAAGCCGTGCGCCTCGACACACTGGTGCGCGGCGTCCGATTCGTCGAGTGTGAATTCGTAGCGGTAGCCCAGTTCGGGCTTTGGGATGTGGCTATAGTCCATTCAGTTCTCCGACTGAAGCAGGTTTATCCTGTACTGGCAGGGCGGCCCCGCTCTGAAAGACGCGACCTTCTACCAGAAAGAGCAGTCTTCGATTGTGGGGAAGCAGCTGCAGATCGCAAGTGGCTGCTGAAGGCTCAGCACTAGCCCATCAT
This sequence comes from Caldilineaceae bacterium SB0664_bin_27, assembly GCA_009838625.1. Taxonomy (GTDB): domain Bacteria; phylum Chloroflexota; class Anaerolineae; order Caldilineales; family Caldilineaceae; genus Bin5. Next base: position 42,712 of record VXRG01000073.1, read on the forward strand.
GGCGTCGGCTTGCGGTTCGGCGTCGTCGGGCCGCCAGTCGTTTTGAATGCCGGTATATTCCTCCACGTAGTGCTGATAACGCTCTGGAAGCGCCTTAATGAAGGACTTCGCGGTATCGGGGAGAGGCCAGGGCGCGTCGATCTTGAATTCCTTAGGGCGGAAGCCGACGCCGCAGGAGAGACGGACGCGGTCGATGCGGTTGGGGAAGGCAGCGTGGTATGTGCGGGTGGCGAAGACAAGCTGGTCAGTTGGCTCGCCGAAGAGCGGTACCATGCCGGGCACGTCGAAGCCGACGTAGTTGTGCGGCTCAGTTCCTTTTGGGTGGAATGAGCGCTTGTCCGGGGTCAACTGGAATCCCTCGGGCCCTTCCCAGTCTAAACCGTGCGAATCCTCAATGACGGCGAGGCCGCCGTGCTTGGGGAAGGAGCCGGTGATGTAGAACCAGAGCCCGGAGGGCAAGTTAAACTTATTGAGCACATCTCCCGCGTTTTGCGGAGGACCCTCCGCAAATCCATGCCAGTCCGTGTGCCACCCCAGTGGATCGGAGCCGGGATTGCGGATAATTGCGGCGGAGCGGTGAATGGTCAGCCCGCCATCACCGCAATAAAAGCGGTTCACTCGCATGAACGGCTCGTGGTCGAACAGCTTCCAAGTGGCGGGGGAATGCTCTACGAAAGCGGTGTGGGTAAAGCTGTTGCCCTCGCCCAGCGTGCCGTCCGGATCGAGGACTTCAACGACGGACTTGCTAAGATCTTCGACCAATTCTTCAGTCAACACGTTCTTTATTATGGCAAAGCCGTGGGCTTCGACACATTCGTTCATGGCATCCAATTCATCGATGCTGAACTCGTAGCGATAGCCCAGGTCCGGTTTCTCAATGTGACTGTAATCCATGGAAAGCTCCCTGCGATAAGGCTGGCCGACTTATCCCTTCAGTGACCCGATGGTGATCCCCTGTATCATCTGCTTTTGCATCATTATGAAGGCGACGATCGGTAGGACGGACATCAGAATTGCGGCAGACATACCAATTCCATAGGCGGGGCCAGTGCCCTTCAACTGGAACATGATGATGGATACGCCCACGGGCATGGTGTAAATATTGGGCTTATTGAGTACCAGCAGCGGCCAAAGGAAGTCATTCCAGTGGTAGGTAAAGGTGAAGATAGCGAGCGTCGCCAGAACCGGCCTGGACAGCGGGAGCGTGATCGTATACCAGAGCTGCAGCTCATGCGCGCCGTCGATGCGGGCGGCCTGGAACAGTTCGTCGGGCAGGGTGACTGCGAACTGGCGGAAGAGGAAAAGGGCAAAGGGAGAGGCAAGCCCGGGCAGGATCAGGGCCCAGTAGGTATCGTGCATGCCGAGTTTCAAGGTCAGGACATAGGAGGCGATGAGTGTCGACCAGGCCGGAACAAGCATCGTGCTGATAATGAGCCAGAAGAGTTTGTCGCGTAGGGGAAACTGCTTGCGGGCAAAGCTATAGCCGGCCAAGGAGGCCACGAGAACAACCCCGAACGTAAAGACTGCGCCGGTGAATACGCTGTTCCAGAACCAGCGCAGTACAGGAGAGTTGGCAACGCCGCTGCCAGTCATCAGGTCGATATAGTTTTTGAGCACGGGCCGCGTCAACACAAAGGATGGGGGGATTGTGGCAACGTCTGACGGATGTTTGAAACTGGTAATGAGAGCCCAGTAGAGTGGGAAGAGGGAGACGGCGGCAAGCACGAGGATCATCAGGAGCGCAATGTAGCGCCATACGCTGGCCGCTCCCTCGGGAAGCAGGCGCAATTGGAGCGTCTCAATAAGTGAAGGCGTCTGTCTGTTCAGCCTGGATTGGGTCGCCATATTAGGGCCTACGGATCAGAATTCCACAACCTGGGAAAAGCGTCGGAATTGGAAGATGGTAAAGCCGACGGTCGCCACCAGGAGAAGCAGTCCTGCGGCGGCGGCGGTGCCGGCGTTGGCGTAGAAGATTAACTGGTTGTAGATGTAGTAACCAACAGTAATCGTGCTATAAACGGGCCCGCCTCGAGTAAGTACATAGATAGGCACGAATACCTGTAGGGCGCCGAGGGTGGAAACGACAATTACGTACAGCATTGCGGGTGTGAGGAGCGGCAACGTGATCGACCAGTGCTTGCGCCAGAAGGCGGCGCCGTCGACGGCGGCCGCGTCGTACAGGCTGGAAGGGATGCTCAGGAGAGCCGCGCAGAAGATGATAATGGCCACGCCATTGCTGGACACTATGGCCATACCCGCCAATGAGGGCAGTGCGGCATATATGTTCCCGAGCCAGTTGACCGGTTCCAAATTGACAAGAGAGAGGGCGTAGTTGAGGACACCCACATGGAAGTCAAAGACAAAGCGCCAGATAATGGCTACTGCCAAGCCGGAGATGACACCAGGGAGGTAGAATGCGGCCTGGAAGAAGCCGCGCAATTGGGAACTGCGTAGGGAGACGATCAGCACTGCTGTAAGGAGGGAAAGAGCAGTCGAGATGGGGACGACCATCAGCGCGTAGTAGAAGGAGTTGAACATCGCCTTCTGGGCGCTGTCCATCTCGACGACGTCAGCATAGTTCTGAAGGCCCACAAACTCGGTGGTCCCGCGCGGAGCCCAGTCGACGACACTCAGCCAGATGACCATACCGTAGGGAAAGAGGAAGAATACAGCGAAGAAGGCCATGAAAGGCAGGATCAGCAGGTAGCCCCACAGTATCTCAGTTTGGGAAACCGTCAGGCGCGGCCACGGGAACATCCTTGTCCCCTGGCGCAAACCGCCACCAATTTTGTCTACGCGATCCATATTGTGTGGAATGATGTACTGCGTATTGCAAGACAACCCGGAGGCGTTTGCAATACGCAGTAGTAGTCGTTCTCGTTTAGACGAACCAATCCAGCTTGCTGATGGCGTCGCAGAAGTCGGCTACGGCTTCTTCCGGCGGTGTGGGCAGGAAGATCTTCTGATGCACCAGCTCGAGCTGTTCCACGGTCTCACGGGCGCGTCCGCCATGGGCCGACGCTCGCTGCCTGCCATAGGGAATATAGTGCTCGTGATGCCATTCCAACATGGGGTTGCTGACGCTTTCAATGGCCGACACTCGGGCAGGAAGCAGATACTGTGCCAACCAGGTCTGGTTCTCCCTGTTGGAGAGCCAGAGCGCGAAGTCGATCGAAGGGCCGATCTCGCTGGTGTCACCAGTATTGAAGACCTGTGAATTTACGTCCAGATTCGGCCCACCCCAGTAGAGGGAGTGCGGGACGCCAGGGTTGGTGGGGGGCTGGACAAACATCCACCTTATGTCGCGCTCAGTGTCGGTGACGATCAGTGTATCCGGATCGACTTCGAGGCCGGGACGCTGCGACCAACCGATGCTGGGGCCGATGCCGCCAAGGAGGGACTTCTGGAAGAAATAGTCCCAGCGGCTGGCGCTGAGGCCGGCCGGATTTGGGATAACCCCGTGCACGAAGTAGAGATCCTGCAGCCATTGCAGCCAGGCGATGCCTTCTTCTTCGCCCAGCTTGCAGGCCCACTGGCCGTCTCTGAGCTCGACTGTGTCGGTTCCCCAATTCCAGCTGAGGACCTGGTCCGGCCAGTAGAAGAAGGGGTTTGTTTCCTGGGATGAGAATACGCCGCCCCAGACCTGCGTGCCATCATCGCGTTCGAAGGTGCAGGCCTGCATCATGGCCAGGTAGTCGTCGAAGTTCCAGGTTCGCGCCGGCGCTTCAGGGAGCATGTGGGATACACCGGCCTCTTCCACGATATCGAGATTGAGGACCATGCCATTGGCAAGGGTATAGAAGGGCACCATGTAGTTCTTGCCGCGGAAGAGCATGCCGTCATACCAACCTGGAGGCAGGTCATCCTTGAATTCCTGTGGCAACTCGATTTCCACGGCAGCGTCACTCTGCAGTGCCAGGATGATACCGTCAACGCTGGCGCGCAGAATGATGTTAGGGGGATTGCCGGAGGAGATGGAGGTCTGCACCTTTACAATCGAGTCCCAACCCATAGCCTGGTAAGCGATCGTAACGCCTTCGGTCTCTTCGGAGTAGACGTCGGCCCGCTCCTGCTCCCAGGTCCCATGGGGATAGAGATCGCCGGGCAGGCCCAGGCCGAATGACCACCACTGGAGCTCTACTGGAGCCATCGCGGCTTCGCTTTCCCCTCCATCGGCGTCTGGAGCCGGGGCTACACAGGCTGCAAGGGCGGCGGCACCGCTTGTCATCGCCGCGGCTTTCAAGAAATCACGTCTTGATAGGTTGCGTTGCATGATTGCGTCTCCTCTTGGTGTTGAACGCCCACAGATGAACTGGGCGGGGACTGGATAGATTATAAGCCTTCAATGACGGGTGTCAAGTGGCGAAAATTCGGGGTTCTTCCACGTACTCACAGGAAATAGCGACCCAACTGAATCAGCTGAGAGCATACTGCAGGCCCCGGTTCAACTGCGGAGAGCAGCCGGGGATGGTACGTGGCTTTTGGGCCCTTTTTTCAGATCATTGAACAGCGCCATCGGTGCGCGCATGGCCGGCCAAAATCCGTACGACTTCAGAGTTACTTACCTGGCGGAAGTCATCATACCAGGCCCCGACCCCCCAGAAGGGGGAAGGCGATAGCAGGGCGATGGCGCGGCTGACGAGACTGGTGCGCGGCGAGGGCTCGGCGCCGTCGGCTGTAGTGGCAACTTGAGAGTTCAGCTCGGCGATGGTACGGGAGGGGGCGACGGGGACGGCGGGCACGATTTCTCGCGGCTGGCGATGGGCCAAGGCCTGGATGGCGGCGCGCATGGAGGCACCGGTGGCCAAGCCGTCGTCGATCAAGAAGACTGTGCGTCCCCTGATTGGCGCAGGTGGGCGAGCGCGGCGGAAAAGCTGGGCGCGATGAGCGAGTTCACGCTGCTGTTGGCGCGAGATCTTACGGATACGATCCTTGTCCAACTGCTGTTGGGCAACGACCTTCTGATTGATCACCTGAACACCGCCTTCGGCAATAGCGCCGAATGCCAGTTCAGTCTGGCCGGGAACGCCGAGCTTGCGTACCAGCCAGACGTCTAAGGGCGCATTCAGAGCACGGGCGACCTCGCTGGCGACAGGCACACCTCCCCGCAGGAGGCCGAGGACCAGAGGATTGACAGCCTCCAACTCACGGAGCATTTGCCCGAGGAGCGCTCCGGCGTGGCGGCGGTTTCGGAAATGTTGAGGATTTGCGCTTGTCACGCAACAACCTCTGAGGCGGATGTTGCTGACGGACAGGTGGAAAGAGAAGGAAACAGCGAGAGAATGGCGAAAGATTCAGGAGGAACACGGAGCGAAGAAGCCGCTCCACTCCCCTCGCTCTTTGCTTCTCGGCTATTGCTCCCGGTCGGGATTGAGCAGCCAGGCGACAAGGGCCTGGATCTCGTCTTCGCTCAGCTTTTCGGCGAAGTTTTGCGGCATCTTGCCGGCATTCTCGTAAGTTTCAACAAAGTACACTAAAGGATTGACGATGCTCTCGTAAACGTATTCTTCGGCTGTCATACCTTCAACGCGACTGCCAGCGCGTTCGTAGAGATCCGCCATGTTGGGACCGTTCTGACCGGCGACGTCGACCTGTCTCACCTCGAGATTGTGGCAGGCGAAGCAAGCTTCCCCTGTCCAGATTTCCTGGGGCGAGCGGATGTTGCGGGCTCTGTATTCTTCGAGGGCGGCGGCCTGCTCTTCTTCGCTGAGCAGGATATAGGCTGTGTTCTGGAATTCAGTGGGTCTGATGACGTCTTCGAAGGGTTGGAATGGGTCTTCGTCCGGCGTCTGGGCCAAGGCAGATTCTTCCCAGTTCATTACAAATTTGGTCAGATCAACAACCTGGTCGCCGCGCAGCGGCCCCCCGAACTGTCCTCCCCAGGTGGGCATGACCTCGGGCCACTGGCTTTCCGTCTTGCTGGGGCGGCCGGCGGCGATGGTCAGTTTCACGTAGTCGTCGAGCGAGCCGACCCAGCCAACGTCCTTGAGCCGTCCGGTGTCGGTGAAAAAGTAATAGCTATTCAATCCCGGCCCTCTGCCCAGAATCCCCTTACCATCCGGCCCGTGGCAGATGACGCAGTTATCGGAGAACAGCTTGGCGCCGTTCTCGATAGAGCGGCCTTCCCAGTTGATGGTCTGCGCTTCCATGCGCGGGTTTTCGCTTACCAAGACCATCAGGAGGACGATGATGCCGACGAGTGAGGACAGAATGCCCCACATTATTTTGGCGATAGGGGACCTTGTGTAGAGACGATGCATAGTTGCTTTATTACTCTCCTACAAGAGCGCCGGACAGACTCTTCCAGCCGTCGGCGACTTGACCGAGGAAGAGGTGCTTCCAGCCGTACTGCTCCCAGTAGAGAGAGTCTTCATGCAGCCAGAAGGTCTTTTCATATTTACCTGACGTGCCCTCGGCGTCGAACCAGGTAATCTTCCAGAAGAGCTTCTTCAGCCCGGGTTGTGCCTGGGAAATAGTCAGTATGCCTATGGGCGCGTTGAAGTCGGGATCAGCGCGGCGGTAGTAATCGACGGCGTTTTCGAACTCGTGCAGGAGTTCCATGAATTCGTGGTCGTGCACGTCATATTCTTCGTCGGTGCGCCAGACACCTAGCGGCAGATGTTTGTAGCCGATCTCACGGGAGAGGCCGGAGCCTTCTTCGGGCATCACGTCCTGAACGATTTCAACCGAGGGGGCGCCCTCGACGGCGTATTCGGGCGTGCCCATCCAACTCCAGATTATCATGACAACGCCAGCGACGATGCCTGCAACGATGGCGACTTTGCGGTCTTTGCCGCGGCGGCTGGGGTTGTAGTCGAGATAGGGAATTGCCATCAGCAGGACGAGGAGCACGCCCGGGAGCAGGACACCGGCGATAAACTTGTCTGCGATTTTTAGCAGCCCCTGCAACCAGTAGAAGTACCAGGGCGCGACGGTGTGGAGCGGCGTTGATTGCGGGTTGGCGATGTGTTCCAGTGGAGCCTGGAAGAAAAAGACGGTCAGGACAATGAGAAGGGCAGTCATGACGGTCAGGAAGCTGGTCTCGTCGACCAGGACGTCGGGCAGGTAATAGACACGCTTATCGGCGGGGACGCGGTTGGCGGTATCCTCGCCTACTTCCTCTTCGTCTGCGGGCAGGCTGATGCCGAAGTGGACGACCTTATAGTAGTGGACGAAGAAGAAGAGGATCAGCAGCAGCGGCAGGAAAAGCACGTGCAGTAGGTAGAAGCGCAGGAGGCCGTTGGCGCCAATGTCGGGCGCGCCGCGGGCGAGCAGGTTGACGGTTTCTCCGACGACGGCTGGGGGCACGGCCTCGGCCATGGAGGTGCCGATGGTGACGGCCCAGAAGGCCAGCTGGTCCCACGGCAGAAGATAGCCGGAAAAGCTGAGGAACAGAGTCATTACGAGCAGCAGCACGCCAGTGAACCAGGTAAACTGGCGCGGTGGTTTATAGCTGCCGGTAAGATAGCAGCGGACCATGTGCAAGGTGACGATAGCCACCATGGCTTCGGCGCCGAGCCGGTGCATGTCGCGCAGGAATTGACCGAAGGGGATATTGGTCAGGAGCAGGATCATGTCGACGTAGGCGCGTTCCGGCGAGGGCGCGTACCAGATCATCAGCAGGATGCCGGTGATGGTCTCGACGATGAAGAGATAGGTCGACAGCAAACCCAACCTGTAGGTATGGGTGAAGCGGGTCACGCTTTCGTGGTAGTAGGTGGGTTTGATATGGAGCAGGAAGCCTTCGCTATGGGGCTTTAGGCGCGGGTTGGGTCGGCCGGGGGGTTCGCCCTGCAACATACGGCGGAACTCACCGGCATCAATGCCGGCGGTGAGGCGGGTGAAAACGTCATCCGCCTGGGCAGCGGCCGCGCCGAGAACTCCCTTTTCGCGAATATTTTCTTGGAGTCCCATCTGGTTCTATCGTCTCCTGGTAAGATGAACTCAGGTAAAAAGGTCCTGCCTTTAGCCTCGGTATCCTTCTAACATTGGACTGGCAAAGCGTGACAAACCCTCAATAATCGCGCCCGTGTCTACTACTATCTCCGCATCAGGAGAAGGGGTGCTGGGTGCCACAATTGCTTCTTCTGAGAGCATAGTCTCAGCAACAACCCTTCGGCCCGTGACGATTTCTATGACGAACTGGTCAAGGGAGCGCGGCGCCGGACCTTCGATATAGTGCCCCTCCAAGCTGAACTTTGAGCCACACATTGGGCACTCAAATCGAAATCTCTCAGAATCCCACCTGTACTTTATCCATATTTCGCCCCATTTATGGGTGCACAGGTTGTAGAAGGCACGCGGTCCATCCTCAGTATTGACCAGCCAGAACCTGCCATCGACATTGGCTTGGGGAAAACTGCCGACCGGCGGCAAATTGGAAACAGCCCCAAGATAGAACCGGCCACCGAATTCGTTAGCGGGTCGACGCGGGTAAAGGAACTGATAGGCGGCCAATCCAGTTCCCACGGTCGCAAGCGCCAGCGTGGCGGCCCACATGTACGTCAGAAACTCCCTACGATTCTTGCCCTCGTAACCAGCATGGATTCCTTCAGAGTGAGAGCCGAGAAATGCGGCGCGATCCAGGGGAGCTATCTGCTCGGCTTCGACTGGTACTTCTTCTTTACTCCAGGTGTCTTGTTTCCTCTGCAACTGCTGGACTGTCACTTTGTCTGAATCCTCCTATCAGGAAGCACGCGAATAGTTTGCGGTTTCCCTATAAGGCGTCAATGCCTTAGGAGCAGGATCAGGACTAAGAAGGCACCGCCTTGGCCGGTGACAGAGCCTTGGGCTTTCCTTGCAAACGTTTGCCTGTGTCAACGACCACTTCAGCATCAGGCGAAGGCAAGGCTGGAGCCGAAATGAAATCGCCTTCGTCTTCGGTCGTCGCAACGATAGAACCGCCCTCGACAATCTCAACCAGAAACTGATCCAGGGAGCGGGGTGCGGGGCCTTCGATATAGTGTCCCTCGCGGTTGAATTTGGAGCCGTGGCAGGGGCATTCAAAGCGGTTGTTGGAAGGCTCCCACTTGTACAGGCAGCCGAGGTGCGTGCAGACCATGTAGAGAGCGCGCGGCCCCTCATCTGTATTGATTAGCCAGAATTTGCCCGTAGAGTTGCCTTCCGGGTCGATGCCAATCTGGGGCAATGCGGTAGAGTCGCCGAGAATGAACTTGCCGCCAAACTCACCTTCGCGGAAGCGCGGGTACATGAACTGGTAGGTAGCGAGGCCGCTTTCAAGAGTCAGAAGGGTCAGGGCGCCGCCCCATGCGTAAGATAGGAATTCGCGGCGGTTAATGCCTTCCTGGCCTGCTTCGAATCCTTCGAGCACGGCTGCGCGGCCGACGGGAGCCACTCTGTCTGCGGCTGCAGCGGCAGCGCTGCCATTACTTTGGACGGCCGTGGGGGTCTGTGCCTCGACCGCAGCCACTGCCTCCTCGGTTGGGGTCTCTTCAGCGGGCGCAACCTCTGCGGCGGCGACCGGCGCAGCTTCGGCGGCGGCTGCCGGTTCTGGTTGTGGGGCTGGCTCGGGCGCTGCTTCGGCGGCAGCGACAGCAGGTTCGGGCTGCGGGGCGGCCGCTTCAGTTGAAGGAGCGGGCTCTGCCGCCTCACCTGTGCTGCCATCGCGCGGCGGTTGCATTTCGCTCACATCGACGCCGAGCCGTTCGGCAGCCGACTGACGGGCGCGATTCACTCTGTCGAGCCATGCCTGGTTGACTTCGGCCATTATGACTGGTCTCCTTGGAGATGCGGGAAGCCGGTCCTACATCTCGCCCCATTCTCATCCTGCCAGCAGGCAATTTGAAGCGGAAATCAATGCCTGGCGGGACTGCGATGCATTGTTCGATAGAGCCATTCAGAGTATAGCAGGCAGCCGATACATTGTCAAAATTATCACAAACGATCTGGCGACTTGATTTCTGGCATTTTCAGCTTTCCATTAGTCGACACTCCGGTTGCGCGAACGAAATGGAAATTGTCCTGGCAATTGTCCAAAAGGAGTCGTTAAATTGCAGGGCCAAGAAGTCAATTGTGTTCAAGACATGGAATGCATTTGTTCGCAAATTGCGCAAAGAGTGACTGGTGGCGGGGATCAGGTAGGGAGTTTTCAACAGGTTCACAATTTCGCCGATCAACAAAACGGTCTTTCCGGCCAGATTCGGAAGCCAGCTCCTTTAGTCTTGGGTACAGACCAGAAGGCAGACTGAGAAAAACAGCCTCCTTACCTCTTCTACCCTCCTTCCTCAAGTCCATCTCTACTCTACGGATTCTAACACAGTTCCGGCTTTGCTCACGGCCGACAAATTGCGAAAAGTGACTACAATCTTTAGGTCAAAAGGCTCGACGCACCTTCACTATGTCACAAGCTGCTCCAGGCTGGATGCGACCTGCACTCGCTGGGCGTTCAGGTCTTCCAGTTTGTCGCGTTCGCGCTGGACTACCTGCTCGGGGGCTTTGCCGACGAAGTTCTCGTTGTTCAGGAGACCGGTAGTGCGGTTGATCTGGTTGTCGACGTTGTCCAGCTCCTTTTGCAGGCGCTTGCGTTCGGCTTCGAGGTCGACCATGCCGGCGAGGGGCAGATAGGTGGTGATGCCGCCGGCGGAGAGTTGGACGGCGGGGCCGGAGTCGGCGCCGTTTGCGCTGGCTTCAACTGTCACCTGGGACTCGTCGAGGCGCGCCAGCGTGGTGAACAGTTCCAGGTTGTCCTGAGCCAGGCTGTGGCCGCTGCCGGCGAAACCGGCTGCGATGCGGCGGCCAGGCTCGACGTTGTACTCGGCGCGGGCGTTGCGTATGGCACGGACGATCTCCTGAATGCTTCCAAAGTCGTCTTCGGCGGAGGCGTCGCGGTTTTCGGCAGGCGTGGACCAGCGCTGCGTCATCAGAGATTCGGCTTGATCGGGAACGCCGGGCAGATGACTCCATATCGCTTCGGTGACGTAGGGCATGAAGGGATGGAGCAGGCGTAAGGACTGCTCAAGCGTGTAGGCAAGAACCTGGCGGGTCGCGGCGACTTGAGCGGCGTCGCCGCCGTAGAGGCGCGGCTTGGCGGCTTCAATGTACCAGTCACAGTATTCGCTCCAGAGGAATTCGTAGAGCTGGCGGCCGGCTTCGCCCAGCTGCCAGTTTTCAATGAGCTGGGTCACGTGGGTCTGAACCGCGTTGAGGCGGCTGAGAATCCAGCGGTCGGCTAGCGTCAGCGCGTCCCGGGCGGGCAAGGCGTAGGTAGTGCTGTGGATTCCGTTCCCCTTGCTCAAGGCCACGTCATCCACTTCCAAATTCATGAGCACGAAGCGGGCGGCGTTCCAGATCTTGTTGGCAAAGTTGCGGTTGGCCTCGATGCGGGTGACGCTGAGCTTCATGTCGTTGCCGGGCGTGCTTCCGGTGAGCAAGGTGAAGCGGAGGGCGTCGTTGCCGTAGGTCCCGATCAGGTCGAGCGGGTCGAGGGCATTGCCCAGGCTCTTGCTCATTTTGCGGCCGTCTTCGGCGCGGACGAGCCCGTGCAGATAGACGTAGTGGAAGGGGACTTTGCCGGTAAAGTAGAGGCCCATCATTATCATGCGGGCGACCCAGAAGAAGAGGATGTCGTAGCCGGTTTCAAGCACGGTTGTGGGGTAGAAACGGGACAGGTCTGAGGAGTGAGGCATGAGGGGTGAGGAGCCGGAGCCGTCTGCCCCACTACTTGCTTCGTTTTCTTCGATTTGGGGCCAGCCGAGCGTGCTGAAGGGCCAGAGGGCGCTGCTGAACCAAGTGTCGAGGACATCTTCGTCTTGCTCAAGCTTGACGGTTTCGCCGTAGCGTTCGATGGCCTGTTCGAGGGCTTCGCTTTCGTTGCGGGCGGCGAACTGATGACCGTCGGGCCCGTACCAGATAGGGATGCGGTGGCCCCACCAGAGCTGGCGGCTGATGCACCAGTCGCGTATGTTTTCCATCCAGTGGTAGTAGTTTCGCTCAAAGCGCTCGGGCACGATCTTGATGCGGCCGTCTTTCACGGCGGAGACGGCTGCCTCTGCGAGTGGCTTGGCTTTGACGAACCACTGGGTGCTCAGGAGGGGCTCGACGATGGTGTGGCAGCGCTGGCAGTGGCCGACTTCGTGGACGTGCGGTTTGTCGTCGACGACGAGGCCGACTGCATCCATGTCCTGCCAGAGTTTCTCGCGGGCCTCGAATCGGTCCAGCCCTTCGTAGGGGCCGGCGGCGGCGTTGAGTGTACCGTCTTCGTTGGTGATGTTCACATGGGGCAGATTGTGGCGCTGTCCGATCAGGTAGTCGTTTGGATCGTGGCCAGGCGTCACTTTGAGCGCGCCTGTGCCGAACTTCGGGTCGACGTGGTCATCGGCGATGACGGGGATCTCGCGCTCCAAGATGGGCACGAGCGCGGTCTTGCCGATCAGATGGGCGTAACGTTCGTCATCAGGATGGACTGCGACGGCGGTGTCGCCGAGGATGGTCTCGGGGCGGGTCGTGCTGACCTCGACGTGACTGGTCGGGGAATCAGCGGCGCTGGCCGACCGTAACGGATAGCGGAATGTGTAGAGCCTGCCGTCGACTGGCTCATGTTCGACTTCGAGGTCGCTAATGGCGCTCTCGCAGCGGGGACACCAGTTGACGAGGTAGTTGCCGCGGTAGATGAGGTCGTCCTCGTAGAGGCGGATGAAGGCTTCAAGGACTGCGTCGCTGAGGCCGTCGTCAAGGGTAAAGCGTTCGCGGGTCCAATCACAGGAGATGCCCATTCGGCGCTGCTGCCCGCTGATTTGGCCGTGATATTCGTCTTTCCAGGCCCAGACTTCCTGCAGAAAGCGTTCCCGGCCGAGGTCATGTCGGGTGGCGCCGCTTTCGGCAAGTTTGCGTTCGACGACGTTCTGGGTGGCGATGCCGGCATGATCCGTGCCTGGGACCCAGAGCGTGGGCCGGCCGGCCATACGATTGTAGCGGATGAGCATGTCCTCGACAGCGCTGGTGATGGCGTGGCCGAGGTGGAGGGCCCCGGTGACGTTTGGCGGGGGCATGGAGACGACGAAGGGCGGGGCATCGGGATCGGCCAGGCCGCTCTCAATCTGCTGTTCCGGGCGGAAGAAACCCATCGACTCCCACCATTCGTAGAGTTTCTCTTCCCACTGCCGCGGTTCGTAAACCTTGGGCATTTCCTCACGCGTTCGGGGCAGGCTTGTCGTTGTCATTGTTCGCAGTGCTCCCATCGATTGTTCGCCGGCGTCGAGCGGCTGGACGGTCGGTTCAAGTGTGCGGTCGTGGCGTACGCGAGTTTCATTTTGGTGCTGACAAAAAACAAGCCACTTCATCCTAAGGACGAAGTGACTCCGCGGTACCACCTTGGTTAGCAGGCAAGGCTATTGCCGGCTCTCTCTGTCGCGATAACGGGCGAACCCGGGGAGAGCTATATGTTGTGCCTGTTCACTCTCCCGGCCTTCCCGGCGACATTCCCCTCTGCGACTCCGGCACTGGTCCAACAGTGTTTTGGTCGTCAGCTGCGCTGCGTTAACGGACGCCCTTTCCAGCCAAGAGGGCATCTCTCTAGCCGTTCGCGCGCTCGGGTACTCTTCCGGTGCACTGCCGTTTTCTGTTTACGCAGCCGATTATAGGTTGCGGCGGGGGAAAAGTCAATTATGAAGCGAGGAGTGAGAGGGGGGACGCTGAAGGGTGTTGTCAGGTTTTGAGAGGGACTCCTCCGATCCATTCAACGGTTCAGTTTTGAGAACGCTAATTGAT
>VXRG01000050.1 GCA_009838625.1 Caldilineaceae bacterium SB0664_bin_27
CCCTCTTGCTCTCTTTGGCCTTACCTGATCCAGCAAACAATCTGGGATGCACCCACCTTTGGGGGGGCGGGCGGCTTACACCTGTTTTGTGGTAGACTGAATGACTCGCGGGAAACTACCTTGCGGAATTGCCTGCATAACTGCACAATGCAGTGGTCGGGGGCGCCGGATGAGGCGCCGGGCCGAGACGCTGTAAGGCTCCCCAACCGGTTCTGCCGCGTGTTCAGGCGTGACAGAACCTTGCGTTTCGAGCCGGCTGTGGAGCTATCGAAGGAGAAAACATGACCGCCAACTGTCGCTCCTCTTTCCGGGCGATCGTCGCCGTAGCCGCCCTGTTGCTCACCGCCTGCAATGCCATCATCCCGGAAGCCGACATGCCGGTCAGCGCATCGGCGCGGGCGGCGCCCCTGCTATCGATCCACAATCCGCTCGTGCTTCCCGTTGGTGACACGCCAGCCTCTGCAGGGGGCCCGTTTTACGGCTGGCCCGCGGTCGAGGTCGAGAGCCACGGCCTCAGGGTCTTCCTTCCCCACAGGTGGCTTTTCGCCTCGTCACTTGAGGAACTCCTCGCGCTGCGCCCTCAGCTCGGCGATAACGAGATGGCCGATGCTGTCCTTGCAGAGAGGCAGAGCTACCTCGATCTGCTGACGCCCGCCGGCCAGGAGGGCCTGTTCGCCGGAACCGGTTTCCCCTTCGACCCGGACGCCCAGCCGGTCGGCACCAACGGCTTTCATCTGCTCGCCGTCCCCAGCGAAGGCCGGACCCTGGATACGTACGCGCAACATTTGACCGAACAACTGGAGGCATCCGGCTTTGCCTCGCTGGCGAGGGGCGAGGTCGGTCCCGGTCTGCGCCCCTGGGGCGAGGAGACGGCGACCATCCGCTACAGCGTCGACGCCGCGCAGGCGTACGGGGAGCGGGCGGTCACCGTCCCCGACGCAGAGGTCGACGGCTGGATGGTAGTCCTGCTTTCGCCCGATAACGGGACCTTTCTGACGGTTGCCTTCGACTCTTGGGGCGACTCTTCCGAATGGTGGGAGCTGCTGCATCTCGAGTTCGTGCGCAGGATCCAGTGGGCGGCGGATCCTGCCTACCAGCCCCGCTCCGGCCCGACCGTGACGCTCAACTTCAACATGAATGTGCGCGCAGGCCCCAGCACCGACCATCCGATCGTCGGCAAGGCGAGCGTCAATGAGCAGTTCGCCGTCACCGGTTACAATGCCGCGGGCGACTGGTGGCAGATCGAGTACAACGGCCAGCTCGGTTGGCTGCATCGCGCCTACGTCACTCCCTCCGCGGACACGGACACCGCGCCCCAAGCCGACGAAACGGGCTGGCTGACCGATAGCGACAGCGAACGGGGATTCTCGCTCTCCTATCCGCCCGGATGGCGCTACTTCGATCCGGCGCAGCCCACGCAGGCCGACCTGGCGCTCTTCGCCGCAGCCAGCAGGACCGGCGGCGGCGAGGTCGACGCGCAGGGGCTGGCCCAGACGGTGTCGGCAATGAGCTACCGCCGCGACGACGCGGTCATTGGGCTTGGTCTGCAGTCCGGTCCGCCCGAAAGCGAAGCCAGCAACTTCATGCTCGTATTTTCGTTTCCGTCCAATGGCATGAGCCTGGAGAGCTACGCCGAGGAAGCCGCCGAGCACACGTACAGCTTGACTCCCGCCACCGTGGAACTGGCGCAGGGGCTGAGGCCCGCCAACGAGGAAGCGGTATCGATTCGCTACCTCGAAAACGAGACCAACAGCGAGGTCTGGCAGGTCTGGCTGCTGTCACCGGACAACGAGACCCTCCTCGCCGTCGCCTTCAGCGTGCATAGCGACCAGTACGAGGCCCTCGAACCCCTTCTGCGCGAAATCGTCCAGCGCCTGACCTGGATCGAACGCTGACATGCCGGTGGCCCGCGCGCAGGGCCGCGGCTAAAACCTCTTTAGTCCACTGAAGGCTGCGACGGGTCAAGAAGAACTCCAAAGGGGGCCGCGTAGACGCCAACGGCTACCGGGATTCCTTTTGCGTGGAGGCGTGGACCAGCCGCACTCTGCTCCCGCGAGCCGCCGTTCAGCGAAACGTCAACGAAACCGTACCAACCACCGGCCAACATGATCCTCCGCAGCTGGACCCAAGCCGCCCACCAGGCCGCCCAAGCGCCACCCGAGCGCAACCGCTACGTCGACCTCCTGCGCGCCGCCTCCATCTGCCTGGTCATCCTCGGCCACTGGCTTGTCGTCGTCATCCATGCCGAAGGCAACACACTGTCCACCCGAGATATACGCTCCGTCGCCTCCTGGGTACGTTGGCTCACCTGGCTCTTCCAGGTGATGCCGATCTTCTTCCTCGTCGGCGGCTACGTCAACGCGCTTGGCTGGCAGTCGGCCCAGCGCCGCCAGGAAAGCTACGCCGCCTGGCTCGCCCGCCGCCTCCAACGACTGGTCCTGCCAGTCCTCCCCGTCCTCGCCGCGTGGACCCTGATCGGGGCCTTTTTGACGCAAAAATTCGGTTCTGGGTCCGATGGGCTCCCCTCGCCTTCTTTACTGATCAAAATGGCCTCCCAGTTCGCGCTCCTGCCCGCCTGGTTCCTCGTCGTCTACATCCTCATGATTCTGCTCACACCCCTCTCCTACCGCGCCTGGCAGCGCTACGGCCTCGCCTCCTTCGGCGCCCTCACCGCCGCCGCTGCGGTCACAGACCTGCTCGCCCTCGGCGCCGGCTGGCAGATTCTCGGCTGGCTCAACTACCTCTTCGTCTGGCTCGCAGTGCACCAGCTCGGCTACGCCTGGCAGGCCGGCCGCATCGGTGGAGCCCGCCGCTGTCTCCTGTGGGCCGCCGGCGGGCTGGCCGCGCTCATCGCCCTGGTCTCCTTCGGCCCCTATCCGGTCAGTATGGTATCGATGAGCACACAGGAGATCAGCAACAGCCTGCCGCCCAGAGTGACGCTGCTGGCACTGGGCGTTGCCCAGACCGGACTCCTGCTGGCGCTGGAAGGACCGGCGCGGCGCCTCCTGGAACGGGGCGCCCTGTGGACGACGACTGTGCTTATCAACGGCATGATAATGACCGTCTTCCTGTGGCACGTAACTGTCTTGGTTACGGTGGTCGGGCTGATATTCATGACAGTGGGCTGGGGGAGTTTCTCCTTGCTGACCGTTGTTCCCGGCACATCCGCCTGGTGGCTCACCCGCCCGCTCTGGATAGCCGTCCTGGCGGTCGCCCTCATCCCTTTCATCGCCCTCTTCAACCGCTTCGAGCACATCGGCCAAGCCCAACGTACTGCCGCGCCCCCCGCCTGGCGGCTCCTCCTCGGCTGCACGCTCGTCTGCCTCGGCCTTTCGATCCTCACGCTCCGCGGCATCCCCACGGCAGCCTGGCCCGGCATCAACCTTTTGGCCCTGGGCCTCCCTTTCGTCGGCGCCGCCCTCATCTGGTTCGGTCCGAGGCGCATGAGCTCCCCCGGCGAATAAAGGATCCAAGTACCGATTTCGGCCCTCACCGTACTCGTAGGGGCCCCCCTGTGGGTGCCCACCCTCGGGAATGGTCACAACCACTGACCCGAATAGGCCTGCAATGATAGACGTCTGGGTTGTAGTTCACGTTGTTAACCAACCGTACGGAAACAGTCCAAGCGTAAGGAATACTGTAGGCAACAAACATACGGGGTGCAGCTAGAGAAACTGCCTGGCAGGACCGACTAGGGACCAAACCAACATGAGAACCAGGCTTGACGCCATCACCATCAAAGGGTTTAAGACCATCCGCGAGCTGAACGACTTCCGCCCCGGCTCCCTGACTGTTCTCATCGGCCCCAACGGCGCGGGCAAGTCAAACTTCCTTTCGTTTTTCCACATGCTCTATCCCGTGTCGTACGGCGCCGTCAGTCTGCAATCCTATGTGGGTTCCCATGGCGGCGCCAGTAAACTCCTGCACGACGGTCCGGCGATCACGCCCGAGATCGATGCCCGCCTCAGGCTTCATTTCGATGGCGGCGAGACCGACTACCATTTCCGACTCGCCTATGCCGCCGACGACACTCTCATCTACGCCGATGAACGCTATCGATTGATAAATGGAGACCAAACCGAGGAAGCATCCTGGCAAATAGCGGGGGCAGGCCACCGCTCTTCTATGCTCGGAGACTATGCGACTTACAACGATACCACTGCTGCCATCGGCGGGGCCTTGCGCAGTATGTTTACCTTTCACTTTCACGACACTTCAAGGACGTCCCAGCTACGCAGAAAGGCAGAGGTCACTAATGCCCGAGAATTTCGGTATGACGGTTCCAATCTCGCGCCATTTCTTTTCCGATTGCAGAGAAAAGAAGGTCGATCCTATCAGCGCATAGTCGAAACCTTGCGCCTGATTCTCCCCTTCTTCTTCGACTTCTATCTCGAACCCGACAGCGGCCACTTGCTGCTTGCCTGGCGCGAAACCGACAGCGACCAGATCTTCACCGCATCGCAGGCCGCGGATGGGATGTTGCGAACTATTGCCCTCGTCACCCTTCTCCTGCAGCCGGATGAGACACTCCCGGACCTGCTCATCCTCGACGAGCCGGAACTGGGACTCCACCCCTATGCTATCAATATAATCGGTGGCCTGATTCGCGCAGTTTCCGAAAAGACCCAGGTCATCGTCGCCACCCAGTCCACCGCCTTCGTCGATTGCTTCGAGCCTGAGGAAATTGTCGTCGTTGAACGCGAGGACCGCGCGTCTACCTTCCGGCGCCTGGACAATACCGAAGACCTTCAAGAGTGGATTGAGGAATACTCCCTCTCTGAACTGTGGGAAAAGAATGTGTTCGGGGGCCGCCCCTGATGTACGTGAGGCTGCCCACGCTCCGTTCGAAATGCGCACACTTTTCCAGGTGGCTTGACAAGCTGGAAGGCTTGGCGGAAGGAGACTGACGTGCCTCCGAGCTCGTCATCGTTCTGAGTCAAGACGAATACTCCCCCAAACTCGTCCCAATTGCGCCCCAAATCCGTGCTATTGTAACTCCCTTAAGACCGCCTCAACTGACAACTGACCAATTCCCAATGCCCCTTGACAAGCGCCAAGGATTAGGCTATCCTTACAAAAGATTTAGTCATGGATAAAAATTTATTTTCCACCATCTGAAAATAGTTACTTTTGGAACCCGAATATGCCGAACGAACCAGCACAGCGCACACCAGCAGGCCTATCCGGATCACACACCAGACAGACACCCATCGCCGTCCTGCTCCTTCTCATTGCCCTGCTCGTCACGGCCTGCGGCCGTGACGGCGAGCCCGAAACTGTCGAGGCAGCCGCCGATACCCCCGCAGCCGCCGAACAACAGGCCGAACCGGACGCCCCCGCAGGCGTGCGCGCCGACGGAACCTTCCGCATCGTCGCCACCACGACCCAGGCCAGCGATCTCTCCAGGATCCTCGCTGCAGACGTCCCCAACATCGAGATCACGCCGCTCATGGGCGCCGGCGTCGACCCCCACCTCTACCAGCCCACCGAATCTGACATCCGCGCCATGAACGCCGCCGACATGGTCGTCTACAGCGGGCTTCACCTTGAAGGCCAGTTCGACGCTGTCTTCGAAGCCCTGCGCGAACAGGGCACCCTGATCTACAGCCTTTCCAAACCGGTAAAGGACGGCGGCTTCGTCATCGGCGGCTTCGGCGCCGACGAGACGCAGGCCGGGACCGACGACCCCCATTTCTGGTTCGACCCCCGCAACTGGGAGATCACCGTCTCTGACTTGGCTCAGACCCTGGCCGAGCTCGACCCCGACAACGGCGATACCTACACGGCCCGCGCCGACGCCTACAACGAGCAGCTGCGCCTGCTGTTCAGCTGGGCCGACGAGGGCATGCGCTCGGTGCCGGAAGCGCAGCGTTACCTGGTTACTTCACACGACGCCTTCCAGTATTTCGGCGCCGCCTTCGGCTGGCAGATGGCCGGCATCCAGGGGATCAGCACAGAGGACGAGACCGGCGTCGGCGACATCCAGCGGACCGCCCAGTTCGTCGTAGAACAGGAGATTCCGGTCCTCTTCGTCGAGAGCAGCATTTCGCCCGACACGATTGAAGCCGTCCAGGCCGCCATCGAAGCGAGAGGCGGCGGCGCCCGCGTCGGCGTGCGCGAGCTCTATTCGGACGCCATGGGCATGCCCGGCACATTTGGAGGCACGTATATCGGCATGATCGCCGAAAACGTCTACACCATCCTGCAGTCCTACCGCTGCGCGGGCGCGCCGGCCGTTATCCCCGACTGGCCAGACGCGATTGACGTTGCGCCGCCGCAGGAGTTACTCACGGTCAGTTGTGATTCTGAAGAATAGTAAGCGCCGTTCGCGGGTTACTCGCGTTGTTGTTCGAAGTCGCGCTCCCTCCCCCGAGAGCGCGACCAGGCCGCCGCCGCGGGAACAGAGGAGACTGCTCCCCGTCCTGCCGCTGCGCGTCCTGAATTCGCAAGTAAGTACAGAGCGGCAACTGCCCGCGCCGCCGGACCCAGCGCGCCTGCAAGGAGTAAAGTGACGTGAGCGTCCTCAGCGGAAGCGGTGCGCAAGACGACTCCAATGCGGCCCTGGAGATCGACGATCTGACGGTGGCCTACAACAGCAAACCGGCCATCTGGGACATCGACCTGCACGTGCCTGAGGGCGTCCTCATGGCCGTCATCGGCCCCAACGGCGCGGGCAAGAGCACCCTGATCAAGGCCGCACTCAAGCTCATTCCCCGCGCCGCCGGCACGGTCCAATTTTACGGCCAGCCCTATGAGCAGGTCCGCGGCCTGGTCGGCTACGTGCCCCAGCGCGGGAGCGTCGACTGGGACTTCCCCACCACCGTGCTCGATGTCGTCTCCATGGGCCTCTACGGCCGCCTCGGCTGGGTCCGCCGCCCCGGACAGAGCGAACGCGAGTCGGCAATTCACGCCCTGGAACAGGTCGGCATGCAGGAGTTCGCTGACCGCCAGATCAGCCAGCTCTCGGGCGGCCAGCAGCAGCGCACTTTCCTCGCCCGCGCCCTCGTGCAGGACGCCCGCATCTATCTTATGGACGAGCCCTTTGCCGCGGTCGACGCCGTCACCGAGCGCGCCATCATCGCCATCCTGCGCGAACTGCGCGCGCGGGGCAAGACCGTGGTCGTCGTCCACCACGACCTGCAGACCGCCCCCGAATATTTCGACTGGGTGACCCTGCTCAACGTTGAAATCGTCGCCAGCGGCCCCATGGCCGCGACTTTTACGCCGGACAACCTGCGGCGTACCTACGGCGGCCGCGTCGCCTACCTGCATGAGGGCCAGCGAATCGCCGGCCTGGAAGAGGAATGAGAATTGAACGCCCGGGCGTTCTGATTGCCGCTTCAAGTAGGGGCGGCGCTCAGCGGTGGTCGAATGACTGAAGACGAAAGACCGACTACGAAGAACCGCAAATCCGATCAGTTCGTCTGGCTCCTGATCGCGGCAATTGCAGTGGTCGCGGCGCTCTTTGTGCCTTTCAGCCAGTTTGTTCTCCAGGTCGAGTACGACTACACGCTGCGCACCGTCGCCCTCGGCGGCGCCCTGCTTGGCGTCGTCAGCGGCGTACTCGGCTGCTTCGCGGTCCTGCGCCGCCAGAGCCTGCTCGGCGACGCCCTCTCCCACGCCGCTCTGCCCGGCGTCGCGATCGCTTTCCTGATCGCCGGCCGCGACCTCGGCCTCCTCCTCATCGGCGCCGGCGTGACAAGCTGGCTCGGCGTCTATTTCATCCGCCTCGTCACCGGCACCACCCGCATCAAGCAGGACGCGGCCATGGGTATCGTGCTGGCAGCCTGGTTTGCGGCCGGCATCGCCCTCCTCGTCTACATCCAGGCCCGGCCCGACGCCAGCCAGGCCGGACTCGACACTTTCATATTCGGCCAGGCCGCGGCCATCGTCGAGCGCGACGTGCGCCTGATCGCGACGGTCGGCGCGGTCTCTTTCATCGTCCTCGCCCTTTTCTGGAAAGAGTTCAAGCTGATCACGTTCGACGCCGAATTCGCCGGCGCCAACGGCTACCGCGTCGACCTTCTCAGCCTGCTGCTCTCGACCCTCATCGTCGTCGCCATCGTACTCGGCCTGCAGCTGGCCGGCGTCATTCTCATGGTCGGCATGCTGATCGCGTCCGGCATCGCGGCCCGCCAGTGGACCAACCAACTCGGCCAGATGGTTATCCTTTCCGCGGTATTCGGCGCTTTTGCAGGCGGCGCCGGCGCCATTGTCAGCGCCGTCGATGCGGACATCCCGACCGGCCCTCTGATCGTCGTCGTCGCCTTCCTGCTGGTGGCCGTATCCCTCGGCTTCGCCCCGGGCCGCGGCCTCGTCTGGACTCTTTTGCGCCAGCGCAGCGACCGCCGCCTCTTTGCCGCCCAGACCATGCTGCAGGACCTGTACCACTACGCAATCGACCACGGTCGCGCCGATCTGCCCGCGCCCGAACCGTTCCTGGTCGGCGTCCGCGGCGCGACCGCCAGAGAAGGTCTGCGCCAGCTCCAGGCCCGCGGCCACGCCCAGCGCAGCAACGGCGCCTGGATGCTCACGCCCGCCGGCATCGAAGCGGCCGCCCGCGACGACCGCAACCACCAGCTCTGGTCCGTCTACCGCCAGTACGCCGACGACCTCGCCCTGCCCGTCGTCGCCGAAGACCGCCAGCAAGAGATCGCCGACGCTCTGCCCCCCGCAGCCGTCGCCAAACTCGAATTCAAACTCGACACTATCCGCGAAGCCGCCGCGCCGTCGCCAGAAGAACCGTCGCCGGCCAATGCAGTTAGCGACCACTGACCGCTGCCATTCATGTTTTTCCTCGAAGAGATCGTCATTCAGCTACTCCTGAACTTCGTTGCCCGCGAAGATCTCAACGCTTTCCTGCGCAACCCTCAGCATACGGCCACAATCGTCGGCAGCCTTATCGCCGTATCAGGCGCCCTGTTGGGCACATTCCTGCTCCTGCGCGGGATGTCCCTCACCAGCGACGCCATCAGCCACACCGTCCTCCTGGGCATTGTCGTCGCCTTCATCCTCATGGGTTCGGTCTTCGGCCAGCACCCGGATCTTTCATCGGTCTGGCTCATCGCCGGCGCGGCGGCCGCGGGCGTCGCCACGGTCCTTCTCACCGAGCTCATCTACCGTTCTGGACTTGTCAAACAGGATGCCGCCCTCGGCCTCGCGTTCCCCCTCCTTTTCGCCATCGCCGTCATTCTTGTCTCCCGCGTGGTCAGCGACGTCCATCTCGACGAGGACGCCGTGATGGTCGGTGAAATCGGCGTCGCCTGGGCCAACACAAACAGCCACTGCCTGAGCGGCTGTGAGTCCGTGACCATCAACCCCGACGACCCCCGCGCCGAACTGACGCGCCAGTGTACCAACTGCCGCAGCCTGGGCATCAGCCCTCGCGACGACAAGGCCGAGTTCACTGAAATCTGCACCAACTGCGGCCAGTACAGCCCGGCCCAGGCCTGGCAGGCCGGCTTCACAAAGCAGGAGCCTGTCCTCGTCTTCTGGCCCAAGTCGATCACTGTCATGGCCGTCATGACAGTTCTCACCCTGCTCGCCATCGTTCTCTTCTACAAGGAGCTGAAACTCTCCACCTTCGACCCGACCCTGGCCGCAGCGCTCGGCTTCCGGCCCACGCTCCTCCACTACGGGCTGATGGTCCTGGTCAGCCTGGTGGCTGTCGGCGCTTTCGACGCCGTGGGCTCCATCCTGGTCGTCGCTTTCTTCATCATCCCGCCCGCCGCCGCCTACCTGCTCACCGACCGTCTGCCCCGCATGCTTCTCTACAGCTCGCTCATCGGCGCAGCCGGCGCGTACAGCGGCTACGACCTCGCGCGCGGCAACCTGCTCGGCATCGTTAATCTCAGCGACGTCTTCGCCATGCTCAACGACCTCTTCGGGCTCGGCCTCAGCGAGAGCTGGGACTCCTCCATCTCCGCTTCGATGGTGCTCATGACCTTCTTCTTCTTCCTGGTCGCGTGGGCTTTTTCACCCAAGTACGGTCTCGTCTCGACCATGCTGCGCCGCCGCAACCAGCGCCGCAGCTTCGACCACCAGGTCGTCCTCGGCCACATTCACCACCACCAGGACAGCCCTGCCGCCAGCGAGGAACTGGCCGTCTCCACGCTCTACCGGCACTTCCGCTGGACACCGGCCAAGATGCAGCGTACACTGCGTCAATTGCGGGCGCGCAATCTTGTGCAAATCGAAGCCAATCTTGTCTCCCTGACCGAACGCGGCGAAACGCACGCGCACCGGTTTCGAGAGACGCAACTGACCAACGAGAGCGTCGGAGAGTAGTCCACATGGCAAAACTGAACCGCGCCGCCGCGCCGGACGCGATCTCGCCGGCCCTGCCGGTAACCGCGCTCGGCCTCACCGGCTACCTCTTCATCGGTACCGCCGCCGTCCTGATCCCCTCGGTCATGCCGTTCATCACCGACGAATACATGGCCACAGGTCTCACTCTGACCGCCATCGGCCTCATTTTCCCGGCCCGCGCCGTCGGCGGCATCCTCGGCAACCTCCTGGCCGGCGTCAGTTCCGACCGCCTCGGCTACGGCAAACTGGTCTGGATCGCCGCGCTCGCGGTTGCCTTCTCCATGGCCCTGACAGCTGCTGCCCGCGCCTGGTTCCTCTTCCTGGCCGGCTTCGCCCTCATCAGCATCGTGCAGGCCTCGCTCACCACCGGCATCAACGCCATGGTCGCCGACGCCAACCGGGACAGCCGCGCCCGCGCCCTCAACGTCCTGCACGGCGTCTACGCCGTCGGCGCCACCATTTCCCCCCTTGTCTTCGCCGTAGTCCTCGAGCAGGGCGTCCCCTGGCGCTGGACCATGGCCGCCACCGGCCTCATCTGGCTCTTCTATGGCGCCGGCGCGCTCCTGCTGGTTCGCCGCATCTCACCTTCCACCGCCTCATCTGCCGGGCAAGCGGCACCAGCCGTCGATGAATCTGTGCATGCACAGGATCCAGGACAAAAAAAGACCCGGCAGGGCGGGGTCTTGGCATCAATCTTTTCTTCAGTTTGGGTTGAGCTTCAAGATGCTCTCACTGCCAACTTAGGCATGTTGCGCAACGCCGGCTTCCTTTCACTCTTCCTCATCGCCTTCATTTATAACGGCGTCGCCTTCAGCCTCCTTGGCTGGGTCGCCCTTTTCATGCAGGAGTCCGCCGGCTTCTCTACCTTCTCCTCAATCTCGATGATCTCAGTCTTCTACATAGCCCTGACCGCCGGCCGCTTCCTCTGCGCCGCTTACGCCGAGCGCCTCGGCTACGCCGCCACCCTGCTCATCCTGGCCGCCGGCCTCGCCCTCACCTACCCGCTCGTCATCTTCAGCACAACCGCCGCCCCGCTCGTGATCGGCATCTTCCTCACCGGTCTCACCCTGTCCGGCCTCTTCCCAACCGCGCTCGCCTATGGCACCCGCCTCTACCCGCAGCACAGCGGCGCCGTCACCGGCGTCCTCAACGTCGCCATGACCATCGGCACCATGCTCCCGCCCCTCTGGACCGCCATCTTTTCCGACCTCTGGAGCTTTCAGACCGCCCTCGGCATCAACTACTCGATGGCTCTACTCCTCCTCGCCGTCTGCGTCTACCTTACGCGCATTGAACCGCGGACCAAATCGTAGGGGCACCCCTTGTGGATGCCCCCGCAGTTGCTAAATTCAAATTGGTGCAGCACCCTCTAAATCATCACCGACGCCGCCCACTCAAAACTAAGAACTGACTACTCAAAACTGCTGTTCAAACTCCCCAATCTCCTCCGCCCCATCCAGCACACCGATTTCCAGATGGAACTCCCGCACTTCGCCCGGCTGGATATGCTTCAGATAACCCTCCCTGCGGTTCCAGGCCCGGCCCAACATGCTCACGTTGCCCGGCTCCACCCCGGTGACGTAGGTCCCGCGATGGAAATGCTGCCACTGGTTCACCAGCGGGATCTCCGCAATCGGGAACTTCCAATACAGGCCCAGCCCCAACCCATCATTGACCAGCCCGACATGCACGTTCCCATCTGCGTCGGCGACCGGCCTGTGCACGAACACATCGTCGTGGGCCTCCTCCTGCGGCGGCTTGGCCACCTGGTAGACGTCAGGGCCGACCTCCTTGTCTTCCAGCCATTCCGTCGTCTTCTCGCTGTTGATCAGCAGCCGCGTCCCGCTGTCCAGAACCGGGAAACCGGGATTGCAGTGATAGACAAACATCAACGGCGACGGGTCCACGCTCAGATTCTCGATGCGGTCGTAGATGCGGATTGATTTCTCCCCCAGCACCGTCGAGATCTCCCGCGTGAGCTCCAGGTTCGTGCCGAAGAATACCGCCTCCCGCATCTTGCCGTGGACGCGCACAACGTACTGCTCGTCTTCCCAGCCCGCGTTCGCGACCACATTCTTCGCCGGTAGAAACGCCAGCCGTCCGTGCAGTCCCAGCTCTTCGTTCTCCTCCTCCGGGTCCACCTCCGGATGGCCCGTAAAGGTCATTCCGCAGCTCACGGTGAGGCCGCCGAAGAAGCCCCTCAGCCAGCCGTCCCCCTCCGGCTCATAGAACGCCGGCCCGACGTCGCCCGTACTGCTGCGAAAGCAGAGCGACATACCCTTATAGTGCGCCGACGCAATATCCAGCGACCGTCCCGGCAACACCGAGAAGCAGAGCCCCGAAGCGTTGAAGACCTCGATCAGGTCCGAGCCCCGCTCAATGCCCTCTACCAGCTCAGCCTTACGCGCCCCTGCCAGCTGCGACATATCTCCGACCTTGTCCAGCAGCTCTCGCCGGCTATAGTCGCGTCCGAAAAGGGTTGTCATGATTTCGTCCTTTCTATGGGTGGGTTTTGGCGTCAACGATAGCACAGCGGCTAAGCACAGGCAAAGAGGTCGCAGTTTCAGATATTTCGGTTAGGCCTAGGCAAAGTGGTGCATCGAGCCGTGAGTGCATGAAGGAAAGAGGCGCCCAAAGGAAGCCAAACCTCCGCCTGCAAACCCAATTGGAGTTTGGCACGCTTGCTGATATAGGTGACTAATCGGTTGTTCTGGTCGAGAAACCAATGCAGTTGAAAGGAGATTCCCGAGCGAAGGAAAAACGTTCGTACAGACAAATCGCTTCAGGGTGAAGCAGTTCGGAAAATAGGAGAGTGAAATGGTCATATCTCTGTTTGTAAGAGGGGCGAAATTTGTTTTTGTGGCAATTGCAGGAATTGTATTACAGGAATTCACAAATTCAAGGAGAAACCACAGCGACTTAGACCACCATGCCAACCAGAAGAATCCGAACAATCCAGCACATGCCGCAGCCCGAAACAACCGCGGAAATCAATTGAACCTCAACAATCCAGCCTACTCTAAGTTAAGAGCAAATACCCAAGGCTAGAGTTTCGACCGAATACTCGATTCCTGCACTCGTTCGATCTGGACGCCGTGTC
Organism: Caldilineaceae bacterium SB0664_bin_27; assembly: GCA_009838625.1. Taxonomy (GTDB): domain Bacteria; phylum Chloroflexota; class Anaerolineae; order Caldilineales; family Caldilineaceae; genus Bin5. The sequence goes on from VXRG01000050.1 coordinate 13,409, forward strand.
AACAATGAAAATAACCTACGATCGCGTAGTAGATGCCCTATACATCCGCCTCGCAGACACAATTGTGATCACGAAATACATTGAGGACGGCACCGCCCTCGACTATGACGCCGCCAACCATCTCGCCGGCATCGAAATCCTAGACGCCGCTCAGCGCGTGGACAAACCAGCGATGTTGAATCAAACTTTCCGCAGCGACAGCGCATGGGTCGATTCTGATTCCTGAGCGTATCGACTGCGACATTTGAAGCCATTCGGGTCCGTCCAAGAAATCCAATGGATACGTCAGCATGTAATGGATATTGATGTGCTACCACTGAGATTCACGAGACACGCAGTCGATGTAATGGCGGAACGAAGTATTCCGACGGAATAGGTGCAGCGCGTGGTAGCTGAACCGATGCTGCGTCTGCCCGATCCACTTGACCCGACGGTAGAACGATTCTTTCGATCTATACCTGATCAAGACAATCGCGTCTTGCGTGTAGCAGTGAACACCAATGTTGGACCCTGGCGGGTAGCTAGCGTATTCTTTGACCGGAACATGCGAGGAAAACTATGAAACTCCACATCGACAAAGAAGCCGACGCATTTTACCTCCGCCTTGACGACTCCGACATCGTCGAATCCGAGGAAGTCGCGCCCGGCGTCGTCCTCGACTACAACGAGTCCAATCAGGTCGTCGGTATCGAAATGCTCCAACTCTCGAAACGCTCTCCTGACCTGAACCTCTCCACTCTGGAGCTCGTAACTGTCTGACTCGCAATTCCCTTCATATCCGCAACAACCCCAGAACAAACAACGCTCCGCTACGCCTCAACTACCAATATAGGAAGTGAAAGTTCCCCAAACTGGTCCCTTTTGGCGAGAAACCGCCGCGCAAATCTGCTAAAATTTATGCTTGTCCGCAGCACGCATGGGATGACAGGAATCCAAGTTCCATCCAACAATGGCAATGCCGGAATCGGGTGAGTTGAACAGACCCACTCGTTACCTTGCGAATCCCGTGGAGAAAGCTGTGGCCGAACCTGTCTTGTGCGGGGCAACGGTCAGACCCGACGCTGACCCGCCCCCGCACAAGACAAGGGGTGAGAAATGTCCAAAGTTAAGTTCGCCAGCCTGATCGCAGCGCTTGTTATCGGATGCACAAGCGTCAGTAGCGCCGCAAGTTACTATCTCAACTCCATCTATTTCACAATCTGGGAACCCTTCGTCTACCCCTGCCAGGATTCAGAGACCTCAGGCAACTGTTTGAAATACACGGACCAACCCGTACCCGACGGTGCACAGTGGTACTATGCCTGGCCGTCCATCGACCCTGCCCATATCCACTACCAGCCGCAGAGAAGCTGCGTCCTCGACTTCCTGTACCATGACCCATTGCCCCCGGGAACGCTGAGGAGCGGACAGCGATGACAAGACTCAGCATCCTGCTGGCAACGGTGCTCCTCAGCACCGCAATCGGCGGATTCCTCGGTCGGAAATACTTCACCTATGTCCTCTTCGTCGGTATTGAACCGATTCTCTATCCTTGTCCCTATTCGGAATCTTCATTTGCCAATTACCCATGTACCTTCCAACCACACCAGCCGGAACAGAACATCGCGGTCTGGTGGCACGGTTGGCCTGCTCCGGACAACGAGCGAACTGTCCCCCAGCCCAGTGGCAACTGCCTGCGTGACATTCTCTTCTTTGACCACCTGCCGCCGCACCACACCGGCCAATGACCACTTCCCAGCTTTCCGATCATCTGTCAGACTGAACTCTGCCCCTGTACAACCCGGATGCGCTCCAGACATTTTGGCTTCGAAACCAGCCTCAATGTCGAGACTGACAATCAGTTCGCAGGGGCGCCCCAATCACTTTCATCCGAAATCCCCCGATTCGCCCGTTGCTGAATCCAACAGTTCGGACACTCAGCAACGGGCGAACGCCTCTTCAGATGTCCGCCCGGCTCTCGCAAACCTGCGAAAACATTCGTGCTCTCTCTCGTACAACGCTCATACGAGTTCTCACCGGATTCCCTGCGCGACTGTCGTCCTGGCAGTCCATAAGGAGCCCTACATCCAGCTCCAGACAACCATCCAACCCCCGCAAAAGCTCGTAGACTCTCATAATCTCTCGTACCAATCTCATACGAACTGCGCACGAGCTCCCAGCACCCCCAATTTCCTGCAAATCCGGCACCAGAAAACTTGGCCCAGATCAAGCTTTTTGCGATATTGACACGTCGTCCAACATTGTGTATACTGGCTTCCAACCTCACAAAAGTGGGGCGAAGCAGCTTGGCAGAGACCGCTCAACGGCCTTGCCAGCGCTTCATATCAGGCTGAGAAGGAGTACAAGGAAATGCGTATCCAAACGTATGACCAACCGAGTCGGGCGGCCTCGCCCGGCAGACAATCCCATCTGTCCCACTCCGGCAAGATTGTCATCTCCTCCTCCTCCAGCTGCTTGTGTACCACCTCCTCCTGTTGTTGCTCCTGTTGTTGTAGCTAATTCTCTGACAGGCTCATCCAACAGAAACGTGCGTCAACCCTGCGTGGACAGGGCGACCAAATTCTAGACGCACTTCACCGCGATGAGCGCCCGCTAAATCTCTTCACAACTGAAACAGTCCCATATCCGTAGCCCCGTTGCCGTGGCGTGCCAACTTTATGCGCGAACCTTTACCATTGCGCAGGCACTGCAAACAGAACGTTATCGCGGCTGTGGATAGGATGAAATATAGAGGAACAAACTGTGATTGCTTTCGTGCAGGAAACACTCTCGTTTGATACCTGGCAACCGGACGCTATCAACCACTTCAACCGCCGCCTGGAAGAGAGTTCCGCAGAAGAGATCCTGGAGTGGGCGATAGGTCAGTTTGGTGAAGGCTTCTCGATCGGCTCAGCCTTCGGCGCCAGCGGCATGGCGCTGATCGACATCGCCATGCGCATCAACCCCGATGTAGACATCTTTTACATCGACACCGACTACTTCTTCCCCGAAACGCTGGGCCTCATCGAACGTGCCCAGCGGCACTACAACCGTCCCTTCCGCCGCGTGACGTCCGAAATGAGCGTCGCCGAACAGGAGCGGACCCACGGCCCGGACCTCTACCGCAGCAACCCGGACAAATGCTGCAATATCCGCAAAGTCGCGCCGATGGGAGAGGCCCTGCAGAGCAGCACCGCCTGGGTATCGGCCCTGCGCCGCGACCAGTCGCCCACCCGCGCCGGCACCCCTGTCCTGCGCTGGAACGATAAATACGGTGTCGTAAAAGTTTCTCCCCTGGTCAAATGGACTGAAGCAGACGTCTGGGCCTATATCCATACCCACGACGTTCCCTACAACGAGCTGCACGAGCAGAACTACCCCAGCATCGGCTGCTGGCCCTGCACCCAGGCCGTCCAACCCGGGGGCGACCTGCGCGCCGGCCGCTGGGTCGGGCTCGACAAGCTCGAGTGCGGCCTCCATCTTACCTAGAGCTGGCTCTCGTTGGTCGGTTAACGGTGGCCAACGTCGGCCGACCGCGAACCAATGAACAGTATCGTCCTCATCGGTCACGGCAGCCTGCATAGTGACAGCGGCGCCTCTATGATCCGGTTGGCCGCCCGCCTACGCGAACGCGGCGCGGCGCCCATCGCCGAAGCCGGCTTCCTCAACTTCAGCCGTCCCACTATCACCGAGGCCGTCGCCAAATGTGTCGGCGCCGGCGCAACCTCCGTCACCGTCCAGCCCTATTTCCTCATCGACGGCGTCTACGTCCAGCAGGACCTGCCCGGCGACGTCGCCAAAGTCGCCGCACAGTTCCCAGAGCTCACCATCCGCGTCTCCCCCTGTTTCGGCTTCCACAAAAAGCTGGCCGCCATCGCTCTCGAGCGTCTGCAAGCCGTCGACCCAGACCCGAGCCGCTCCAACGGGACACAGGCCGCCCTCCTGGTCATGGCCCACGGCACACCCCTGGCGCACGCCAACGAACCGGTCAGACGAATTACCGCCTGGTTACAGGAGAAGACCCGCTACCCCCTCGCCGCCACCGCCTATCTCGACTGCAACACGCCCCGCATCGCCGACGCCATCGACAACCTCGCTGCCCAGGGCGCCCGCAAGATCGTCGCCCTGCCCTACTTTCTCCACCGCGGCCGCCACCTCCGCCAGGACCTGCCGCACATTCTCGCCGAAGCCCGCAGCCGCCACCCCTCCCTCACCATCCTTGAGGCGCCCCACCTCGACTACGACCTGCGCCTCGTCGATGTCATCTCCGACCGCCTCTCCGAGCCGGCCCTCTGACAGCAGTCTCTTCCCCTTGCGCGTAAGAGCAAACCCGACGAAAATGTAGAACACAAAATGGCTGCAATCGTCCATGGCCACACTGACCACTAACCACTGACCATTACACCATGACCAGCAACAACGACTTCTCCCCCAAGCCGCTCTTTTCGCTCGCCGACACCGGCCGGGAGACCCCTCCAACCGGTCTGATCTCGCCGGCACGCTACGTGCAAGGGCCGGACCTGCTCGACCATCTCGGCCGCTTCCTGGCACTGGTACCCAGCACAAGACCCGCCGTTTACATCAGTGCCGGCGGGCTGCGCCGCCACGGCGAGCAACTGCTCGGCGGCCTCAGAGCCATGCAGATCGAAGCGTCGGTCGAAATCTTCGGGGACGAGTGCTCCTACTCAGAAATCGAGCGCGCCTCCTCCAGCCTGCAAACTAAAGGCACGCCATTCGACTGCTTGATAGCGGTCGGGGGCGGCAAGTGTCTCGACGCAGGCAAATGCGTAGCCGACCGGCTCGATATCCCAGTCGTCATCGTCCCCACCATCGCCTCCACCGACGCGCCCTGCTCGGCTCTATCGGTTATCTACACCGATGACGGCATCGTCCACGGCGGTGAGTCCTTCCCGGACAGCCCGGCCTTTGTACTGGTCGATTCACAGCTGATCGCAGCCGCGCCGGTGCGCTATCTGGTGGCCGGCATGGGTGACGCGCTTGCCACCCGCTACGAGGCTCGCACCTGCTACCGCAACCCGGCCGGCCGCGCCGTAATCGGCGGACGCCCGACCATCGCAGCCCAGGCTATCGCCGAACTCTGCGCCCAGACCGTCTTCGAAGATGGCGTCGCCGCCGCCGAAGCCAACTATCGCGGCGAGACCAACCCCGCGCTGGAGCGCGTGATCGAAGCCAATACTCTCTTGAGCGGCATCGGCTTCGAGAGCGGCGGCGTCACCGCGGCACACGCCATTGCCATGGGGTTCACCCGCCTGCCCGTAGCACGCGAAGAGTACCTGCACGGCGAAATGGTGGCGCTAGGGCTGCTCACCCAGCTGGCGCTGGAGCAGTTTACAGATGAATGCGAACAGGTCGCCCACTTCTGCGCCGAGATCGGCCTGCCCACTCATCTGGCCCAACTCTCCCTCGACACCACAGCCGACGGCCCCGCCCTGCAAGAGGCTATGGCGCACAGTGCCGCCACGCCGCTCATGGACAACGAGCCCTTCGACGTCACGCCTGAAAACACCTGGACTTCGCTCCTGCAGGCCGACGAGATCGGCCGCGCTGCCACCGCCGCAGTCGGCGACCGGGCATACCACCGCCTGCGGGCATAATCTGTTTCTTCTCCGTCCCGTTCCACCATCGCGCCCTGCCCGCACAAGGCTGCATCTGCCAACCCTTGCGCCAAACGTCCGTCCCGCTATAATGGAGCCATCGCTACTCCGCTGGCCCGCGTATCCCTTTCGCTCGGTTGCGCGCGCCCGCCCCGCCCGCAAAGGTGAAATTGAGCAATGCCGCGCACCCGTTTTGTTACCCTGCCCGAAGCCGCTGCCCTCATCCACGACGGGGCAACGGTGGCTGTCAACTCCTCCAGCGGTCTGCTTTGCCCCGACGCGATTCTGCGCGCCGTGGGCGAGCGCTTTGCCCAACAAGGCCATCCGCAGAACCTGACCACTATTCACCCCATTGCCGCCGGTGACATGTATGGCATCGACGGCATCGACCACATTGCCCAGCCCGGCCTGCTGGCGCGGGTGATCGCTGGCTCACTCCCATCCGGTCCATCGTCGATGGAGTCGCCCGCCATCTGGCGCATGATCTACGAAAACGAAGTCGAAGCGTACAATATTCCCAGCGGGCTCATCTTCCACCAGCTGCGCGAGGCTGCGGCGCGGCGGCCCGGTGTCCTCACCCAACTGGGCATGGACACTTACCTCGATCCACGGCGTCAGGGCGGCCGCATGAATGAGTGCACCCGCGAGAATATTGTGCAGCTGGTGGAGTTTGACGGCCAGGAGTGGCTCTATCTGCGCGCCCTGAAACCGGACGCGGCGCTAATCCGCGCGACGACCGCCGACGAAATGGGTAATCTCACTTTCGAGCGCGAGGGCGCCTTTCTCGGGGCCTACGATGTCGCACTGGCCGCGCACAACAACGGCGGCGTCGTCATCGCCCAGGTCGAGCGTCGCGTTGCCGCCGGCACCCTTCTCGCTCAGAACGTGCGCGTGCCCAGCACCCTTGTGGACGCAGTCGTGGTCGTGCCCGACTCCATGCAGACCACCCAGACCGAATACGACCCGGCCATCAGCGGCGAAGTGCGCGTCCCTTCCGATACATTCGAGGTCGCCGAGTGGGGCCTGCAAAAGGTGATCGCCCGTCGCGCCGCGCTCGAGCTCCGCGACGGCGAAGCGGTCAATCTCGGCTTCGGCATCTCAGCGCTTGTGCCGCGAGTTCTGCTCGAAGAGGGGCTGGACGGCGCCGTTACCTGGGTTATCGAGCAAGGCGCCGTTGGAGGCATGCCGCTGGGGGGCTTTCAGTTCGGCTGCGCCGCCAATACCCAAGCCATCATTCCCTCGCCTGACCAGTTCAGTTATTTTCAGGGCGGCGGCTTCGACCGCTGCTTCCTTTCCTTCATGCAGATCGATCGCGAGGGCAACATCAACGTTTCGCGCCTGGCCGCCCGTCCCCACGTGACCGCCGGTGTCGGCGGGTTTGTCGACATCACCGCCAACGCCAGAAATATCGTCATCAGCGGGACATACACGGCCGGCGCCCGCCTCGATGTGGTCGGCGGCCGCCTGCATATCGAGCGTGAGGGTAGAGTGCGCAAGTTCGTCAACGAGGTAGAGCACGTCACCTTCAGCGGTCGCCGCGCCCGTCAGACCGGGCAGAACGTGGTCGTTGTCACCGAACGCTGCGTGTTCCGCCTTGATACCGACGGCTGGACCGTTATCGAAATCGCACCCGGCGCCTCCCTCGAAGAAGACGTCCTCGCACAGTGCGAGTTTCCGCTCGCCGTCGCCTCTGACCTGCGCGAAATGGAGCCCCGCCTCTTTCAACCGGAGCGCATGGGTCTTCAATTGCAAAGGAGTGACTGAACTACTGCCCGTGAGTGGGAAGCCAAAAACTAGAGACGTCTAATACGCCCCTTCCCCGCCCAAAACCTTTGGAATTGAGCGCAGAAGAATGCCCAGATCCAGGGTCATACTCCAGTTCTCGGCGTAGTAAATGTCGAGCAGAACCATTTCATCGAAAGTCAGGTCGCTGCGGCCGCTGACCTGCCAAAGCCCCGTCATCCCCGGGCTGACCGATAGCCGCTTGCGGTGCCAGTCCTTGTACTGCGACACTTCCTCCGGCACATTGGGACGCGGCCCGACCAGGCTCATCTCGCCGCGCAATACATTGATGAGGTTCGGCAGTTCATCCAGGCTCAGGCGGCGCAGAATCCGCCCAACGGCGGTGCGGCGCGGGTCGTCGCGCATCTTGAAAAGCGGCCCCGACGCCTCATTCAGGTCGGCCATCTCGTCGAGTTGCGCCTCGGCATCGGCGATCATTGAGCGAAACTTGTAGATCTGGAATGGCCGTCCGTTGCGCCCGACGCGCGTCTGGGAATAGATGATCGGCCCCGGTGAATTGAAGCGGACACACAGTGCGATCAACGCGCCAAGCGGCAGCCCCAGAACCAGCATGACCGTAGCCAGGGTCACATCCAGTGCCCGTTTCACGAACAGATTCCAACCCGCAATCGATACGGCTCGCGTCGTGATCAACGGAATCCCGTTCAGCCGTTCCACCTGCATCTGATTCTTTGTCAGCTGGAAGAAGTCCGGCACGATCTGTGCGGTGACACCGTTCTCCTCACACAGATGAAGCAGACGCGCAACGATGCGGTGGCTCCGCCAGGGCAGACAGATGATGGCCGTGTCTATCTCGTTATTTTGCAGGATATCAAAAAAATTGGTTAACGGGCCCAGTGCCTGAAAACGGCCGATGTCTGTCCGATTTATGTCAGGATCGTCGTCCAGAAAGCCGACCAGTTCATATCCGAGGCTGGGGCGGGCCGCAATCGTACGCATGACCATCAACCCCACATCGCCGGCGCCTACCAACACGACACGTTCCAGTCCGATCCCCTGATTGCGCAGGTAGCCGCGCACCGTGTAGATCACGGCGCGGCTGATGCCCAACAACAGGGTTACCAGCACGGCCGTGTAAAGGAAGATCAGGCGGCTATAGGAAAGTTGCCCGAAGGCCAGGTTCAAAATGATCAGAACGACTACGCCTATCGTGGTCGCGCTGGCGATAGCATAGACCTCTTCCAACCAGAGACGGTCTCGCCGGTATACATAGACTCTGGAGAATTGAAACGAACAAAAAAGGAGAAAAACCAGCGCCAGACCGAACGGCAGATAGGTGACAAGATCGGTCTGGTTCGATGGATCGACCGTGAGGAACCACTGTAACCGGTAGCGCACCCAATAGGCCATCAAAAACGCGACAACTATCAGAATCAGATCGCTGATGCGCAGTAACGCTGGCCACCATCTCGGAGGAATCCGAGTTAGCAGGGCTGTCAACCAGTTTCTTTCAGGTGAGCCTGTTGCCTCCCCGCTCTTTCGCTTCCCATTTCGTGCTTGTTGGGACGAACGGCGACCCCGGCGCTGTTTCATCTGTACGGTTGTCATCGGCATTCAATCAGTGGCCAGTGGCCCGCGGTGTGCGATTCGTGGTTCGTGCTTTGTACTGTCCTTTAACCTTCATTTACCGCACTTTCATATACAGCCATCGTCTCTTTCGCAGCCCGTTCCCAGGAGAACCGCCTCGCCTGTCGAAGTCCCCACCTTTGCAAAGCATTGGAGACGCCCTGGTCGGTAAATAGACGCTCAAAAGCGTCCTGAAGAGCGGCCTGGTTCTGCGCCGGCACGATCAGCGCCGCATCGCCGGCCACCTCTTGAAGGCTCGGCGCGTCGCTACAGATGACCGGAGTTCCCGATGCCATCGCCTCCAGCACCGGCAAACCAAATCCCTCGTACAGACTGGGATAGACGAATCCGCTGGCTGCGTTGTACCAGAGGCACAGGTCACGCTCCGGCAGGAAACCGGGAAACTGTACTATCGGCCCTTCGTCGGAAGTTCCGCCCGCGTCGCCTCCCATCAAGCCCAGCTCGGCCGCCAGGCTGAAAATCTCCTGGTAGTGCCAGCCTTTGCCGCCAGCCACAACCAACCCTACGTCGCGCCCGATTGCACTCTCCGCCCGCCAACTTGCAAAGGTCCGCAGCAGATGGGGCAGATTTTTGCGTGGTTCCAGTGTGCCAACATAGAGCAAGAACCTCTTCGGCAGCCCCATAAGCTCGCGAAAATCGCTGACCTCTGCTATCGGTAGAGGCCGGAACTGCTCGCCTACCCCATTATACACCACCTCTACGCGCCGGCTCTCCACTCCGAACTCCGCCCGCACGTCCGCCGCCGTCTGCTTGCTGACCGCGATTACCCGCCTGGCCCGACGGGCACTGGCGCGACACAGGTGGCCAAGATAGAACCGCTTGAGACGAGGAAATCGCTCCGGCATCCGTATGAAGCTGAGGTCGTGGACGGTCACCACGCCGGGTACCCTTGTCGCCAGCGGCAACGTATTCACCAAGCCGTGCACCAGGCTTCCCCGCGCCGTCATCGCGGCCAGCGGCAACGCCGTCTGCTCCCAGATGATGCGAGGCACCGGATCGGCGGCCGGCCAGCGCGTATAACGCAACTCCATCCCCGGGCGCCTCTGCGGGAAGCGAAAGTCCCGGTCGTTGACAAAGGCCGTCACCTGTTTTCCGTCGGTCTCGTCCGCAAGAGCTGTCAGCAGGTTGCGGCAGTAGTTGCTGACGCCGGCTCCCCGGTAACCGCCTCTTGTATGAAGCAACTGGGCATTAACGACGACTTTCATAGTCTGTGTCTGATTTTCAGTCTTTAGCGGTCTTGGGCTACGGCCCCGTAGGCCGCGACCGTCCGGCGGGCAATCTCTTCCATTGTGTAATGGGCCAGCACGCGCTGCCTTCCCGCTTGGGCCAGACTGTTGCGCGCATCCCGATCATGCATTAACCGTTGCAGTTGCAACCGGAGCGATTCAATATCCCCCTCCGGGAAGACCACCCCAGCATCTCCGATGACGTTGGGAATCTCGCCGCTGCTGCTTCCAATTACCGGTACCCCGCTGGCCATCGCCTCAATCAACACCCGCCCAAACTGTTCCTTCCAGTTGGGCCGCGTGCGGCTGGGCAGCACCAGCAGGTCCAGCGAACGATAGAAGCCGGGCATCTCCCCGCTGGGAAGTCTCACTCCCAGCGTGACCCGGTCCGCGGCGCCGCATTCGGAAGCCAGTTTCCGCAGCGCTTCCAGCTCCTCGCCGCTGCCCACAAGCGTCAGCTGCCAATTGCCCTCCAGTCCGGCGCACGCCCGCAGCAGCAGGTCCAGCCCTTTCTCGGGCAAGAGGCCCCCGGCGTAGCCAATGTGAAATGCGCTCTCCTCCCCACGCCGATTCGCGCTCTCTTCTCCATCCAGCCCTGTCGGTGGTCGAAAAATGTTCGGGTCTACGCCAAACTGCGGCAGTACAACGATCTCGCCCTTATATCCCTTGCGAACGAGGACCTCACGGGCCTCAGCATTCCCTGCGATCGCGACCGAACAGGTCCGGTATACAGTTCGCTCGAACCAGTTAAACGGAGGAGGATAGCGGCGCAGCAGGTTCTGCCAGGTGAAAAAGATTGGCTTCGCACCCACCGCCCGCGCCGCCCGCACACCGAGGAGCGTAGCCAAATTGTATGGCTCCTCATCCACATGCACAACCTCCGGTTTCAAATCCCGAAGCTCCTTTACCAGAGTAGGATAAAAGTGCATATGATAAGCGCCGTTGAATAGGATGGGAATCGTACGCAGTTCGTAGCCGACAGTATGCAGCCGTTCCGCCCTTTGTAACCCGCGCCGGTCTCGCCAGCTTGGCGGCGTCAGCACCGTCAACTCCACCCCCAGGCGCGCGATCTCCTCCGCCTTTTTCTGATACGCGCCCACAACGAGCGCCTTGCTAACGAGCACAACGCGCAACGGGTTCCCCCTTTGGCTGATGGCTAATGAATCTGCTTCGCTTGCCCCCCACCGATTATAGCGGAGGCGCGCGCGGTGCTCAAGAGCGGAGTGGAGGAAAGGGCTCCCGGAATTGGGGCAGTTTTTAAGACGATGTCGTGGTTCTAGAGATGACAGATTTGGGGAAGACGAACTGAGCAGAAAGGAGTCACTTGCGTTGGACCCCTAGATGTACACGAGAAAGATCCTGACGACAACCGAACATCAAGGCCTTTGCTCTCTTTGTGGCTTCAAAGCTGCTAAGATTGGCTTCAAAGAAAAGAGGAGTTCCCGCGACTTGCTTGGGGTTGAAAAATGGCCTCCCAGACGGGTGGACCGCATCAGTGTGGAATAAGTGACGATGCGAGGTCGAAAACTTCGAGATAGTATCCGATGTGAGAAGCCTTTTGGACCAAAGCCACTCAATTGACTGCAAAGCCAAGTCATACCAGGCCTTAAGCCGACGTTCACTGCCATCAGGAAATCGAATGAACTCTGGACGATTCAACGCCTTAAGGGCAACGAACTTCGACAGAGGCACCCAGTCAATCGAATCAGACACAGGTGTTACCGGGTCAAACATTGAAGGGGGAGCAGCTACTGGCATTTTTGATGATTCAATCTGGCCCGAAGCTAGGTTGGGTCGCCAGAAGAGCAAGAGTTTGAGTGCGCTAAGGTGAGATGATGAAGATGAAATCTTTAGGTTTAACAACTGTCTTACTTCTGACGTGTCACTCCGGAGTACCTCGTACAGTTCCCACTGGTCGCCGTCCGTAATTCCGGCGATCTCGACACCAACTATTCTGGCGTTACTGATCATCTGTTCCAAAAAAGGTTGCAGTTGGCTGTCAAGTCTCTTGGCTTCAACGATTGCGGCTGGAATGCTGTTCTGCCCCAGCAATGCATAGTCGATCTTCCGATTGTTGACATCATACTCCGGCACTACAATCGAAGGATCTGCTGTGTCCCACCCAAGAACCTGCAGCAGAGGGTCAATCAACGCCACGCGCGTGCGCGTCTCGCTGACAGTCAAAGTAGGGCCGTGGTCGGCAATTCTCTGTCTCAGCACTCCGATGACTCCCACTAAATCGTCGAGAGGCATTTGATTCCTCCGGCGTCTATACGGGGGCAGGGTAATGTTCGTACTCTTCGAATCGGTCGGGGCTGACGAAACGGCTTTTCTTGCTCCAAACTCTTCCGAGGAAGAACTCGAGTTGGAAAGGATTGTAAACGGAAAGTTCGGCCGCTTCTGGAGAATCCGCGCGCAGCCACCTTCCCGTGTGGTCTGCACACATTATGCCTTCTGCGGCAACGTCTATCAAAGGCATATGCTATCTGGGTGTTCAGGTCAGACTATGGTTGAAGGCAGTAAGAGCCTATAAGCGAGACTGTCTGAACGGTGATTCTTGGATATCCAGGATATGCAGGATTGCCACGCTACAGCGTTCATCCTCTAAATCCAGCCCCTCAGGGCCATTCGCGCCACACCCCCTACCCCAGACTCCACCCACTCGCATACGCCACCAGAACCAACTTACGCGCCACCGCCAACGAAGCGCCGTTCTCCCACGACGTACTGTAAAGCGGAACTCGCCCCGACGCCCGTACCGCCAGCGCCCACGCCGCCGTCACCTGCGGGCCGAACCCCCGCCCCCGGTGTGCCTTCGCCGTCTCCAGTCCAGCCTCTGCCGCCTTTTGGGAACGCCGCGCACAGAAGCAGACGCTCACCGCGTGGCCGTCCTCAACTACCGCCACTATCGGCGACCTTCCCGGAATCTCGGCAGCTGTCCACCCCGAAAAATGGCGCGCAAGAAGCGTCAACGCATTCACGTGTACTGTGGCATCAGGCTGTTCGACTGTCTTGGGAAAATGGAACGCCGGCCCCGCGTATACTTCACCGCCGACCAGCGCCCTGTAAAGTTCCGCATGCACAGGAGCCTCGCCAAAGTCCGCCACAGGCGGCTCCGCGCCTGCCAGACCGTCAAGCTCCTCCGCGATCCCCTGCGGCACGTCAGCCCGCACCGCCCAGGCGCAACTCGTCCTGCCGCGAATCAGTGCGAAACGCGGCCCTGGTTCCGGGTTCGGCTCACGCGTCCTGAGGATCCGGCCGGCGCTATCCAACAGGTACAGGGTGTGAAGGTGGAGGTCGGGTGTGCTCACAGGACAGCCAGAGCCCCGTCACCATTGCCTTCGAACAAGACTACTCGCCTAGATCCACAGAAAGCAGCAGATCGCGCATCTGGATCGTCTCCGACAGCGTGTCGACCTCGTTGCAGCCCTCCCAGTCGACCCACACATACTCGACGCAGACGTAGCCCTCGTACCCGGAATCCCGCAGCGCCCGCACCACCCGCGGGTAATCAATCACATTGTGCTGCATCAACGACTGCAACCGGTTCTTATGGCCTCCGCGCGCGTGGAAATGGGAAGTGTACGGAATCAGTGTTTCACTCTCGTCGTCGCTGATTTCCCGGTAGGCGAAGTGCGAATAATCCAGCGTCAGCGTCAACCCCGGCGTCATCTCCAGCATGCGATGCGTCTGCTCCGGCGTACGCGTCAAAGATTCCACATTGGGCTCAACCGCGCACACACACCCTGACGCCTCCGCCAGCTCCACTCGCCAGGCCAGCTCCTCGCACGCCCTTTTCAACGAAGTCTCGTATGCTTCGCCCTCCCACGGCAGCCCCGGCTCAATCGTGATATGGGACGCGTTGCACCGCAGCGTGAATTCAATGACGCGTGAAAACAGATCGCGCGCCTGCCTGCGCTCCTCCGCGTCGGGATGGTTGATCGCCAGCGCCGGCAACCCCGGACCGGAAGCCTGGAAATAGACATCCGCAATCTCCAACCCTTTGTCCTGGACCCGGCTCGACAGGTCCCGCGCCGACGCCGCCAGGTTGTCCAAAACGTGACTGGGATAGATGTGGGAGCGGTCCTCGAACAGCCCTAAATCCACGCCCTCAAAACCCATCATCGCGATCAGCGTCAGGACGTTGTCATGAGGCAGAAGTGGAAAGGTGAAATCCGGGCACGAAAGTTTGAGTTCCATCTCACAACTCCTTCTTCGGCTGAAAGACATGGCGCCGGGCGCTGACCGCTATCCGCCGGCTTCAATGTGAACGACGATATCGTGGCTGAACGGCCCCAGATCGATTCCCGTTTCACCGCCGGCAAGATCCTGCGGCTCTCCCGTGTACTTCCCCTCCGCCGGGGAATAGAGCCGCACCCAGTAACTGCCCGCCGGAAGTGTGAACGCCAAACGGCCCTGACAGGGCTGTCCCAATGAGGGGTCATCCACCTCGCGTTGATCGGCCACGTAGACGACGTAAGCCCGTCCCGGCTGCGCCAGCGTGATCGCGATCGTGTTGTCCGGCGTCCCGCTGGCAAACTCCGGCTCCGGCGCCATCTGTACGAAATCAACGCCGTGAATGAGAGCAGACAGATTCTTCATCCAACTACGGATCATCGCCTGCGAGGCCGGCGTGCCCGCCTCTTGTCCCCCGGCCTGGATCGAAAAGTCGATCATGTTGTAATGGCCGCCACTGCAGACCGTCGCCCAGGCCCGCTTGCGATGCACGATCCACGACTCCTCGTCCAGCGAACTCGTCGCCGCGTTGTCCTCGTCGAAGACAAACGGCTTGCCCGTCTCATGCACTGCCGTCCACAGATGCTGGATCCGCGTCAGCCTCAAATCCCGCTGCATGAACCGCGACAGCGGCGCCAGGATTAAACCCTTGTATGTCAGCTGCTGGTAGTCATGCAGATTGATCGCGTCAACCGACTCCTCCCCCAGGATCTGTTCCAGCGCAGTATCGGTGCGCCAGTTTTCCACCGGCACCTGGAAAATCAGATGTTTCCTGGGCAATCCCGTCTCCGTCGCACGAATTTGATCCCTTACTGCCTCCTGCCAGCCGTCCACCTCGGCCTGTGTGGCAAACTCCGTCTCAGGAAGCATCCCCGCCCTGGTCGTGAACGGCTCGTTGCAGACCTCAAAGTAGAAGCAGTCGTAACCGTTTACCACTTCAACCACCTTGCTGACGTACGCCATCTGCCGCTCCGTCAGCGCGGCATCGCGGCCGGAGATGTAGTCCTGCCACGGGATGTCGCCCACCCCGTTGATGTTATTTTGGATGTTGAGCGGGTTCAATCCCCACACCGCGTCGCTGTAGGTGCTGCTGAAAAGCGTCAGTTCGATGATGACATTCCTCGCCTGCGCCGCCTCCAGGAAGCCTTGCAAACGCTCGAAATATTCCGGGTTCCATTGGTCAAGATCAAACTTGGGATAGCCATCCGTGGCAAAGCCCGGCCCGCTGCGCGGCCACGGACTTACATATTCGCCCGGCAACGGCTTGCACGGCGAATGGGGATTGAGCGGCTTCACCTGCGTAGCCGGATCAAACACCTGCAGCTCGCGGAAGAGCAGAAAGCAGCGGCTCAGTGTCTGTCGTTTCTCGGCAGCATCGTCCAGGTAAGCGACATAGTCGAAGTTGCGGTTGATCACTGCGCCGTAATGCTCGGTCGCTGTGATCAACACCAGCGGCCTGCCATTGTACAGAAAATATCGGGGATTCTCAGGATGCAACCCGATCGGTGTCGACATGCCCTACCTCTTGCTCCTCTCCACTCACTCCCCCTGAACCGCAACCAGCGAGTCGTCAAACTCCTGGAAGTCCAGATTATAGTTCTCCCAGTAATACTGCAGGTCCTTCGAATTCCAACCGGCGTAGATCTCCTCCCAGGGGAGTACATTGCAGTGCGGCGTGATTGATTTCTTTTCAATCGGCAATGAGGGCGGCTGATAGCGGTAATCTGTCGACAGCCGGATCTGGTTTTTCGTCCGATTCGGAATCGACTTGTGGACGGTCAGGCTGTGAAAGACAAGTACATCGCCGATTTGGAAGTCGGTCTCGAACCACTCCTGCGGTGCATCGTCACCGAAAATGACATGGCGGCCGCCGGCGCCCTCCGCCTCCCGCACCGGCAAGATGCCCAGCTTGTGCGAACCCCGCAGCACGCTCAACCCGCCCAGCTCCCGCGGGCAGTCCCCCAGCGGAATCCAGCAGGTATAGACCGTCTTTGAACCCTGGATGAAGATGTGGTCCTGGTGCGCCGGCGTCGGCGCGTTGCCCTTAGCCGGGATCATCAGGCGCGCGATCTTGAGCGCGTGTACCAGCACCGTTTCATCAAACAGTTTTCCCAGCATTTCGACCACGACCGGATTGTGCGCGAGGCGGTGAAACGACTCCAGGCACTGCACGTCACCATAGGCCTCCGGCGGCACGCCAACGCCGCAGAAAGGCTCCATCCCGTCCGCCGAAGGGTCGGCGATGCCGTCCATCAGCTCTGTGCCAGGTGCAATCCAGCCGTAATTGTCGCAGACCTGAAGAATCTGTCGGCGCAGCGCCACGATCTCATCCGCCGGCAGTAGTCCGCGAAAGAACAGAAAGCCGTCGGTCGCCATCTGCCCGCGCATCGCCTGCGGATCGTCAAGCAGTGCATTGTGGTTCTGAAATTCAGCCGTTGTAGTCATCGTCTGCCTCCATGGAAATCGCCCCGTCCTGAACCGAGCTTAAATGGCGAAGCGGTAGCGCATTTAACAGTGGTGGTCGTTCTGGGCATGACGCAGTGCCCCGGGGCGTTATCCCGGGGGAGAGTCGCATCCTATCCTTTCCAAGCCAGGTAACTATATCACGCCCGTGCAGAGATGAGGGGATTCACACGTCCCAGAATGACAAAGACCTGGAAACAGAGGCAAGAGTGCTCGTTCCCAGGCCGTCTCAGCAAGTGCGGCTGACCACCAACCACTGCCTGCTTTCATCCCAACATCTCATCACCCACCTTTGCAATCCACTCCCGCGTCCATTCCACCGTCTCCAGCTCCATATCACAGATACAGGTTGCCAGGAAAATCATACCCTCGATGCGCCCTTCGTGCAGCCAGCGCAAGGCCGTCTCGCACTGCATCTGCATCGACTCCACTGGCATCGTCTGGCGCTGTCCGTAGTCGTACATGTACAAGCCCAAAAGTTTGCGGCTTTCAGGAGCGATCTCCTCACACCGGGTCATGTTAGCTTCCAGATCCATTAGGTCCGGCTCTATCCACGTCCAAAGTGAGACCCAATCGCAGAGTGCAAGATGGCGCTCCAGGGGCATATCGAGTTGATAAGTATAGAGCGTAACGCCCAACCCAAGTTTGCGCCCGGCCACCTCAAAATGATTGCGCAGCGACTGCAGTTCCTCTACCGAAAGCACACCCAGGTCGCCCCCGTCCTGCGGTCGCCTGAAGAAATCGTCCATGAAGACGCCAATTATGTTCGGATTGCGCGCCGCCAGCTCCAGCACGTGCCTGCGCTCCTCATCCGAAGAACGCCCCGCGCCGCCAACCACCGACCAGAACACCTGCTTCAACCTTCGAAAAGGGACTGCGTACTGGTCAAAGGGCATCTCCGGCTTGTCATGGTAGCGCACCATGATCATATTGGGCACGTCCATATAATATGCGGCCTCCACCGGCGTAATGCGCGACGTACGTCCGATTGCCCATTCCGTGTCATGGCTGCCTGCCTCATGAGCCCAAAGCCACATCCGATCGCGTACTGTTTGCATGATATCGTCCTTGGTAGTGAGGTTGAGCGCAACGCTAAAGTTTGAGACCGCCTGCGGTCAGACCTTCGACGAACAGGCGGCTGGTGAATGCGAATAGAAGCACAAGAGGTAACGACGCAATTATGTAGCCCGCCATCTGTGTCCCAATCTGCTGTCCAAGCTGGTCATTGAAGATCAGCAGCGCCACTGGAATCGTAAACAACTCCTTCTTCGTCCCGATGGTCAGATATGGCCAGAAGATGTCGTTCCACGTGCCCAGCACCTGCAGAATCGCGACAACACCTGCAATGTGTTTGGAAAGAGGGAGTGCGATATTCCAGAAACACCTGAATTCGCTGGCCCCGTCGATTCGAGCCGACTCGAAATATTCTGATGGTATCGAGACGAAAAACGTGCGCATAAGAAATACAGCCATCACCTGGCCTGCAGCGATGTAGGGCAACAGAAGCGCCCACATTGTCTGAAATAGACCCAGCTTATGGACCACGACAAAGCGCGGCACCAAAGTCAGAATCGCCGGAATCATCAGCAGGGACAGGATAATGACGAACACCGTGTCCTTGCCCAGAAAGTCAAAGCGCGCGAACACATATGCCGACAAGGAGCCGAAAAAGAGCACACCTATACAGGAAACCGTGCTTACGATCACACTGTTTAGGATTGACTGCGAAACGACGCGCCAAGCCGCAGGAAAGGTCTGGTGATAATATAGGGGAAAGGTGAGTCCCCACGGGTTGAAGTCAAACTGCGCCCGCGACTTGGCGGCGATGAAAAGCGCAAGAAGCATCGGCACCATCATCAATACGATCAGCACTAAAACGACCGGGACCGGCCAGTGACGTACCCAGTACCTTACTATACGGGGCCATCTTCTTCCTTCAACGAGTGCTGATCCGGCTGCTTGAACTGTACTCACAAAAGTTCCTCCCAGTTGCAGATATCGCGGCGTTCTTTATGAAAACCTCGCCCGTAATATCGCGCATGAAATCACGAGTAGTCAGTCCCGGAGGTTGTTCAGGCCCGTTCCTCCCGGAAGATCCGCATACTGGCTAGAGTCAGAAGCAATATCGTGACAAAGATGAATACACCGATCGCAGATGCATAGCCCATGCGATGATAGTTGAAGGCGTTGTAGTATAGCCAGAGCCCAGGCACCATCGTTGACTTTATCGGCCCACCTTCTGTCATCACGAAGACCACCTCGAATATTTGGATGCTGGCGATGATCGCCCGCACGAGATTGAGCTTAATCTGGCCAAATACCAGTGGAATGTCCAGTCGCCAGATTCTCTGCAGCCTGCTGGCGCCGTCCAACTCCGACGATTCCAGTATCTCCCCATTTATATTCTGCAATCCGGCCAGGGTGATCAAAGTGTTCACACCGTTCACCCACGGGAACCCGGAAAAAGTGAGCGCCCAAATCGCGATCCTCGGATCGCCCAGCCAGACGCGCGTCCAGCTCTCTAGCCCGATGGCAGTAAGAAACGCATTGAGCAGTCCGACAGAGCCATCATAGATAAAGCGCCAGAGCAGAAAGACAACGATGCCCGGAATTATGGCCGGCAAAATCATGCCGATGCGAAACCAGTACTTCCAGCGCATGCTTTTGACGGCAAATATCAGTTCCGCCACGACCAGCGGGATCACCGTGGCCTGAAACATGATCCAGACCGTGATAATGCCCACGTTTCTGAGCGATCGCAGAAACGTCCTGTCTTGCGTAAACATGCGCACAAAGTTGTCTATCCCAACCCATGTAGCAGGTAGCCCGATGTCCCATTCGAAGAAGGAGTGATAGACGGCCAAAAACGCGGGGTAGTAGTCAAAGACAAGGAGGCCGAGAAGCGTGGGCAGCAAGACAGCGTAGTAGGGCAATGCGTGACGAACACGCCCTCTCAGGCCGTGCCTCGCCCTATGGCTCCCCTGACCGGCCAGAACTCCTGCTTGAGGTTGCCCTGCCGCGGACGGCCGCTCTTCGGTTTGACCTGCTTGTTGACCGGCTGCGACGCCTCCGAACCGGCCAACAAGCCAGGATTTCAATAGACCCATACGGTTTGACGACTATCTACTCAAAACCAAGCGCGGAGCAATCCACTTCGTTGTCGCTGATAAAATCGGACGCATACATCGTCTTGATCTCATCAATCTGTGCGACTGCGTCGTCAAGTGTCAGCTGGTCAAGTATATACGCGTTCTTGAGATCCCAAATCTCCAAACGCGACTCCAGGTTGGTCTTGTCGTAATAGGTCCACATCGCAGCTTCGCCTTCATGGTCCTGGAGATTCTCCAGAATCGAAATCAGGTCCGGGTCCGCGGGCGCCGCGCCTTTCTGCAATGGCAGTACGTTGCCCAGATCGTTGATCAGTCGCTCCGCGTTCTGTGGAGCGCTCAGGTACATCAGAAAATCAGCCGCAAGATCGACAAGCCCATCCTCAATAGCGCTCTTGGTGATTGCAAAACCGCCTGGCGCACCACCAATAGGAGGCGCAGGCGTCCCGGTGCAAACCGGCGAACTCTCCTGGGTACACTTAGGCGCATAGAACATCCCCCACTCGAATTCGATGTTTGGGTTCAGTTTGTTCTGCTTTACACGCCAACTCCCGTCCTCCACCACAACGATGTCACCCTGCAACCACTTTGTGATGGCATTCGCGTTCTTATCGGTCCAATCCTGCGTACGGAATTTGGCGACCTCCTTCATCAGGCGCATCCATTCCCGGTACTCAGGGGTTTCGGCTCGAAATACGCCTCTGTCGATAGCGCAGGCTACCTCCTCAAAGTTGGCCGGACCACCGTCAGGATTTACCTGAGGGGTCAACTCCGCCATGATGCTGCCGCCCAACTGCCCAAGCGTCTCATACATAAACCAGGAACCGATGCCTCCATAGGGAGTGTAGCCGGCATCCTGCAACGCCTGAAAGACATCGAGCAACTCCGCTAACGTCGTCGGTACCTCGACCCCGACTTCCTCAAAAATGTCCTTGTTGTAGAACATCATCGAAGTCACAATCGAGTAGTTGAGCGTGTAATGTGAACCCAAAATGCGGTTCGCCTGGAAAGGCACCTCGTAAAAGAGATCCAACCACCTCTCGCTGCCAGGCTCGCCCGCCTCAACGTAATGGTTTGGCTGCTCCAGATAGGAATCTAAGTTGACCCACCAGTTCTTCCCTATCTCCTCGACCTGGTCCCGGGTCAGTGTGTAGACTACGTGGGGAATCGTGCCGGCAGTCATGTTTGTGACAATGTACTCCCGACTGCTGACATCGCCGGGAGGCGGCTGAACCAACTCGATCTCCACACCTGGATGCAACGCCTGATATTCGTCGATCAAGGTGAGAATCATATTGTGCGGATTCGGGTTGGTTTCACTCCACTCCATACTTTCGGAAGGGTAATAAGATCCAGGGTTCAACGTGAGCTTGCCTGTCAGGGCCCCCGAATCACCGCTATCCATCGCTTCGTCAGCCGCCATGTCCTGGCCTGTTTCTGCGGCCGGAGCGGCGACGCATGCCGACGCCAAGAGCGCAAGCGCCAGCAAAATGCCAATGACCCGAAATCGTTTCACCAACATCATGGCTCCTCTCCTCTTTCCAATGGACATCGCTGAACTAAACTCTCAACCCCGCTCCGGCGCGCCGGGTCCGACATCAACAGATCATGCAACCGTTCTTTCTACGCCTTCACGAGGGCTAAATCCTGCACATTCGGCGGTCTAAGCGGTTTACGCGTCCACGGTCTGTACATGGACCACTACCCGGCTTATTGCTCCTCCTTTCTCAGACCGGTAGAAAATATGCGAATGGCGGTTCCCGGCTAAAATCGTGTGTCGGCGCTCAGTTATCGTAATGTAAAGTGGATGTTGCCCCTTCGCCCGAACTGACTGCTGTTCATGATGTGAAATAGCTGTTTCTGGCCTGGAATCGGCATCTGCCTCCCGGTATACAACTGTCTGCGAGCGAAATGGCGATGGGCGCCAGTTACTGCTCTTCACTATTTTGTGATCAACAGGTCCGTCAACGACGCGCAGACCCTCTTCACAGATTTCTGCAGCGAAAAACTGAACTCAATGTCGCAATTGTGTCTACTGATGCGGATACGGCCAGTATAGTGAACCGATCCCTGTCTGTCAAATGGTATTTTATTGATAGAAGATTTAATGTGAAGCTGACTCGTCCCAAATGCTGCTCAGGATTTACGATTGCCCTTCTTGCCCAAGATCGGTCAGAGCAATTTTGCGAAGGCAACGGAATACGTTTTACTAGCGCAGTCTTTGGAATTCCACCCGGAAAGATGGCCACCTGCGTAGCAATCGCGCCGCGCATTCGCCGTCATTTCGTTACTTTTTCGGATAAGGAGCCAGGCCGAAATCATTTGACAGCCAATCTTTTACCGTGCCATAATAATTAAATCCGCCGTTGCCTGAGATGGCGCGATTCAAGTGCTGAATGCTCGCGTAAGTCTCCTACCGGAGACATTGCGCTTGTTCCCAAACCTGCCCTCATGTCTACGCCCATGGCCGCGGGCGGCGGGCTATCGCCAGCTTGGGAGGAACCATGCCTAATCGCCTTCGCGTCCCGCTGTTCGGGGCACTCGTAATTCTGCCCCTTTTGATAAGCAGTTGCTATCCTTTCCAGGGAGACATTACGCAAATCCTGACTCCGGCCGCGCCTCCCACTGCTGACGCAACCGCAGAGCCGGCAGAGCCGGAAATGGTGACTCTGGTGGCAACGGTAGCTGTCAACGCGCTACGAGTGCGCCAGGCGCCCAACGAAGAGACGCCGATTATCGCCGGCCTGCTAAAGGATGACGTCATCAACGTGGTCGGGCGAACAGAGGATGGCAGTTGGCTGAAAGTGGAAGTGCCGGACGTTGGGACCATCGGCTGGATCTGGGCTGAAGATGTAACCTTGAATGGAGACCCCTCCGCACTGCTTGTGCCCGAAGACGCGCAAATGGCCGCCGAACACGAAGACGCGATGGCCGAAGAGGCCGATGAGGAGCAATCGGACGACGGCAAGATGGCCGAAGAGGAGAAAACCGAGGATCAAACGAGCGCGTTCGCCGATCTGGAGCCAAGCGTCCTGGTTTACGCGCAGGAGGTGATCAAGGGCCAAGTTACGGTAGCGGAAGCTGCTGTTCCGGTTGAAGGCTGGGTTGTCATTCACGCCGATGATGCCGGCTCTTTCGGGCCCATCATCGGGCAGGCGCCCCTGGAACCTGGACTCACGACTGATCTGGCCGTAGACATTGACGTCGATGCCGCCACCGAGACTCTCTACGCTATGCTCCACACAGACGGCGGCGTCTTTGACGTCTTTGAGTTTCCCGGCACCGATATGCCTGTACTTAGAGATGGCGCACCGATCAGTTCGGCCTTCACGGTAACGATCGGCGAAATGTCCACCTCCGACGAAGAGGCGGATGCTGAAGAGGCGGTGCCTGTTACGACTCCGACCGATGAGCCTCTGCTTCAGGTGGGTGAAGTCACCAGACACTTGGCGATCGTTACGACGCGTGCCTTGCGTGTGCGCAGCAAACCGGAAACCATCGCCGAGGTTTTAGCAGGCGTAGCCGTCGGTGAGGCCTATCCTGTGGCCGGATTCAGCTCAGATGAACATTGGGTTGCGATCTTTTTCCCCAATATTGAAGACCCGGTCTGGATAGCGGCCTCGCTGGTGGAGTTGAGGGACATCGAGTTGAGAGTGCAGATGGGTCGCGCGACCATCGAGACCGGCAGGGGCGGCCGCTTGCGGTTGCGAGGCGGACCCACTCTGGAGGCGCCCATCGTAGGCTACGCTCAGGACGGTGAAAGCTACGACACCCTCGGCTACAGCGAGGATGGTCAATGGGCACTGCTAATCGGAACTGGAGCGGAAGGCGCCACCTGGGCCTCAATAACCTTCCTGCTGTTTGAATAATGGGTCTGTCTTGCCCATTGTATTCTGGAGTGTGACGGCACAACTTTCAACTGATCTCGAACAACAAGAGCGGCAGTTTCCATGTGAGACTGCCGCTCTTGTTGTGTATATTACTTTCAACCGGCCGAGCTTTTAGCGCCAACAAATGGACCGTGCAACTCGCGCAACGATAGCTCTTTTGAAGAGATCTACTCGTCGCGCGTCAGCGCCCAGGAATCCGCCCAACTTTCGGGAATGGGGAGGTTGTTGGCGTAAATCAAGTTGATCAGCTGGCCTTGGTGATGGGCCTCATGTTCAACCAGTCGATAGTATCCGGCCAGCGGTGTCGAGCCATTCTCAAAGACCTGTAGCCAGTTTACCTTCTCAAAACTTGCCATCAAGGCCGCGTCTGCGGCCTCCATCCCCCGGCGTACACGTTCAACTGGCAGCACCTCCCCGGCCGGCGCCGGCTTCAGGCTGCAACTCCATCCCTGCATGCCTCCTTCAAGCAACACCGGCGGCCAGCTCTCCTGTGTGCCCAACATGCAGTAGAACTGGTAGAGAATGTTCTGGGATTCGGGGAAGGGCAGGCGAGCGTCCAGATCGGCATCGGCCAGTAAATCCATCAGATCATAGGTGCGTCCGCGCAGGTCCTGCCAGTGGATCCGCACACTCTCCAAAACGGTCTGTGTCATTTTCTTCTCGCTCCATGCGGGTCGGTCAGTTTCTTCTAGAAAGAGCAAACCCCAGTGGTCGCAGTTCAAAGATGGCTGGCCGGCAGATGACCGGTCAGCTGCCGCTATGTGGTCAGCCGCTATCAGTATAGCACAACGGTGCGGCCTTAACCGTAGTCCAGACTGTTGCCCCGCGGTTTCCTGAACTGCCTGTTCAGTAGCCATGTACCGTAGCTCAACAGAATATAATTTCCGGAATCAAACGCATGGCTGCATACGGGTGCATCCCAAGTTCTTGTGAGGCCTGTGTCGGAACTGCGGTGGTAAGAGGTCAGTGACTGCTGCGAAAGATTGAGGTCAGGCGCGGCGAAGTGAGGGGGCTTGAAGAACAGGCTTTTCTGATTCGTGCAGTTCTGCGAAGTGGCGCGACGAACACCAAGGGCGACACGGATTTTTCTGGAGAGAGTAGGCGGCCCTACGTGGAAGGGCTGTTTGTGGGAACAGTTTGTTATGCTGACAAGGGTCAGCTAGCCATTCAATTCAAAGGCTCAATAGTGAGAGCACAGAAGCGTTTTGGCACAATATGGCACAATTTGTCACGGTTTTAGGGGGGACCCCCCCTTTCTTCAACGTTTCAATAGTGAAAGTGCCGACGGTTTTTAGCAGCTATTCAGGGGAACCCAAGTTCATCCTGGTGATGGCCGAAAGCGATAAAATATAAGATATTTTAGTACAAAGAATGGGGCAGAACTGTTGCATGGTCTGAAACTACCGCGGTTTGCGTGATCACCGCAGAAAATCCGGGATCCACCCAGCTCTGCTGCACTCGCCTGACTAGCGTGAGTCTGCAGGCTATGATAGGATTCCCAGCACATGGTAATTGCCGATCTTGAGGTCGCTGCACGTGTCAACTCCACTCCAATCGCGCTCAGGCAAAGAAGAGAAAGCGCATCCTCAGTCGCGCTCATATAGCGAAGAGGAAGCGCGTCCTAACATCCTGCTGATCACCAGCGACCAGCAGCATTTCTCAACTCTCGGCGTGACCAATCCGCGGATCCAGACGCCCGCTCTCGACCGGCTCGCCCGCGAAGGCGCCCGCTTCGACCGTGCTTACTGCAACAACCCCGTCTGCTCGCCCTCCCGATCATCGATCATTACCGGCCAATATCCGGCTTGGCACGGCTGCTGGACCATCGGCGTCAAACTGGGTGAGGATGTTCCCACAGTCGGTGACCTGCTGCACCGACACGGCTACGACACTACACTGATCGGAAAAGCCCATTTTCAGCCTCTGGCCTCACGCCCGGAACAGACTTCCCTCGAATGCCAGCCCACTCTGCGCGATCTCGACTTCTGGCGAGAGTTCCATGGGCCGTGGTACGGCTTCCAGCATGTGGAAGCGGCGCGCAATCACGCCGACGAAGCCCACGCCGGTCAACACTATGGCATCTGGATGGAGGAAAACGGTCTGCCCAACTGGCAGGATTTCTTCCAGACCTGGCCGGCGGACCCCAATGCGGTCAGGCGGGAACACGCCTGGGACCTGCCGGAGGAGTACCACTACTCCGTCTGGACCGCTGAACGCTCGATCGCGGCCATTGAGCGCAGCGCCGCCGCAGGCAAACCCTTCTTCCTCTGGAGCAGCTTCCACGATCCCCATCCGCCCTATCTCGTCTCCGAACCTTGGGCATCAATGTACGAACCCGAAGAGATGCAGCCGGGCACACTGAAACCGGGTGAACTGGATGCGATGCCTCCCCACTTTGCCAAAACGCAGCAACGTAATCCGGACTTCTCCGCCTGGCAGGAGACACCCTTCGGCAATCACGGCTTCAACAGTCACCTGCATGAGCCGGACGCCATTCGCAAAAACATGGCCGTCTACTACGGCATGGTCAGCCTGATGGACCGCGAGATTGGGCGCATTCTGGACAAGCTGGACCAACTGGGCATTGCCGACAACACCCTCATCGTTTTCAGCACCGATCACGGTCACTTCCTCGGCCAGCACGGACTGGTCGCCAAGGGAGCATTCCACTACGAAGATCTCATCCGTCTGCCCTTTCTCGTGCGCTGGCCCGGCCGAGTCCCCGCCGGCGCGGTGAACGGCTCGCTCCAATCACTAGTCGACCTCGCGCCTACTTTCCTGCAAGCGGCCGGCATCGGCGTCCCCGGCGAGATGCAGGGCGCCGACCAGCTTGATACGTGGACCGGTGCGGCCGAGGAAGCGCGCGACCACGTGCTGGTTGAAAACCGTCATCAGCCCACGGCGCTGCACCTGCGCACGCTCGTGGACCGGCGTTATAAGCTCACCGTCTACCGGGGCCACCCTTACGGCGAGCTTTTCGATCTGCAGGAAGATCCGGAGGAACGCTGCAACCGCTGGGATGATCCCGCCTTCGCCGCAATTAAATCGACCTTGCTACAGCGTTTCGTGCAGGCCGAAATGGAACGGGAACCGACCCGTTTCGAACGTATCGCCGGCGCATGAATGCGTTTAAGCCCCAATGAATCCTCTGCCTACCGGCAGGACATGCTCCGTTTGGGCAAATGCCCATTTGGACTGCCAGCCTCTGCCGGCCCTCCTTGTTCGGGGGATACGCCCCACAACGCCCCCAAGCAGCTCAACCTGCATGCGGTATCTCGCCAAGGCGGCGCAGCGACAGTTCACCGGCAACGCAGAAGTGACTGCTGAAATCGTCGGCTGTGGTACACTACAACTGAAAATCGGTTCCGTTCGACGTTAGGATCTTGGCACACAATAGCGAAACAGAAGCCGGTTTGCAATTGTTTTCAGACGACGAATCGGCACTGCATATTTTTAAGCGCATCATAGCCGGTAACGCTCTGTGTCTGGCAACCCATTGCATTCCAGGCTGTTACGAAAAACCAGGTATTGATTACGCAATAAACCCGTTCTCACTCCCATCAAACTTCCATTTACGGAGCACAACAATGAACCTTGAACATGTAGCAATCAACGTACCAAACGTCCGCGAGCAGGCACAGTGGTGGAGGGAGCATCTGGGGCTGGAGATCGTCTCCGCAGGCGATGTTCCTCCATACATGAACTTT
Source organism: Caldilineaceae bacterium SB0664_bin_27 (assembly GCA_009838625.1). Lineage (GTDB taxonomy): Bacteria > Chloroflexota > Anaerolineae > Caldilineales > Caldilineaceae > Bin5. Next base: position 41,022 of record VXRG01000050.1, read on the forward strand.
GTCTACGACAACAACGGCAGCATGGTAGAGTTGTACAGTAATGAAGAGATGGAGCACTTGGACTTTGCCCAGATCAATCCCTTTAACCTTCATTTTGCTTTCAGCGTAGACGACATGGAAAGCGAACGCGAACGTCTGATTCAGGCTGGTGCTACGCCCGACGGCGAGATCAACAATACCCCCACAGGAGACAAGCTCTGTTTCCTGCGCGACCCTTGGCAGGTGACAGTGCAGCTTGTCCAGCGCAAAACACCTATGGTCTAAGGAGCGCACATTGATCAGTGATCGGCGGCTCGCGGCCGGTCACTGGCAATTGCCGTTGGAGCGCCAACCATGCCAACTCCAGTGATGATGCCCCAATTGGGCGAAACCGTGTTCGAAGGGACCGTCGCCCGCTGGCTCAAGCAGCCTGGGGATCCAGTGCAGCGGCAGGAACCCCTGCTCGACATCACCACCGACAAAATCGACACTGAAGTGCCCGCGCCCGCTGCCGGATTCCTGCTCAAGATCCTGGCCGTCGAAGGCGCAACGGTTCAGGTTGGCTCCGTCATTGCCTATATCGGCGATAAGGAGGAAGAGATAACAGAAGAGGCAGAGGGTCCGGAAAGAGCAGTGGAGTCGAGCAAAGAAACCGGTCTACCCGTCCTTTCTTCCTCTCTCTCCGCCTCCCGGCGTGCGGGTGACGCCGCTTCCGATGCGGAACCGGAAGGCCGTTCTTTCGTCAGCCCTGTCGTCGCCCGCCTCAGCGCCGAACACAACATCGATCTGGAAGAGGTGCAGGGCAGTGGGCGCCAGGGGCGCGTCACCAAGAAGGACCTGCTGGCCTACATCGAAGCTGCCAAAAGACAGCCGCACACAGCGCCGTCCGCTGCCGCCGCCGCGCCCGGCGAAGATGAAGTTCTGCAGCCCTTCTCGAACATGCGGCGGGCGATTGCCGAACACATGAGCCGCAGCGTCCGCACCAGCCCTCATGTTGTCACGATCTTCGAGGCTGATATGACGGCCGTCGTGCGCCACAGAGCGGCTCACAAAGAGGATTTGGCGCAAAAGGGGGTTACTCTGTCCTTCACCCCCTACATTGTGGCTGCGGTCGCGGCCGCGCTGGGCGAGAATCCGACGGTGAATAGCAGCTGGACCGATGCGGGGCTGATGCTGTACCAGCGCATTCACGTGGGCATCGCTGTCGCCGTGCCAGATGGCCTGGTTGTGCCCGTCATCCGGGACACTGATGAAATGAATCTGCAGGGGCTGGCGCGTGCAGTCAACGATCTGGCCGACCGGGCACGCCGCGGCGAACTGTCCCCGGACGAAGTGCGCGGCGGCACATTCACCGTGACTAACCACGGGACAAGCGGCAGCCTTTTGGGCACACCCATTATCAACCAGCCCCAAGCTGCCATCCTGGGAGTCGGCAAAATCTGCAAGCGAGCAGTCGTGAACAGCGGCAGTGGCTCAGACGGTACACCAGCCGACCCGCTTCTGCCCAGCGCTGACGACACTATCTCTATCCGTCCAATGTCCTACCTGAGCCTTGCCTTTGATCATCGCATCCTGGATGGCTTCGGGGCTGACAGCTTCCTGGCAGATGTAGTGAAGCGACTGGAGAACTGGGGCGCGTAACAACGGCGATTAACCATGCAGCACACTACAGCTATCGGTCATCACCGGTCACCGGCAACTGGAGTTAGCGGAGGAATTTGTGGCAAGCAACTACGACTATGACCTGATCGTCATCGGCTCCGGGCCGGGCGGATATGTAGCCGCGATTCGCGCTGCGCAGCTGAACCTGAAGACAGCGCTCATCGAGCGCGAACACCTGGGCGGTGTCTGTCTGAACTGGGGCTGTATCCCCAAAAAGGCGCTGATAAAGAGCGCAGAAGTGCTGGATACGCTGCAGCACGCGCAGGAGTACGGCCTTACTTTTGACAACTTGCAGGTGGACTACGGCGCGGCCGTCGATCGTTCCTTGCAGATCGTAGGTCGCCAGACCAAGGGCGTTGGCTTCTTGATGCGTAAGAACAACATCGAAGTCATCGAAGGACATGCCCGTTTCACCGATGCCCACACCGTACAGGTCAGCGCCGGCCCGCTCAACCCGGACGGCGAACCGCGTACCGTGACCGCCGGCAGTTTCGTGGTTGCCACCGGCGCCCGAGCCCGCGACTTGCCGGGCGTCGAAGCCGACGGCGAGCGCATTCTTCAGTATCGTCATGCCATTCGCCTGAACGAAGTCCCCGCATCCCTCCTCGTTGTGGGCGCAGGGCCGATTGGCATGGAGCTGGGCCACATCTACGCCACCTACGGCGCACAGGTGACTATTGTCGAAATGTTGGACCAGGCCCTGCCGCTGGAGGATGCCGACGCGGCGCAGGAGGTAGTGCGGGCCTTCCAGAAACGGGGCATCAAAGTGTTGACTTCGAGCCGCACTGAAGACTTTGAAGTCGGTGAACGGTCAGTCACCGTATCGGTCAAGAACGTGGACGACGGGAGCGCCCAGACAATTGAAGCCGAGAAAGTACTCTTGGCGATAGGAATATCGCCAAATACCGAGGACGTAGGACTTGACTCCGCAGGCGTTGCCCTTAACCAGGATGGCTTCATCGAGATCGACGAGTATATGCGCACCAACTGCGAAAACATCTACGCGATTGGCGACTGCACCGGCAAAATGCCGCTGGCGCATGTGGCCAGCGCCCAGGCCATCGTCGCCGCCGAAAGCGCCGCCGGCCAGACCACCACGCCGATCCCGGCCGATCGTTACATCTTTATGCCCCGCTGCACATTCTGTGTACCCCAGGTCGCCAGTCTCGGCATGACCGAAGCCGAGGCGCAGGAGGCCGGCTATCCCGTAAACGTGGGCAAGTTCCCTTTCATGCCCAATGGCGCCGCCCAAGCCCAGGGTGTACGCAGCGGCTTTGTCAAAATCGTAGCCGATCAGAGATACGGCGAGATCCTCGGCGCCCACATCGTCGGCCCCAATGCGACTGAACTTCTGCCGGAGCTGTCCCTGGCGCAGATGATGGAGCTCACACCCGCCGAAATCGCGCACAACGTGCACGCTCATCCGACCCTGGCCGAAGTCGTAATGGAAGCGGCCCACGGCGTAGAGGGGCTGCCAATTCATATGTAGAGGCCCATGAATACCGAGTCCGACCGGCGCCGACCCCTTCTTTGCCTTCGAAGTCATTCAAGGTGAACGACTCTACGCCGAAAGCGAATATACAGCTGACAACTACGACCCGTACATCATGGCGCAAGTGGCCGATCTCACGTACTCGAAAGAAGTGACAGAGCCTCTGCTCTTCGGAATCCCAATTGAACCCGACCTCTTACTCAAGACCTGTCATGGTCGAGTGCTTTCCTGCGCTGGATCCGGGATAATCAACACAGGATCGATAATTCCCTGACAGATGCCGATGGACAAGACTGAATACCCCGCAGTTCCTCTTGACATTACCGTTCGTTTCGCCGAAACCGATCAGATGGGCGTCGTCCACCACAGTGAGTATATCGTCTGGTTCGAGGCCGGGCGCGTCGCCTGGATGGCTGCGGCCGGAATGCCCTATACCGAGATCGCCGGCGCCGGCTACAACTTCGCCGTTACCGACCTGCAATGCCGCTACCGCAATGCCATCCGCTTTGGCGACGCCGTGCAGGTCATCACGCGCCTGGGGTCGCTGCGTAGCCGTCAGGTCGAGTTCGTTTACGAAATCCGAAACACGCACACCGGAGATATCTACGCCGACGGCCACACGCGGCACATCTGCGTCGACGGCGATGGCCGCATGACGCGTGTGCCGGATTGGATAGCAAAGCGATTGCTGGGAAAAGTGGAAAGTGAAGCCTATTCCGAAAACGCTTGACACCCCTGCAACAGCGCCGTGCATACCGGAAGAGGCCAGCGCAGGGCCGCCGACTCGTGGGAAACGCCTCTATCCCTGGGTCAACGCAGCGGAAAGCTCCTCCCCGTCGGTCTCCAGGGGCGGTAGCTCCTCAAGACTGGTCAGCCCAAAATGCTGCATGAACTGGTCGGTTATCGCGTAACGGATTGGCCGGCCGGGCCCTTCCAGACGGTCAAACTCCTCCACCAGGCCCTGCTGCAACAGATTGCGCAGTACGCCGGAACAGTCGACGCCTCGCACCGCCTCCACCTGCGCCCTCGTCACCGGATGGAGATAGGCGATGATGGCCAAAGTCTCAAGGGCCGGCGCACTGAACTGCACATTCATGTCCAGATTGAGAAAGTCCTCCACCACCTGGGAAGCGGCGGGATTGGTAACAAGCAGAACCCGGCCGTCGCGACGCTGCAGGCGCAGCCCTCGATTCTCCTCCTCATAATCCTGCTGCAAGGCGGCCAGCGCTTTGGTCACCTCAACCTCTGGGCAACCTGACGCTTGGGCAAGCTGTGCTGGCGTAACCGGGTCCCCCGCCACGAAAAGCAGGCTCTCCAGAAGGGCGCTCAACTTCACGCTTCCCACTCATCCTCAAAGGGCAGATGGCGCATGCGTACATCCAGCTTGCCTAGCCGCAACCCCATATCTCCCTCGATGATGTCCCGCGTCGATTCGACCACCTCGTCCGTCTTCATCGGTACGTCAATATCGGGCGCAGTTTCGACTTCCAATTGAATGTCAACTGCATTGCCGCGGGACTTTACGTCCGGCAATACCGTAATTACATCGGCGAGCTGGTCCAGATGCCAGGTCAGGCGTCGTGAGATGCTGTTCGTGTCCAACTCCACCGAGCTGCCCTTTATCGTCTTCATACGCACCCCGCGCTGGCGGTGGGGCCATAGTTCCAACCACAGCAGGCTGCCGAATATGAATATCGCGATTGTGCCCACTGCCACCTGGCCAATCAGGAAATTCATGCTGTTCGCCTGCTGTTGTACGCGCAGGAACTCCTGGGCAAGCGACAAACCGCCCACGAGCGCGCTGAAGGTTCTGTCAGGAAAAATCGTCGTATAGCCAAGGGCGGCGAGCAGACCCAGCCACAGCACAACGACGACAATGCGATTGAATGCGTTGATCACTTCCGGCTTTGTGTCTGAAGGGCTTTCATTGGTTTCCAGCTCACCGTTCGTCCGGCTTGAGAGGACGGGCTACTATAAACAATTCGTTGACTCTCGGCGCTGCGTTTGAAATTCCCGCTCTTCGATTATACATCACAGCGTAATTGGCCGCGAAGCAAGCCATTCAGCTGTTCCTCCTCCACGCGTGGCCGTAGGTTAACGCTGCCATCAGCAACCAGAGGAGCCCGCCTGCCAGGCTGAGTCGCAGGCCTGTCCGCCAGGTAGTCGGCCTGTACGAAAATATGACTTCGCTCTCACCGGCTGGCACCGGTACGCCGCGGAATAGCACATTGGTCGCGACCACCTCCACCGGCTCGCCGTTGACCGCGGCCTGCCAGCCCGGATAATAGGCATCCTTGAGCAGGAGAAAGCTCGGCTGTTCGGAGCGGGCATGTACCACGATCCGCTCCGGATCGTAGGAGACAACCGCGACCTCGCTGCCAGATGGTGCGCTCGAACGGTCCGCCAGGCCCCAGGCGGCCGCCGATTCGGCGCTGGTCTCGACAACCGCAGAAGCCTGAGAGGCATTCATCACATCGGAATCACGCAACAGCCTTACCGCCTCGTCCAGCGATGTCGCCGGCCGAACTGTCCCGATCAGTTGCACCCGGCCACTGCCTCCCAACCGCTCGTAAATCTTGACGTCGCCGCTGTGTACGCGCCGAAAGCGGCCGCGGTCGCTGGGTAGCAGAGGCACGAACGTCTTCGTACGCTCGTCAACCAGCGTCACCGCCTGAACCGCCAGCTGGGCGGCTGCAGTGCTTTCTACCAGATCGATCTCCAGCGCGTCCAGACGGGCGGCTTCCGTCAGCGTAAAGCGGGCCAGGTACTCCTGCTGTCCGGTCTCCCCTTCCTGATAGATGACAGGCGCATCTCTTCCAGTTGCCGTCGCCGCTGGACCAACAGCCACATTGAAGCTGCCTGCCTGGCTGCCCGTGAGAAGTCTGCCGATGGCATGACGCTCACCTCCAATCAGGGCCGTCACTTCCGCCAAGGGCAGATTGGCGACTTCCGACTGAATCGTCTCCGAGTCCGCCGTCACGAAACCGACGACTTCCACCGCGGTTGCCTCGAAACTGTGCGGCGCGTCTACCGTCAGCCGAGCTCCGACTCCATTCGAGTCCCCGGGACCCTTTACATCGAGAGTAGCCCCGATCTGGCGGTCGTAATAGATGTCGTCGTACCATACATCACGAACCTTGTCGGTGATCACAAAACGAACGTCCATCAATTCGAGAGTGCCGGCGGATGGAACTGACCGCAACTGCTCGCGCACGCGACCGTCCGGCACCAGTTCTTCCGGCGGAATGAGCAGCGACAAGAAGGCGTTGTAGCGCATCAGAGGAAGCACGCCGCCGTCGAATCCGTCCACAGTAGGGATGCGCCACAGCAGAGACAGGTTCGGCGCCAGAATCTCCTGGGATTTGAGCGCAATGATGAACTCCTCGAAGACGGCCTCGCTCAGCTGTGGGCGCGCTCCGCCGCGCAGGATGCGCCGCCAATCTGGCATATCTCCCGGGTCGAACGTGAGGTCGCTGATGCTCAGCAGCCGCCCCGCGGCCGCCGGATGGAGTTCTCGCTGCGGCTCCGTTAGCAGATGGGCAGACGCGGTCCGAACGTCGTAAACGGCCTGGGGCGCGGTCGGTTGCGTGTGCGGCAGAGCACGCGCGGCCAACAACAGATCGAGCGCCAGGATCGTAAGCAGCGCAGCACCGCCAGCGCGTGACAATCGCTGCGCGACCGCTCTCCCACCGTTGGCGGCCTTCAACCTGCCCCAAAGCCACTCCGTCCCGGCCCCTGCCAGCACAGCCATGCCCAGCGTATAGAGCATCATCCAGCGGGCCGGCGTGCGGAACAGATCAAAGCCGGGCACCAGGGAATAGAAGAGGAGTGAAAAAGGGTTCCAGCGTCCCAGCGCCAGAAACATGCCCAGCCCCGCGAGGAAGAGGCCGCACTGAGCGTCCAAAGGCCAGTGACCGAACGACCATGGTCGCCTCCCAGCCACCGGCCGCAAACGACTGACCACCGCGATCAGGGCCAGAAGCAGCCCCACTACGCCCACATAGGCGACAAACTCGGTGTAGCCGAGCGTGGAAAAGACTACACTCAGATCCCGCAGGCCGTAAGAGGGCAGCAGTGTCCAATGCAACATCAGCGGCCGCAAGCTGAAGCTGGTCACATCCACGTAGCTGAGTCCGCCGCTCCGCAGCCCCAGCTGACTCAGTTCCAACGTTGGCACCAGCTGGGCGGCAGCGAGCAGGGCGCCCAACAGGACCCCCAGGACATAGATGAAGAATGAGGCAGCGAGGAGGCGAAATCCGTACGAATACGCCCGTAGGCTCGTCGCCAGCAGCCAGGCGCCCACACCGAACAGATTTATGTAGGTCGTCTGTGTGTGACCGGCAAGCAGAGTGAGCGCCACAAACAAGGCAAAGGGCAGAAGCAAAGCCCCGTACCTGGAGCTAAGAGAGGCAAGACGCGAATAGCCGGTAACCCCTTCTCTCTCCTCACTTCTCTTCACTCTTTCCTCCGCCGCCCACCTCCCTTCCAACGCCCACAGGAGCCAGGGCAGCCAGGCTGCGCCGTTCATCTGATTGATGTGCCCCAGCAATCCGCCGTAGAAACCGCTCCCCGCCAGCACTACTCCGGTGCTGACCGCGGCCAGCCACCCTGCTCCCCAACGCCGCATCAACACGCAGCCGCCCAGTGCCAGGATCCAGGCATGGATGGCGCCGCTCCAGTAGAGTTGCCGCGTCACAGGAAGCCAGCTCAGCGGCCAGTGTAAGGGATAAAGAGCCGCGGCCTGCGGATTGGCAAGGAATGGCGCACCCATAAAAATATATGGGTTCCAAAGGGGAATTCGACCCGCGCGCAGGGAGGCGGCCGCGTAGTCGCGGTAGGGATAGAAGTAGTGGAGGATGTCGCCGCTGGCCAGTACTCGATCTGTAAAGAGGAGGCGGTAAAAGAGCAGCAGGACGAAGAGGGCCAGGATCGATGCGGCCGCCAGGGGCAGTAGGAAGCGGCGTACCGTACTGCAGCGGCTACTGATCAGAAACACCGCAAACGAATTTCCACCGGTGGTCAGTCGCTGAATCGATACTTGATGAGCGCAGCAATGGCCGTAAACCCGTCCCGCCAGGTAAGTTTCTTGCCTTCATGGAACTGGCGCCCGTTATAACTGATGGGCGTCTCGACGATTGGGTATTTGCGTTTGAGGATTTTGGCCGTCAGCTCAGCTTCGATCTCGAACCTCTGGCTGTGGAGGGTCATCCCTTCAATTACGTCCCGCCGAAAGCATTTATAGCAGGTCTCCATGTCGGTCAGGACCGTGCCGTAAAGAAAATTTGTAAACCAGGTGACGCCTTTGTTTCCTAACGTATGGGAAAGGCTCATGGCCGCACGCGGGCCGCCGAGAAAGCGGCTCCCGTAGACGACATCGGTGCGTCCCGCCAGAATCGGCGCCAGAAGTCTGACATAGTCTCCAGGATTGTATTCGAGGTCGGCGTCCTGCACGACGTAGATCGCACCGGTCGCCGCCTCAAAACCCGTGCGCAAGGCCGCGCCCTTGCCCCCGTTCCGTTCATGATAGATGATACGCAGATCTTCCGGCTCATCCCTTTGTAGGCGGGCCAGAATATCCCGCGTTCCGTCCGTGGAGCCGTCATCAACGATGATGATTTCCTTTTCCAAACGGGTTGGCCCGCCGTTCAGGTCAGTTGCGCCATCGGCATTGACGGTGAGGTCGACCGCGCGCACCCGGCGAATAATCTCCTCGAGTGTGCCGATTTCGTTGTAAACCGGCATGATAATGGAAAGTCGCGGCTCAACCGGCGCGCCATCGGAAGGTTTCATAGTCGGGCAGTCGTTCGTGACCGTTCACTCCAATGATCGGCCCTGGGGGGAAGTGCCTGGCTATTCACCGGCCTGATGGGCAAGAATAATCGCTTCTGCCACAGCTTTCATGGGCTTGCGGTTGTTCATACTCATCTTCTGAATACGTCGAAATGCTTCTGCCTCGTTCATATTCTGAAGCTGCATCAGAATGCCCTTTGCGCGCTCAACCGCTTTTCGTGTTTCGAGAGTCTCCTTCAAGTCAACAATCTCACTTTCCAAAGTCCGAAACTCGCCGAAACGCGCCAGGGCCACTTCGATTGCAGGAGTCAGATCGCTTTCACGGAATGGTTTGACCAGATAACTGGTTACGCCGGCTTCCTTGGCGCGTTGAACCAGCTCCTGCTGACTGTATGCACTCAACAGAAGCACCGGGGCGAGGCGCTCCTGCGTCAAGACGCGGGCAGCCTCAATGCCATCCACGTCCGGCATCTTGATGTCCATGATCACGATGTCAGGCCGAAGTTCCAAACAGAGGTTGATGGCGCTCTGACCGTCCCCCGCTTCGCCTACGACCAGATAGCCCAGGTTGGTGAGCATCTCCCGCAGGTCCATCCGAATGAGGGATTCGTCATCGGCAATGATTATGCGCGTACGCTCCACGATCTATCCCTTTCCTGGTCGCCACATGCCAAGGATTCGGAGTCGGCGGTTGGCGAAAATGCCGGCGGCCAGAGGTTCGTTTTCAGTGACCGGTGGTTCTTCAGTCCTCTGAAAGAAGATCGCCCGCCGCATCCGTTACGCTACGACAGATTCTATGTTGATCGAACGTTTTGGAAAAGTAACAATTGCACGTGTTCCTTCGGCAGCGCCACTGACGTCGCCGGTCACCTGTTCAAATTGCAGTTTGCCCTTCAAGTCATCGGTGACAAGCGTATATACGATTTGCAACCCCAGACTGCGGCTCTCATCAGGGTCGAAGTCGGAAGGCAGCCCCAGCCCGTTGTCCAGCAGCGTTATGCGTACTTCGTCCCCCAGGTCTTCCAGCCCGATGCGAATTTCGCCCTTATGTCGGTCCCGCAAACCGTGTTCCATTGCGTTCATCAGCAGTTCGTTGACAACGAGCGCAGAGGCGGTGGCCTGGCTGGCTGGAAGACGGATATTCGGCCCCTCCATGGCAATCTCTACCTCTTGCCCCGGGTTCACTGCAACCTGTTGGGCTTGTCCCAGGATGCGCTGGCATACGTCGCGGATATTGATCGGGCGGTGTTCGTCCTGGCTCAGATACTCGTGAATCACCGACATGCTCAGGATCCGGTTGACCGCGTCGGTCAGTTGCTGTTTGGCTTCCTCGCCCTGGTATCGCCGGCTTTGAATCCGCAGGATAGCTGCAATGGTCTGCAAATTGTTCTTTACCCGGTGATGCACTTCCTGGATCATTGCCGATTTAACTTTGAGTTCGCGCTCGCGCTGCACAGTCTCCGTTGCATTCTGCACCAGCACCAATACACCATCGACCTGTGGCGCGTCCTCTGTCGCTACAGAATTCGTCCACGGCAGGCGGCGGCGCATGTGCCTTCGCATCAAGAACAGGCTGCCGCGTGGCGCGCGCAGTGGAACTGCAGTGCGCACCCATACGCGACCGTCTTCGCTCTCGTATCGCATCTGTACACAGCAGTTGGCCTGCATCGCCTGGCCTACTATCTCTTCGTCCTGCTCTTCCAGTTCGGAAATCGGCGCACCCCGCATTTCGGCAACACGACCGACTGAGCGAAACAAATTCATGGCGATGCCGCTCATGTAGCTGATGCAGAACTGTTCATCTACCAGATAGATACCGTCCAGGCTGCCGAACCCACCCGAGATTCCCCCCGTCTCAATCTCGCCTTTCACTGCCATCCTTTGCAGCCAGCGCACGGCATGGCGGAAGCTCCGATCACGGCGCCGGTGCCGTTCATACTCAATCATGTTTGTCTCAATGAGCAAGGCCGCAATCGCCTGATTGACAGCGTTGTGAACTGTGTACACCTGCTGAATGACCGGAGCGCCGCTGCTGGTGCGTTCGGGGGGAATCTTACTCTCGGCCATCCTGTTTCTGCTGTCTTCCATCAAGGCTCGATGAACCGTTGGTTGGGCGTTAAACGTGTAAGTGCGCCCGGTCATGTCGTCCCGATAGATGGAGGATAGTGAATGTGGCGCCGCGTGCCGGGCGACCAGGATCTGGCCAAATGGGCCCTGTTGCATTGCCGGTGACTTGTAAAACTCAATGTTGGAGAGGAAATCGTCCTGGGGATCCATCAGACAGCAGAGCATGACGTCAGAACGGCTGACGTCGGCAGTGATGGCCAGACCGGCTTCGATCCGATACAGTAGCGCGATATCGCGCTCGGTCAATGAGGAACAGGAGTTGACCCGGCTATCCATTTCTGTTTTTGGACACCGCTGTGCCCTTCAAAACGGCGCCGCTGCCGCTTCCGTCCCCAAATACTGCTACGGGACAAAAAATGCCGTCGCAGAATAACCTGTCCCGACGGCAAGCTACAAAACGTACATCAATTGGCAGAGTATTCGGACCGCCGAGGTCAGACAGGAAGGTGACAACTTGACCCCACTGCGATTAAGTCGGGGAGAGAGGATTTGAACCTCCGACCTCTTCGTCCCGAACGAAGCGCGCTACCGAGCTGCGCTACTCCCCGAAGCTGTACAAAAGTATAACGCATATCGAATTCGACGGGCAAATCTGATCAAAGGCTTTGGCGCGGGGGCCTGACCCTACGCGACTCGCGTCCTGCACGCACGTAAGATCTGACCACATCAGTATCCTCGACAACATACCGCTGGCTGTCGACTGCACTCAGACCGTTTCGGGCGACCCGTCGAACTCAGTCTCCTCCGTTATCCACTCTTTGTTCACGTCATCCATCGTCAAAACCGACCTGGTTGCGGGCGAAGAAACGCCCCGTCTACCCAGCGCATTCCGGGCGCCGGGACAGGCCCTCATCGGGCCCGCCCTGCAACTTGACGATTTTCGGCAGGTATCTCCAAAACGATTCGAACCTGCCGGTCGGCTGTTCTACGATACTGTCTGGCGCCTCTTGTTTCTCTCAGGGAAAATAGCAACTCTATGCGTCCGCAGGCTCTTGCAGCGCCGCGAGCAACTCCTCGGCTTCCCTGCGCTTGTCCGGGTTCTCGTTGCGGGCGACGATACGTTGGAGCGTTGAGATGGCCCGCGTATCCCCTTCTTTGGCCATCTTTATCGCCATCTCGTCCCGCTTGTCATGGTAGCTGTTGTCGTATTCGCTCACTTCAAGATCCCATTTGCGCCAATAGTATTTGAGGTCCAGGTCGGGCCAGCCCGCGTAGACCTCCTCCCACGTACTGGGCTGGCTGTGCGGTTGAAGGCTGCCGGGCGCAATTGGTTCGCTGGCTCTCTGATAGCGTGCATCCATCGACATGCGCAACCGGTCCGAACTGTTCGGCATACCCTTGTGAACCGTTAAGCTGTGGAAAATGAGCACGTCTCCCACCCTGAACGGGCTGTACGCCCAGGTGCCGTCGAGCGGGTCGAGTACCTCCAGTCCTCCCGCCCCCATCGCCGGCTGGAAATCATATACGCCGCGCTTATGCGACCCGGACGCCACCTGCAAGCCCCCCAGTTCGGTGGGTAGATCTCCAAGTGGAATCCAAGCCGTATACGTTTCGGCAGTACCCTGAATCGGGATGAAGTCCTGGTGAGGCGGCGTGGTGAAGGCTTCTCGCTGGGGAAAGATCGTCCGCCCTATGATGCGGGGGTGCGGCAGGACCGGCTCGTCAAACATGCGCTCGAATAGACCTGTCAGGTTGGAGTGATGCTGGATGGCGTGGAACTCTGGCAGCTTATACATGGCATGATACTTCTGCATGTATTCCGGCTCCGGTTCGACACAGAATCGGTTCAGGTCGGCGACCGCGTCTGCCAGCGGCCTGCCCGGCTGGACCCAACCGGCAGCGCGCGCAATTTCAAGTATCTGCATTCGCAGCTCTTCGACGACCGCGACGGGAAGTAAACCGCGGATGAACAAGTAGCCGTCCCGCTCCATCCGTCTGTGCAGTTCGCCGCCATCGTCCAGGAAGTCAGTTGAATCAAGAAATGGTTGCATTGGATTCTCTCCTGTTGCGCCCGGTTCCAACAGGGCGCATTGAGCAATCTTCTCCCGTCCGGGCAGCCGAACTGCCGCGTCAGCGCCAGGAGTCAAACGGGTTGTGCGGATCGGTCAAAGGCAGGGCAACGCGTGCCCCGGCGATATGCGAAGCGTGCGCGGCCATCGCCCACTCGAGATGGCGGCGGGCGGTTCGGCCCTCAAGAAGAGGAAACGCCGGCTCGCGACCATTGAGCTTGTCAATCATTGAGCGGGCCATCCTGTGGTGCGCCTTGACCCATTTGTGATCATCGGGCGGTGGGTCGGACGGAATCACTTGCCAGCGTTCATCGTTGAAAAGTCCCGGACTAACCAGCGGATGGTAGTAGATATCGGGCTGGTTGCTCATTGGACCCGGCAGCGAGAGCGTACCTGTCGTGCCGTGGATGTCGATGCGGTAGGGGCGTTCCTTATGGTCGCCTTCGTAGGATTCAAAGTCGGCGGCGAAGCCGTCCTCGAAAACGTAATAGGCGCGAATGCCGTTGCCGGCGACCAGGCCCATCCCCTCTGAGCCCTGCATGAGATCGTCCGGCGTAGCGTCGCGACCGTCCTGCGTGATATGGGCGTGACACCAGACAGGCTGGCCCCAGATCTGCCACAGAAAGTCAAAGAAGTGGGGGTATAGATCGAGGAACAGCTGGTTGCCCCCTTCATGCCCGTTCATGCCGTGGATGCGGGCGAGGCGGGGTTCGCCGATCTTGCCTCCCTTGATGAGCGGAATGGCGACATGCTGGATGGGAGGATGGCCGCGCCATGGGCAGGCGACGATGAGCAGTTTGTCGTTGCTCTCGCAGGCAGCCACCATCTCGTCGACCTGGGCGGGCGAGGCGGCGACCGGCTTTTCGATATAGATGTGGGTATTGGTGTTGGCGGCGGCCATCGCCAGCTCATAGTGATCGCCGATCTCACGTGTGGCGATCACGGTGATGTCGGGGCGCTCTTCCTCAAGCATCTGCCGGTAGTTGGAATACCCCTTGGCCGCACCCGTGCGTTCGAGCGCCTGCTGGCGGCCCGCGTCGTCGGGGTCAGCGAGAGCAACGATGTCGGCGCCCTCGACACCGACAAAGGCTTCGTCGACATTGTGGCCGTAATTTCCCTGTCCGGTATGTCCAATGATTGCGACTCTGTAAGTCATAGTTCCTCCACTGAAATGAGTTCACGCGCCCCTACTCGTTGAGTGTGCTCTATCAGTTCGGGTCACCGATGTCGCGAAGAATAGACAGATCGACTGAAAGAGCGATACTGAAACTGCATATTGGCTTCTGCAGCCTGCGCGCTCCCCATTATACCGCACATTCATGCCGTCTCAGCATCCCCCGTTCATCGGGTGCAGTCCAAAATGGGGGTGAGCTATACTGATAGGGAGATTGGGAGAGAAG